>SXND01000228.1 GCA_005777235.1 Pseudomonadota bacterium
CCCGCTGCTCGCGCCCCAGCAGTACGTCCTTAACCTGCACCATGCCGGCGTTGTTAAACAACAGCGTCGGGTCATCCTTGGGGATCAGCGGCGCACTTTTGACGATGCGATGGTTCCGCTGTTCGAAATACCGTAAAAAGGCGTTGCGCACGTCGTTGCTGGTCATACGGCTTTCCTCATACCAGACAAAGCCTCATTAGGCCCCTAGCCGTAACTGGCGCAGAGGGCCCTGTAAGCGGAACGAGAGTTCTCCACGGCTGTCAGGGCGCTTGCGTACCAGCGCCGCCAAGAGGTCCACTTCTTGTTTGTATACCTTTTCAGAACTGACTGTGACACTGATAGTAAGTTGACTATCCACCAGAGGAGTTTTCCAGCCCACGCTGCCATCCTTGGTCGTCAGCGTGAGTTCTTTGCTCTGGCACGTCAGTGACACCGTGCCGCGTTGTTTCTGGCTGGTCTTCAGCGTCCCTTGGAAATTCTCACACGCAATTTCACGCTGGAGGGGCACTTGCCAGCCCGGGATACCGAGAAAACCCAAGGCGCGGACCTGGAGAGTGATCGTGCTGTCTTGGACGGTGCCAGCCTGGCTCAACGTGAAGGCGGTATCACCGCTGAGACGCCCACGGATGAACACCTTGTCGCCGGTACGCAGCAGCGCGTGCCGTGCCACATCGAGCTCGACTAGACGGGTCTGCACCTCCCACAGTGGACCACCTTCCGCCTGGTGATAGCGCACCTGCCCCTCAAGGCGTCCACCATACAACTGTGCCGCAAAGCGCGCCTGCAGGCTCCGCGACAGCAGCGCCGCCCAGGCGGGCCTGACTGAGAGCGTCTCGATCTCCACCGCCGGGGCACTCGGGCTCAGAGGCTCGACCTGCATGCGCAGACCGTCGGCCTGTAAGCCCAACGGAAAGGCTGGCCGTAGCCGGGTGAGGGTCACCTGCCTCCCCTCTTGCGACAGCCATTCCACCAGCCGTTGTTGCAACAGATCATAGGGAAACAGCAGATAGACACAGACCACAAACGCCACAAGTGTGTACAGTGTATACAGCACGCTTTGCACAATAATGCGCCGGATAGACACCTCCCCGTCTTGCTACTCAACCTTAAAATACACCATAGCGATGGGGTTGGCCAGATCGATGGTACTGGCTTGTGTCGCACCACGCTTGAGCACTACCACCATTTTTTTCTGGATCACCCCCAACACCCCGATAGACTCGACGCGAAAATGCGTACTTTTGACATCCGCCACGGGCGTGAGGGCGGCGCGTAAGGTCGCGTCAGGCACGGCTTCGATCAGCGTCTTAAACTGCTTCGCCTGCCGTCGGGCCACGAGATCCTCCACCTGAGACTCTGGGCTACTCAGCCCAGGCTGCACCCCGGTCAACAGCGCCTTCAGGACTTCCGGGGAGGCGGTATTCAGATTGACTCTGGCACTTTGCTTCAGGGGATTCACGGGTGGCGTCCCTGGAGGTGTGGGAGTTTGGGGCTGCGGTGGTGCGCTCGCTCTGGGAGTGGGATTCGTCGTAGGCATGAGCGCTCCCGTAAAGGGCGTGAGGTAGATGTTACTCCCCAGATCAAGCCCTGCGATGGCCTCCGGTGGCACACCGGGAAACAGTTTCGCCAACGTCTCCAACTCGTCGAACCCGCGCACCAGGCGCAGTTCTCCTGGCGTCCGCATGCGGGCATTCGGGGGCTCGTAGGAGATAGGAAGACTGGTATAGTGTGATTTTTCAGCCCCACCTGTGCCTCGGGGGCTGTCATTCTCATCCATCCAATCGATCAAGGCGTCGATAATGTCTGGATCTATGGCAAAACTCTCCAAGAATTTCTGCATCACGGGCCCCCACGGCTGCGGAGGCTCCGGCTCCGATGTCCCATCGCTTTGGGGTAGCGGCATCAAGGCATTGAGTGGGAGCTTGCTATCTTCGTCGGTAATATGCAGGAGGACACAGCCTTCCGCCGCCTGCGGCCCATCTACCCCGCGCTGGGCCGCGACACGCTGTGCATCGGTCACGGGCGGGGCATTGGCCCCACTCAGTGCCTCCAAGCCGGTTGTGGCCTGTTCAATGAGCTGTTTGGGAGAAAAACACAGTGGCACTAACCCCAATTGATACCAGGGATCCTGCGGCCCATCACTGTCGGCTTTATCCGCCTGCAAGAGGGCCTGCGCAAACCGCACGCCGGCCAGCGCCAGATGGTAGGCCTGCACATCTTTCCCAGAGTTTGTGGCCAAATCCAGTTCGACTGAGGCATCAAAATGGTATTCCAGCACGAGAATCGTCACCAGCGCAATGACAAACAGGGTCATCACGAGCGCCAAGCCGCGCTCGTGACGGCGCGCACACCTCGGGCTGCGCTGCAGCCCACCACTTCTTGTCCAAGTAACCTCTGGCTTACTGTACACAGGAACCTCGTGTCACCAGCGCCACGGTGGTGATGAATGAGCGCTCATATTGTTGCGCATCACGCAAGGTTAAGGCCAAGCGTACTCGACATGGTAAGAGCTGCTGCGCCTCCCGGTTGGCCGGCCATTCGTCATGCTCCTTGGTGGCATCATAATACGTCAGCCCCAGCCCGACCGCGAGATCGGTGAGCTCAAGACGTATGGCCCGTTCGTGCTGGGCGCCTGACTCCCCAGAGCAGTCCTCCTCGCGAAACAGCGCCGACTTGCCTTGGGCATTCTCCGCAACATAATACGCCACACGGCACAGTTCATAGCTCGGAATCGGGACACGCGCCCGCCGGTAGGGAATAGTGAGAAAGTCCACACGATCATGACTCACACCAGGGCCCGCGGTCTGCTTCTTCCCCTGAAACGCCAGGACATCCGTTGTGCCTGTCGTGCCTGTCTTCTCAGGTGGCGGCAACGCCGCGCCAATTTCCTGGGCCATGCGCAGGAGAGCGGCGCGGCCCACACGATACAGTTCCATACTCTGACGGCCTTTGTCCACGCCGCTGGCCACGGCATTGAACATGGCAAAGATCACGCCCGCCACCAACGCGAACAGAAAAAGCGCCAGGAGCAATTCAACCAAGGTAAATCCTGCGCTGCGGTCCACGGAGCCCGGACGCTTAGCGTAAGCCATACGCTTCCAATACATAGGAGCGTGTCTGCTGCCCATCAAGCCAGAGGATCGTGACGTCCATCTGACGCACGACGACGGCTTTCCCCCCAGACACCTTGGCGTCTAAGGTATGCTCCGTCACCGCGCTCGCCCACCGAAACCGCGAGAGATCGGGGCCTTCAAAGGCCCCCTCCTCGGTGCCCGTTTCTGGGAAAGATCCCAGGGACGCCAACTTGCCTTGCGCCAGGAGGACAGCCGTGGTGATATCCTGGGACTGGAGCGTGGCGTCGAGCGAACGCAGATGCAGCCCCATAAATGACACGAGCACCAGGGCCACGAGGGCCACCGCGACCAGCACTTCCAGTAAGGTAAAGCCGGCAGCACACCCCTGGGGCTTAACTCCCTTGCTGTTCGACATATTCATCAAAGATTTTTACCCGGCCCGCCAGGGGCTCAATCATCAGCGTGACGCGTTGATTGCTCACCGTGGCGAGATGAATAACACTAGGTTCGACCAGACCTTCCGGAAAGAAATGGGTGACCGCCTCTCCCTCGCGCGTTTTCACGCCCTGAGGTGAGACGACATCGAGAACCCGGATGTTGGCTGGAAACACATACTCGCGCAACTCCCGACTCGCCTCAAGGCGACACGTCTCGCCGTCGAGGTAGCACACGGACATGACCTGGCGGTCAAGATCAAACGTCAGGCGATAGACGCGCTTGGTGAGCGCGGCATAGGCATACAGGTAACGCACCGTGCCTTGCACGATGTTGATCGTACTGCGCAGATGCTGCCGCTCCAGCGTCCCGACGAACCGTGGCATCACGGTGGCCATGACAATCCCGAGCACGAGGATCACCATAGCCAGTTCGACCAACGTAAAACCACGCGCAGCGCGACATGCGCCAGCTCTCGATATCCGCATTGTAGCCTTCGCCTCCTGCCGTGCCGTCGGCGCCAAGGGATATGAGACCATCAGGCGGGATCACCCCCACGGTCGGCCGGTGGACCACGCCGCCACACCTTCGGGCCGTGCTGGAGCCCATCCCATACTCCGGGTGCTGCGTGCGAACTTAGCGCGACACGCGCCAGCTCTCCAGGTCGGCATTGTAGCCCTCGCCTCCTTCGGCGCCATCGGCACCGAGGGATCTTATATCATAATCAGGGCTATGCTGACCCGGGGAAATATAGAGGTAGGCATTTTGCCAGGGGTCGCGTGGCAATTCCGTCTTGTCGAGATAGCCGCCTTCCGGCCAGCCCCGCGGGATCACCCCGACAGCGGGCTTGCGCACCAAGGCTTCCAGCCCTTGTTCGGTACTCGGGAAGACGCCGTTATCCAGTTTATAGCGCTTCAGGGCGTCTTCAAGAATGCGCATCTGTGCCTGGGCGACCCCGTAGCGCGCCTGGTCGGTCTGTCCCACGATGCGTGGCATGACAATCGCCGCGAGCAGGCCAAGGATAATGATCACCACCATCAACTCAATGAGGGTGAAACCTGCCTTCTGCCGTATGAACTGACGCATCGCCCTTCTCCTCCACTCCTACGCATATATACGACTGCGGGCGGCCTCTCCGCGTCCTACCGTCCGCACCGTAAGCGCCGTCAGCCACCCTCACATCCTTAACTAGCAACGCGTGTACGCACGCATTTATGCCCATGTGTGTATGGGCAAACCTTACCACAGGCCCTGGGCCTTGTCCATTGGCTGCCCCAGGCCAGTCAGGGCGTGCACCACGGCTTTCCCCTTGTCTTTCGGCACATAATTGCGTACGGTCATGGCTCTACAAAGCCGAAGGAGGTGCTATGGCCCCGTGGCGTTTACGTGCTGACTTACATACCCATACATCCTACTCTGACGGCTTGGATACACCAGCTGTCCTGGTGGCCAAAGCCGCGCAGCAGGGTTTACACTGCATTGCGGTGACAGACCACGATATTCTCACCGCCCTCCCAGAGGCCTACGAGGCGGGGGCTGACTGTGGCGTGGAGATCATCGCCGGCGTGGAATTGACCGTGCAGTATGGCGCCTACGATGATATTCACGTGTTAGGCTATGGTTTTGACCCCGCGGCGCTTCCGTTACAAACGCGCCTCGCCGCGGTGCAGGAGCACCGGGTGCAGCGCGGCATTGAGATGCTCGCACGTATCAATACCCTCTTGCAACAGGAAGGGAAAGCGCCGCTGGATACCCAGCGTGTCCTGGACAGCGCCCGCGGGGCGCTCACGCGGCCACATTTGGCCAAGGCGCTCATCGCCCGGGGCTATGCCCCGACCACGCAGCAGGCGTTTGACCATTTTCTCATCCCGTGCAATGTCCCCAAAGCGGCCCTGAGTCCAGAGGAAGCTTTTACCTTAGTTGGCCAAGCGGGGGGCGTGTGTGTGTTGGCCCATCCGGGCACCCTCAGTACCGATCCTGAGACCATGCATCCGTTCGTGGCCACGTTCAAAGCCATGGGGCTCATCGGCCTTGAGGTGTATCATCACCGCCACTACCCGGACGCCATCGCGCTGTTTCAGGACTGTGCCACACGCTATGATCTGGTGGCCACGGGTGGGTCCGATTATCACGGACGCCCCGAAGGCGCGGTGCTCGGGCAGATTGCGCCCGGCTATGCCATCCCGGAGAGCGTGCTACCTGATCTGCAACGCGCCCAGGCCAAGGGGCGGTAGACGCCGGGAATCGGCTTGACACCTCAGAAGAGGCTCTGCTAAGATTCGCTTCCCGAAGTGGCGTTGCTTCTCGACGTCTCTCCCTCAGCATTTGCACCTCGCCTTGCGCTTCAGGACATACACGCACGCCAAGTGTGTGACGACAGGCAAAGACTGATTGGCTGCCCCATGGGCAGGCTGTAGGAACTCGCGTATGCTCGATAGTGTCTGGCTTGTGCCGTTATGCCCGCTGCTTGGTGCGTTGCTCAATGGCTTTTTTGGCCAGTACTATCGCCGTGAAACGATTGGCCAGATTGGCATGGCGGCGGTAGGGTTGGCGTTCCTGCTCGCGCTCATCACCTTCATCACCTTCCTCAGTCAACCAGTGCCACAGTATCAGACCACCGTCTTCCCCTGGATTAGCGCCGGTGTCTATCGGGCCCAGGTGGGTTTTCTAATTGACGGCTTGTCCTGCACCTTGATGCTGGTTGTCACGGGAGTCGGCTTACTGATTCACGTCTATTCCACGGCGTATATGCACGACGAGGAAGATTACGCACGCTATTTTACCTATCTCAACCTGTTTGTCGGGGCCATGCTCATCCTGATCATGGCGGACAATTACCTGCTCATGTTCGTCGGTTGGGAAGGGGTGGGGTTGTGCTCGTACCTGCTCATTGGCTTCTGGTATACCAAGCAGAGCGCCGCCGACGCCGGCAAAAAAGCCTTTATCGTCAATCGCGTCGGTGACTTTGGCTTCCTGCTCGCCATCTTGCTCATGTTTGTGACCTTCAAGACCACCGACATGCTTGGCGTGCAAACCCAGCTGGCGCAGAGTCACCTGACCGGTGGCGTACTGACTGCCATTGCGCTGCTCCTGTTCATGGGGGCGATGGGGAAAGCGGCGCAGATACCCTTATACGTCTGGCTGCCGGATGCCATGGAAGGGCCAACGCCCGTCAGTGCACTCATCCACGCCGCGACCATGGTGACCGCCGGGGTGTACATGATCGCGCGCTCGTCACTGCTCTTCACCCTGGCGCCCGCTGCCTCGTGCCTGGTGGCATTTATCGGCATTGCCACGGCACTGTTTGCCGCCACCATGGCGCTGGTCGCCACCGATATCAAGCGCGTCCTGGCCTATTCGACGGTGAGTCAGCTCGGCTACATGGTGTTTGCGGTGGGGGTGGGAGCCTATACGGCGGGGATTTTCCACCTGGTGACGCATGCCTTTTTTAAGGCGCTGCTGTTCCTGGGAGCAGGCGCGGTCATTCACGCCCTAGCCGGGGAACAGGATATGCGCAAGATGGGCGACTTGCGGGGCGCGCTACCCACTACGCACTGGACCATGCGCTGGGCCACCCTGGCGATTGCGGGCATTTTTCCGTTTGCCGGCTTTTGGAGCAAGGATGAGATCCTGGCGGGGGCGCTGAAGATGGGGGGGCTCAACATCCTGTGGTGGCTGGTAGGGCTGCTCACGGCGTTCCTCACCGCCTTCTACATGTTTCGCCTGCTCTATCTGACGTTCTATGGCCCCTCGCGGGTGGAGCCCCACGTGGCGGCGCATCTACATGAGGCGCCGCCGGCCATGCGGGTGCCGCTGATGCTCTTGGCCCTGTTGTCGCTCCTCGGGGGCTTTCTGGGATTTCCGCCCGAGCACGGAGGGCTGCATCGCTTGCTCGCCCCCGTCTTCGCCGCGGCGGAGCATGTGCGGGGTGGGTCGCATCATTTTGGCTTTGGCGACGTGGTCCTCATGCTGATCTCGCTGGGCGTGGCGCTGGCGGGTTGGCGCCTGGCGCGGCGGGCCTATCTCGAAGAGCCCACCTTGGAGGCGCAGTGGATACAACGCTGGCAGGCGTTCTACACCCTCTTCGTCAACAAGTATTACGTGGACGAAGCCTACACCCGGTGGATTATTCGCCCTCTCTATACCTTCTCGGAGAACGTGCTGTGGCGTGTGGTCGATGTGCGCGGTATCGACCGGGTGGTCAACCTCGTGGGAAGTGTGATGAGCCTGAATAGCCAGTTTCTCAGTTACCTGCAAACTGGATATGTGCGGACGTATGCCATGACGTTGGTCGGCGGAGCGGTGTTGATGCTCCTGATGCTGCTCTAGAAGGATACCGCTCTATGGCCTTTCCCCTGTTAAGCAGTGTGTTGTGCGTGCCCATGCTGGGGGCACTGATCCTCGCTGGTTTCCCGCGTGCGAACGTCCAGGCGTTCCGTTGGGGTGCACTGCTCACTATGCTCACAACCTTCGGGTTGTCGCTGCTCTTGTATCCGCTGTTTGACGCGACCCTTCCCGGGATGCAGATGAGTGAGCAGGTGGTGTGGATTGCCAGTGTTGGTGTCTCCTACCACCTGGGCATTGATGGGATCAGCCTGCCGCTGGTGCTGCTCACGACCTTCCTCCTACCTATTGCCTTGCTGGGCGCCTGGCAGAGCATTACCACCAAGGTCAAAGAGTTTGTCATCTTGCTGTTGTTGCTTGAGACCGCCATGCTGGGGGCTTTCCTGGCCTTGGATCTCTTTCTGTTTTTCATCTTCTGGGAAGCCATGCTGATCCCAATGTATTTCATCATTGGCATCTGGGGCGGCGACAATCGCCTGTATGCCACGCTGAAATTCGTCCTCTATACCATGGCCGGCAGCGCCTTGATGCTCGTGGCTATTCTCGCCCTCTACGTTTTCCAGCAGCAATTCAGCGGCCAGTTGTCCTTTGATGTGCTGGATCTGTACAAGGTGCCATTGTCTCCAGAACAGCAAAAATGGCTCTTCCTGGCCTTCTTCGTCAGCTTTGCCATCAAGATACCCCTGTTCCCCTTCCACACCTGGCTGCCGGACGCGCATGTCGAAGCCCCGACCGCCGGCAGTGTAATTCTGGCGGGGGTACTCCTCAAGATGGGCGGCTATGGCCTGCTGCGCTTTTGTCTGCCGCTGTTCCCAGATGCGGTGGCCGCGTATGCTCCGGTGATTACGGGGCTGGCGGTTATTGGCATTGTGTATGGAGCGCTGGTGGCCATGGTGCAGCCAGACCTGAAGAAGCTGGTGGCCTATTCGAGCGTCAGCCATCTCGGTTTCGTGGTCTTGGGGATTTTTTCACGCCAGGCCGCCGGGATTGAGGGCAGCGTGCTGCAGATGGTGAATCACGGGCTGAGCACGGGCGGGCTCTTCTTGCTGGTGGGGATGCTGTATGATCGTCGGCATACGCGCTTGATCGCCGACTACGGGGGGCTCTGGAAGCCCATGCCAATCTTTGCCGTGTGCTTCCTCGTCGTGATGTTCTCGTCCATTGGTTTACCGGGCCTCAATGGCTTTGTGGGAGAATTTCTCATCTTGCTGGGGGCCTTTGAGAGTAATCGCTTCTTCGCGGTACTCGCGGTGTTCGGGATTATTCTCGGCGCCGTGTACATGTTATGGATGTATCAGCGCGTCATGTATGGCGAGATCACCCATGCAGAGAACCGGCATCTTCCCGACCTCTCGGGGCGTGAAATCGCCTTGCTGGTGCCGGTGATCCTGCTCATCGTGTGGATCGGGGTGTATCCGCGCACCTTCCTGCATCCGATGGAAGCCACCACGGCCCACTTGCTCGGACAGGTCCGGGCGCACAAAACCATGCTGGCCCATGACGAGCGGAGGCCCTAACCATGCTACCGATTTTTATGACGTTCCTGCTGGGAGCCGCGGTGTGTGTCGTGTTGCTCAGTCTGTCCCGCTTTGTCGGCCCGAGCCGGCCCACGGCGGTGAAGGCGTTGCCATTTGAGTGCGGCATGGAGCAGATTGAGACGCCAGGGGCACAGTTTTCCGTGAAATTCTCCGTGGTGGCAATGCTCTTTATTATCTTTGATATTGAGGTGGCGTTCCTCTATCCCTGGGCCGTGGTCTTCCGTACGCTCGGGCTTCCTGGGCTCATGGCGGTGGTGATGTTCCTGCTGGTGCTCGGGGTGGGTTTCCTCTATGCCTGGCAGCGTGGCGCGCTGGAATGGGAGTGAGGGTGGACAGATGAGCGATGCATCGGTGACCAGCACCAGACTGCAACAGCAGTTTGGCGCAGCGATTCTGGCGCAGCATGCCGCCCATGGGGATGACACGCTGGTCGTACGGCGTGAGGACTGGCGTGCGGTGATGCGCTTTCTGCGGGACGACCCGGCTCTGCGCTACGATTTCTTGATGGACCTCACCGCGGTGGATTATCTCACCCTTGGGCGTACGCCGCGCTATGCAGTGGTGGCCCATCTCTATTCCCTGCCCCACAACCAGCGCGTGCGACTGCAAGCGCCGGTGCCAGAGGACGACCCTCGCATTGATTCGCTCATGCCGGTGTGGGAAGGCGCCAACTGGTTTGAGCGTGAAGTGTATGACATGTTTGGGCTGACCTTTACCGATCACCCGGATCTGCGCCGTATTTTGCTGTATCAGGGGTTTGAAGGCCATCCTCTGCGCAAGGATTATCCGCAGGAGAAAGAGCAGCCGCTCGATCATAATGCCTTTGACCCCTCGTTCTACGTCAACAAGCAAAACGAGGACGGCACCGAGACACGCCATATGCTGTTGCACATGGGACCATCGCACCCGGCCATGCACGGGGTCATTCACATGACCCTGGAGCTGGACGGCGAAACCGTGGTCGATGGCGATACGGAAATCGGCTACCTGCATCGGGCCTTTGAAAAAGAAGCCGAGAGTCATACCTACACGCAAGTCATCCCCTATACGGATCGGCTCAATTACGTCTCGCCGCTGATTAACAATGTCGGGTACGTGCTGGCCGTGGAAAAACTGTTTGACGTGCAGGTACCGGAGCGTTGTCAGTATCTGCGTGTCCTGGTTTGCGAGCTGTCACGCATTACGGATCACCTGACCTGCGTGGCGGCCAACGCCATGGAGTTAGGGGCGCTGACCGTCTTCTTTTACTTTATCAAAGCCCGCGAAGAAATCTGGCGTCTGGTGGAATCCATCTGCGGCGCCCGGCTCACCACTACGTACACCCGCGTTGGCGGCGTCATGGCCGATCTCCCCGAGGGCTTTAACGCGCGTCTGGCGCATACCCTGGTCATTCTGCGCGAGGCCATGCGCGACGTGGAGCATCTTATCCAGCGAAACCGCATCTTCTATGACCGTATGCGTGGTACGGGCATTATTAGCCCGGCGGATGCCATCGCCCTGAGTTTTACTGGCCCGGTGCTACGCTCCACCGGGGTCAATTACGATGTGCGCAAGGCCTGTCCATATCTGGTCTACGATCGCCTGGAGTTTGACGTGCCTCTTGGCGAGCAGGGCGACAACTACGACCGCTACCTGGTGCGCATGGAAGAGATCCGTCAGAGCATTCGTCTGGTTGAACAGTGCATGTCTTCCATGCCCGCAGGCCCGGTGCAGCTCGATGATGCCCGCATGACCATGCCGCCCAAAGCGGATGTCTATGGCACTATTGAAGGCATGATGAATCATTTTAAACTGATTATCGAAGGCATCAAACCGCCAGCTGGAGAAGCCTATTTTCCGGTGGAGGGCGCCAACGGCGAGTTGGGTTTTTACCTCATCAGTGATGGGACGGGACGCCCGTACCGCTGCCGCGTGCGCCCGCCGTGTTTTGCGCTCATGCAAGGACTGCAAAAGATGCTCAAGGGCGGTATGGTGTCGGATATTGTGGCCACCTTTGGCACGATCAACATGATCGCCGGGGAAAACGATCGCTGAGCGAAAGGGTGAGGGATGACAGTGCAGTTCTCGCCGGCCAGCCAGGAGCACATCGCAAGCCTGCTGGCGCGCTATCCAACGCGGCGTGCCGTGATGCTGCCGGCGCTCCACCTGGCGATGCAAGAGTTTCCCGCTATGGATGACGAGGTGTGTCAGGCGGTAGCTGACCTGTTACACGTGCCCATGGTGGATGTCAAAGGTGTGGCGACTTTTTACTCCTTGTTTCCCACCGAGCCGCGTGGGCAATACAGCCTGGAAGTGTGCGTCAACCTGTCGTGCTCACTCAATGGCGCCCGCCGCTGTCTACGGTATCTCGAACACAAGCTCGGGATCAAAACGGGGGAGACCACCCCAGATGGGCGTTTTACCTTGCGTGGCATGGAATGCCTGGCGGCGTGTGATCAAGCCCCAATGATGTACATCAACAACGCGGCCATGTACACGCATTTAACGGAAGAAAAACTCGATCAGCTCCTCCAGGAGCTGGCACCGTAAGCGGGCGTGTCACGCCTGGCAGCGAGGATGCAAGTCTGACATGGAAAAGGTTCTGACGCAGCATATTGGCCTGCCGAACCTGTGGACGATGGACACCTATCGCTCCCTCGGCGGCTATCAGACACTCGAAAAAGCGCTCCGGGACTACAAGCCGGACGAGCTCGTGACGATAGTCCGCGACGCGGGTTTGCGCGGACGCGGTGGCGCGGGCTTCCCTACCGGCGTGAAATGGGGCTTTTTGCCGAAAGACAACCGGCAGCGTTATCTGGTCTGCAACGGTGATGAGTCCGAGCCCGGCACCTTCAAAGACCGCCTGCTGATCGAAAACGATCCGCATCAGATCCTCGAAGGGTTAATTATCAGTTGCTATGCCGTGCAGGTGCGGCTGGCGTTCATCTATCTGCGCGGCGAGTTTTTCCTGGGAGCGCAGCGCCTGCAAGCGGCCATTGACGAGGCCTATGCCGCGGGCTATCTCGGACCAAACATCCTCGGCACCGATGTGTCCGTCGAGGTGCTCGTGCATCGTGGCGCTGGGGCCTATATCTGCGGCGAAGAGACCGGCTTGATTGAGTCCCTAGAAGGCAAACGGGCCTATCCACGCATCAAACCACCATTCCCGGCCAACATCGGGGCCTTTGGCATGCCCACTGTGGTCAACAATATCGAGACGCTGGCCAATGTACGGCATATTGTGGAGCGCGGCGCCGCGTGGTATAACAGCATCGGGCCGGAACGCAATCGTGGCATGCGCATGTGGTGCGTCAGTGGCAAGGTCAAACATCCGGGGGTGTATGAATTGCCGCTCGGGATGCCGCTACGCGACATCATCTTCAAGCATGCCGGGGGGCTGCACGAGGGGCGGACGCTGAAAGCGGTCATTCCGGGCGGGGCCTCGGCACGCATTTTGACCGCCGACGAAGCTATGGCTGTGGACAGTGATTTTGACGCTCTGCAGCGCGCTGGCTCCATGGGGGGCTCTGGCGGCATGATGGTGCTCGATGACACCGTGTGCATTGTGCAATCGACGTTGATCCTCGCCGAGTTTTACCACGATGAATCCTGCGGCCAGTGCAGTCCATGCCGTGAGGGCACGGGCTGGATGGCGAAGATTCTGCATCGTATCGAACACGGCGACGGGCGACCGGGCGATATCGACTTGCTGCTGCACATGGGCACCAATATTTTTGGTCGAACCATCTGCCCACTGGGCGATGCCGCGGTCTGGCCGGTGGAAAGTGCCATCAACAAATTCCGCGCCGAATTTGAGTATCACCTACGGGAAAAGCACTGTCTCCCAGGGACCACATCAATTCTGTAGCGCCAGGATGTGCTCCGTGAGGAGACTGGCCGAGAAAAGGAACGATGATGACCGCGACAAGCCACGCACCGACCGCTGAGCCAGTCAAGGAGCGTCTCTTCTATGGCTGGATCATTCTGCTGGCCTGTTTTATGGTGACCACCGTCGCCTCGGGCACCATGATGGGGTTTGGGGTGTTCATCACCCCGATGGCCGAAGACATGGGGTGGTCGCATAGTGCCCTGTCGTTCTCGTATGCCATGTCCGCCATGGTGACCGGCGTTGGAGTGCTCATTATCGGTTCCTTTATGCATACGCACAGTGTGCGCTTCATCTTCTTCATCAGCACCATCGTGCACTGCTTTGGCATCTACATGACCAGCACGGCGACCTCTATCGAAGGCTTTTATTTTTGGTACGGTTTTATTGCCTCGGCTGGGCGCAGCGCCTTCTTTCTCTCCACCACGACGCTGATGACGCGCTGGTTTGAGAAACGCCGTGGCCTGGTGATGGGCATCATGATGTCGGGCAACGGTGTGGGACCGTTCGTGTTCTCGCCCATCATTACCTGGATGATCTTCCAGTGGGGCTGGCAAACGGCCTACGTGGTCTTGAGTGTGGTGATGACGGTGTTCCTCACCGCGAGTTGCGCTTTGATTCGCAACCACCCGCATGAGATGGGGCTGACCCCCTATGGCCACAACCCTGATGCGGCCCCGGTCCAGCCACGTCCCGTGAGTCCTACCAAGGTGTCAGGTCCACCGCGCAAGGAGCGCTCCCTGTGGGGAGACGTGCTGCGTATGGAAGGTTTTTGGGCCTTAGCGAGCATTAACTTTTTCTGCTGTCTGTGCCACTCCATTCCCCTCGTGCACGTGGTGGGTTTTGCGCTCAATGCCGGGCTGTCGGCCTTTGCGGCGTCTTGGGTCTTGTCGATCATGAGTATTTCGTCCGTCATTGGTCGGATCTATTGGGGGATGTTCGCCGACCGCCATGGGGCGCGTTTTGCCCTGACGATTACGCTGTTTATGCAGGGCGCGCTCATCTTGTGGCTGGTGAACACCCAAGATCCGGTCATCTTCTTCCTCTACGCGGTGCTCTGGGGCTTTGGCTACGGTGGCGTCGGGACACAATATGGTATGGTGTCGCGTGAGGTCTTTGGTCAGCGGCTCTTTGGCCCCGGCTATGCCGGGCAGAATGCCTTTGCCATGGTGGGGATGTCGGTAGGCGGCTTTCTCGGGGGCTACCTCTTCGACATCTCCCATGGGTATGTGACCTCCTGGCTGATCAGCTTTACCGCGGGCCTGATCTCCTCGTTCGTCGCCATGGACCTCCTGGTGCAGAACGAGCGCGCCAAAGCGGCACAGGCCGCGGCTGCGGCCCCGGTTGTGCAACCACTCCCTGCCCCAGAGCCAGCCGCCTCCGCGGTCTAAACCCGGCGCATGCCCTGTCATCTCGCACAGATTGCGGTTGTTGGCCTGTGTGACCCTGGGAGCACGGGCGTCCTGCCCGCTTTGGAAGCAGGCGAGACGCCTGCGCTCCCAGGAAAGCCTGCCGTCCCCTGTGCCTCAGACCGAGGCATAGGGGTGATGGGTGCTCCAATGTCGTGCGACGTCTTCACGCCTACAAATCCACACGTCTTGATGCGCCAGAACATAATCCAGAAAGCGTTCAAGCCCCGCCGCACGGCTCGGATGGCCGCTGAGGCGCATGTGCAGCCCCACGGACATCATCTTGGGTTGGCTGGCCCCCTCACGATACAGCACGTCGAAGCCATCCCTGGCATAGGTAAAAAAATCATCGGCTGTGGCGAATACCCCGCGCCCAAATTTGGAGTCGTTGACGCTCATGGTGTAGGGCACCACCAGATGCGGACGCTCCGCCACCACAACCCAGTAGGGCAGTTCATCATTATACGCATCAGAATCGTAGAGAAAGCCGCCTTCTTCGACCAGCAGTCGGCGTGTATTCACACTCGGACCATAGCGGCAGTACCAGCCGATGGGACGTGTCCCGAGCGTGTGTTGGAGGGAAGTAATGGCCCGCTGGATGTGCTCGCGCTCCTCCGTGGCGCTGAGCTCATAATGTTTCTCCCAGCGCCAACCGTGGCAACACACGTCATAGCCCGCCTGGACAATCGCCTGGGCCGCCGGAGGATGACGCTCCAAGGCCAGCGCACAACCAAAGATGGTCAGCGGCAGTTGACGCGCCTGAAAGAGCCGCAGGATACGCCAGAATCCTACCCGGCTGCCGTATTCAAACATCGATTCTGCCGCCAGGTCGCGTCCCCGGACTTCCTGCGCGCTCGATTCCGTCAGGGCGACCTCGGAGTAGCCATCCCCGTCGGCAAATGAGCCCTCCGAGCCCTCTTCATAATTCAAGACAAAATTCAGCGCCAGTCTGGCCCCCTTGGGCCATTGCGGATCAGGGAGGTGGGCGCCGTAGCCGATCAGATC
>SXND01000229.1 GCA_005777235.1 Pseudomonadota bacterium
CCACCCCGGGGCCCTGCGCCGCGGCAGTCGCCATGGTCCACGGCCCACCGGGTAGGGCGGCAGTCGGTCACCGGGAGGCCCGGGCACCGGCATCGGTCTCCAGCCACCCAACAAGGGTTTGCAGGCGACGGGAAACAGCCTTGATCGCAAGGTGGATGTCGCTACCGAACGCAGTCTCAAGGCACGCCTACGAGCGCAGGTGCTCAAGGAAGCTGTGCCCTTATGAGGCGTGACCAAGAACGGCTACGCGATATATTGGACGCCATCGAGCAGATTGAGAGATACGCCTCCCACGGCAGGACGGCTTGCGACAATGATGAACTCCTCCAGACGTGGATGGTGCATCATATCCTGATTATTGGGGAAGCTGCCTCGCGTCTCTCCGCAGCATTCCGCACCCGTCATGCGGCGATACCGTGGCGGCAGATTATCGCCATGCGTCATCTGCTGATGCAGGCCTATGCCGCGGTAGGTATGGCAGAGGTCTGGGCTGTTAGAGAGCGCAACCTGCCGGCGCTCAAGCGGCAAGTGCTGGCGCTCATCCACGCAGCACCGTAAAGCGCTATTTTTGCGCAGTATAGACCCTCTCTCACCCCCGCCCCAGCAAGCGCTGGAGCACCAGCGCTTGCTCCTGGACGCCACGGCGCAGATGGCCCATGGGATCAATTAGGCATATAGGCTTCCGGGGCAGGCGGCTGACCGCTCTCAGCGTGGAGTTGCCGCCGTAACGCCGCGAGTTCCGCCCGCAGGGCCGCATTGGCCTGACGCTCCGCCTCGACCGCGGCCAGGGCCGCCTCGGTGGCTTGTGCTGTTGCCGTCGCACGCTGCTGCAGCTCCGCAAAGGTCTCAAAACGGCTCCCATCGGGCCGGTAGATCTCCAGGGTCTCGGCCGTCAGCACAAAACGAATGCCGAGGAGCGGGCTGGTCCAACCGTTGGCCTCCTCAATCGCTTGCCACTGCCCGGCCAGCACGTGCCAGCCAGCCAACTCGTTGCTATCGGGGTCATACACGTAGTATTCCTGCACGCCATGCCGTGCATAGAAACGCTCTTTGCGTAGCATCTCGATGACGCGATTCCCCGGCGACAGTATTTCAAAGACTACCTGGGGCGCCACGTGGTTTTCTTCCCACTGACGATACGAGCCACGATGGCCTTTGGGGCGTCCCAAAGCCACCAGCACGTCAGGGGCTTGCCGGATGGCATTCTGGCGCTCCACCGGATACCAGAATAAATCTCCGGCCACAAAGGCGTCTAGCAGAAGGCTGTCGAGGTTTTCTTTGATGGTGACAATCCAGGTAAATTGTCTGGTATTTTCTGCCATCGGCTGCCCGTCGCTTTCTGGGTAGTCTATCGCCTGACCTGTCTCGGCTTGTGTATCGAGCGCTAGCGCCATCGGGTACACCTCACGGGAAGGATGAAGGGTGAAGCATCAAGGGTGAAGGGGCCTGTTGCTGCACCATTGTAGGGCGCTCGCCTGGCACCGTCCAGGCCCCCACGCACCAGAAAGTATGTGGCTCTCTTGCCCACGCTTCGCCCCCATAGAGACTGGACTTCCCTCGCCAACCACCAACTTATGCCCGCCCCAGCAAGCGCTGGCGCAGCGGCGCCTGCGTCGCCAGATCAATCGCCGTCCAGGCCATGGCCAGCGCGCCATCGACAATCGCCTGATCCGCCGCTGCCGTGATACAGTGCGCCGTAAACTCCGGCTGATGGTTCACCGCTGGCAGCGACTGAATGCCGATCATCGGGTGAATCGATGGCAGGGCCAGCGACACATTGCCCATATCCGTCGAGCCACCGCTGCGCTGCTGTCCGGCTTCTATGGCCGGGAACTGGCGTCCTAAAGCCTCGGCATTGCGGCGGTACAGAGCGGCGATTTCCGGGTCATGTTGCATCTGAGCGTAGGGCGGACGACTGCCGACGATCTCCAACTGCGCACCCGTGGCCAGGGCGCCGGCTTCAAAGCAACGCATGACTTTGGGGCGAATATCCTCCAGCTCGTCGAGCGTTTTGGCTCGCACAATGTAGCGCGCCATGGTCAGCGCCGGGATGATGTTTGGCGCCTCGCCGCCCTTGGTGACAATGCCATGCACCCGGTCCGTGCTGCGGAGGTGCTGGCGCAGCAGGCCAATGGCCACTTGGGCCACGGTCAGGGCATCGGCGGCGTTGATCCCCAGCTCAGGATAGGCCGAGGCGTGCGCCTCTTTACCCGTGTAGCGCACGCCAAAGTGGTGATTGGCCAGCATCTGCGGTGTGACGTTATCGGTCGGGCTCGGATGCACCATCATGGCGGCATGCGCGCCGGCAAAGGCACCGCGTTCGAGAAGCATGATCTTGCCGCCGCCGCCCAGCTCTTCTGCCGGGGTGCCGATGATGCGAATGGTCAGACCCAGCTCGTCGGCCACCTGGGCCGCGGCGATGCCGGCGCCAACGGCCATGGCGGCAATGAGGTTATGTCCGCAGGCGTGGCCAATGCCCGGCAGACAGTCGTACTCGGCGCAGAGCGCGATGTGCAGCGGGCCATGCCCGGCCTCGGCGATAAAGGCGGTGGGCAGGTCGTAGACGCCTTGGCTGACCCGAAAGCCGGCCTCGGTCAACATCTCGGCCAGCCAGGTGGAGGCTTGTTCTTCGGCAAAGCCCAGCTCGGGATGGGCGTGGATACGATGACTCAGCGCCATGACGGCAGGTTGCACGGCTGTGAAACGCTGCTGGGCGGCGGTTTTGGGATCCATAGGGCGGCCTCCTGGTCTGTGGAACGAGGAACAATCACGTGCATAAGCGTGCGACGCGAGTATAATCGCTTCCGGCAGCGCTGACACGCTGTCTAGGCACATTGCACCATCTGCACAGGAGCCGTGCACCCTGCACCCTCCACACTGCACACTGCACACTTCTTTGGAGACAGACATGCCCTTCGAACAGCTCGCAGCGGGATTCGCCCGCATCGTGGCTTCAGGACAGGACGTTGAGGAACTGGCCAGTGGTTTTGGCTCAGACATGGGGCCCGCTGAAGGCCCGGTGTGGTGGCAGGAAGGTGGCTATCTGCTGTTTAGCAACATCGGTCCTGACCGCCGCATGCGCTGGACCCCAGGCCAGGGCGTCACCCTGTTCTCGGAGCCCACCAACCGCGCCAATGGCCTGACCCGCGACCGCCAGGGTCGCCTGGTGGCCTGTGAGCACGATGGCCGCCGCGTCACCCGCGTGGAAGCGGATGGTAGCCTGACGGTGATTGCCAATCGCTACCACGACCGCCGTCTGAACCGCCCCAACGATGTGGTGGTGAAGTCGGACGGCAGCATCTATTTTACCGATCCGATGACGTTTAACGTGGACTCGGAGCTGGATTTCTGCGGCCTGTACCGCGTCTCGCCTGACCTCGGCACCATCAACGTGCTGGTGCGCGACTGGGTGCTGCCCAACGGTTTGGCCTTTTCCCCGGACGAGAGCATTTTGTATGTGAACGATACGCGCCAGCGCACTATCCGGTCCTTCCAGGTAGAGCCCAATGGCATGCTGGCCCTGGCCAGCGACCGGGTGTTTTGCCAGATGTACGGCGACCTGCCCGGCAACCCGGATGGCATGAAGGTGGATGTGGAAGGCAATGTCTACTGCACGGGCCCCGGCGGCATCTGGGTGCTCGATCCGACCGGCACGCATCTGGGCACCATTCTCACCGGCGCCCAGACTACCAACATTGCCTGGGGTGAGGCGGATTGGCGCACGCTGTTTTACACGACGCGCACCACGCTGGGACGCATCCGGCTGCAGATTCCCGGTATTCCGGTGCCACGCGGTACGGTGTAAGATCTTGGCCTCGGAGGCCATAGAGGTTTTGTCACCTGCGTGGCCTTCGTCGCCTTGCATGTACCTGCAGCTCACACGTCGAGACCGGATTCCTGCAGCCCGGCATCTTTCAGCAGACTGCGCAAAGTGCCCAGTGAGAGATCCCGATGCCCATGCACGGGGATCGAGAACAATACCCTGAGCCCTGTTTTGCCGTAGATATGATGGCTCCCGGTCATCCGTCTTCGCTGCCAGCCATGACGTTCCACCACACCACAGAGCGCTCTGCCGGAGAGGGATTTCATACCGATAACTCAATGACCTGGTGCTCGGGCGCCACGGTGTCTTCTTCACTGGCAACCTCAAGCCAGCCTTGCGCCGCCTCTTGGAGCATGACCAGCAGGTGGTCGTAGCTCTCCCCCCAGGTATGGCAACCGGGCAGGGCGGGGATGGATCCACACCACACGTCGCCTTCTGGCCAGATAACCGCTTTGATTTTCATCTCGCTGCCTCCCCAGATACCAGTACAACGCCCCTGCTTTCCAGGGGAAACCTTCGCACGCCCCTGCCACAGACGCTAGCAAGCCGGTGTGAGGGTAGGCACCTACCTGGGGGCACTGTGCCTCATCCATTGACATATCGTTAGCATCGTATAAAATCGCTCAAAATTCCTACCACCAGGGAGGTTGTATGCGACGCCTCATCACCTTCTTCGTCTCCTATGCCCACGCCGACAAGCGCCTGCCGGACACCTTCGTGCAGTACCTCAATGAGCAACGACTGCCCTCCAAGCACTACGCCTGCACCTTGTGGCGTGACACCGCCATTCTGATGGGCCAGGACTGGCATGCCGAGATCCAGCAAGCCCTGCACGCCTGCCAGGCCGGCCTGCTGCTGCTCAGCCCGGCGTTCCTGGCCTCGCCGTATATCACGCAGCAGGAACTGCCGCACTTCGTGACATCAGCAGGGGCGCCCATCCTGCCGGTGCTGCTCAAGCCTTTCGCCCTGCAGCGCCACGATATGCAAGGCCTAGCCTCCTACCAAATGTTTTATCGCCACGATCAGCAAGTCTTTGCCGCCTGCACCACCGACGTGACGCGCAGCCGGTTCGCCGCCAGCCTGTTTGCCCAGATCGAGGAGCGCCTCGACAGACTGGGCTTGCGTCCTTGAGGAGCCCCACCATGCCCACACGACTGCGATTGCCCGCGAGCGAGGCGCAACGCCACCTGCCCCGGCTGCACAAGGCCTTGAGTAAGGCCGACTACGACCGCTTGGAGCGGCTTCTGCCGCTGTTTGAGCCGTCGTCGGACTCCCAGGCCATGCTCGCCGCTTGTCTGGAGGCCCTGACGCCGGGCCTGAAACCGCAGGACCAACTGGCGGCGTTTCGCGCCTTTCGGCAGCGTCTGCACAAAGCCACACGCACGGTTGGGTGGGGGCCTGTGCCTATGCCCCGGAGACGGGCGCACCGTCGTCTCCGGCGCGCAGGACGGCACCCTGACGCTGTGGGACGTGGCCTCGGGCGCGGTGCTGCTGACCCTGCTCAACGCCCCTGATGGCGAGAGCGCTGCCCTGGATACACGCCACAACCGCATCCTGGCCGCCTCGCCGGGGGCCTGGCGCTACCTGAGCTGGCGCGTCTTTGACGAGCAGGCCAACCGTCTGCGCATCCTCCCCGCCGAGCATTTCGGGCCGCTGCCGGTGGGGTGAGTAGCTGGGAGAAGCCTCATGCTCTGCCCCGAGACCTGCAGGGAACTTGCGTTCCCGGGTGGCGTGTTTTATCGTGAGTCATGGGAGCAGCTCTAATAAGTTGCCTGGCGGAAGCCCCGGCGCTGCCGCGGGCGCAAGCACAAGTTCTGTAAGGTGTCCCATGCCACCCACCGCCGTACGCCTGATCATGCTGCTCGGTAGCGTGTTCTGTCTCGCAGCTCTCTTCGTCTGGCTGGCGACCCCACAGCCGCCGTCCACGCCAATGCCCACGCCGCCGTTGCCGCCCCTGCGCCTGCCCGCTGTGCCGCTGCCGCCGGGTGCCGATCCGGCCAGTGTGGCCCTGCGTGGGGCCTTGCTCAACGGTGCGCGCATTTACCAGCGCCTGTGTTTTCACTGCCATGGACGCCAGGGCAAGGGGGATAACAACGCCTACATGGAGAGCGTCGGCCACAAGCCTGCCGATCACACCGACCTGGAGGCCATGCAGCGTCTGAGCGACACGGATTTCTTGCTGGCCTTGCGTGATGGAGTCAAAGATACACGCGGCTGGTTCACCATGCCCCCGTGGGCCTCCGTCCTCACGCCCACGGAGATGCGCGACGTCATCACCTACGTCCGCCACTTACCCCTGACGGACGTCTCTGGCCCTCCGGTCCCCTGAAGGCGTGCCGTGGAGGCGTGGAAAAATTCGCCTGCCGTGCTAGCAGAGTGACGAAGATATGCTATGCTGTCCGACAAGTAATTTTCGAGAAGAGTTTCCTACCAGAAGGATAGACCGTGGCCGGGCTGAGTCTCACGTTTTGGCCCAATCCTGTGTACCGCAATCATCCAGCCGAGAAGCGCTGGTATTTCAGCGTCTCCTTGCGTGAAGTGGCGGCACGACAGGTCGAGATACTGCGCTATCGGGGTGAGTGGTACGACATGCAGGGACGCTTGCTGGACAGCAAAGAGGATCGGCTGGCCATCCCCCTGCGACCGCTGCAGCACATCGCGTATGCTGACCTGTGGGTCACCAGCGCGGTCATCCCTTTTCGCTATCGCCTCGTGGTGACCGGGCAGGATACCCAGCAGCACGACGCCAGCACGGAGGGGGTTCTGGTCTGTCACTAGACGGCGTTGCTCACGGGAGAAAAATGCTCTATAGTGGGTAAGAAGCCGACGATAGGAATCGAACCTACGACCTACTGATTACTAAACAGTTGCTCTACCAACTGAGCTACGTCGGCGGGAGGCAGCGCCAGGGATAGTAGTCAATGTGATGAGCTCCGTCAAGGATGTTTTTCGCCGCAACTCTCGACGGCAGTTGGCGCACAAGAGGGGGAGCGTAGTCCATGTCGATGCAGGTCTTCATCAGTGGTTTACTGTTAGGCATCCTCCTGGGAATGTTGCTGTGTTATATGGCTGTCCAATACTACAGCCGACCGCGGGTGCGCTGTAGCAAGCGGGAAATCGACCGGTTGGCGGCGCAATTCCAAGCACTTTTCCGACAAATTGACCGGGACAAGCGCCGTGGCGCGTAACCGTTCTGCCTGTGAGAGTTACGCACCAAGCGCGTGTAGATGAGGGAGACGGAGGCATGACCAACCCGGTGGGACGACCACGCCCGGCGCGTGTGGCGTTGTTTGTGACGTGTCTCGGGGATGCGTTTTATCCCGAGGCTGGTGAAGCCACGGTACGGCTCTTGCACCGTCTGGGCATTGCGGTAGACTTCCCCCTGGGGCAGACGTGCTGCGGGCAACCAGCCTTCAACGCCGGTTTTCGCCAAGCGGCGCAAGATGTCGCCCGACGTAATCTCACGCTCTTTGCGGATGCCGAATACATCATCGTGCCCTCGGGCTCCTGTGCGGCCATGTGGCGGGTGTTTTATCCCGAGCTGTTTGCCAATGACCCGGCGCTCGGGGCGCAAGCAGAGGCCCTGGCGGCGCGCACCTATGAACTGTCCGACTTCCTGGTCAGCGTGCTCGGCATCGAGGACGTGGGGGCGGCATTCCACGGCACAGTGGCCTATCATGCTTCCTGCCATCTGCTGCGGGAACTTGGCGTCTCTACACCGCCACGCCAGTTGCTGGCGCACGTGGAGGGCACGACCTACGTGCCCATGGACCTGGAAGAACAGTGCTGCGGCTTTGGGGGGACATTTGCCATCAAATACCCCGAGATTTCGGATGCCATGTTGCGCCACAAAATCGCCAGTCTGAAGCGCAGCGGTGCCGAGACCCTGGTGTCGTGCGACGCCGGGTGCCTGATGCACATGGCGGGGCGCTTACGCCGTCAGGGTGAAACCATCCGTATCATGCACCTCGCGGAGCTGTTGGACACCCACGAAACGACACCCCCACACTCCGCGTAGCCTGGACGCAGCACCGTCGAGCGCGCCAACACTGCGAATAGTTGAAAGGCGGTACGTGCAGACCACGACGCAGCACACACAGCCGGGGCATGCGCCACATCGCGGTCCCGAAGATTTTCCCGAGCATGCCAAGGAAGCTCTACAGAACGCTCCCTTACAGCAAGCCCTCCAACTCCTAGTGACCAACTTTGTGCCGCGCCGGGTCAACGCCATGGCGGCCCTGGGCAATGCCGAGGAGCTGCGCACCGAAGCCCGGGCCATCAAAGAGCGCACTATTGCCCGCCTGGATGAATATCTCGACCTCTTCGCAGCGCAGGCCCAGCGTGCCGGGGTCCAGGTGCATTGGGCCGCGGACGCTGCCGAGGCCCGCGACATCATCACCGGTATTGCCCAGCGTATTGAGGCGCGGGTGATCGTCAAGGGCAAGTCCATGGCCACGGAGGAAATTCACCTCAACGCCCACCTCGAGCAGCGGGGCTATGAAGTCGTCGAAACCGACCTGGGTGAATACATCATCCAACTGGCTGGGGAAACGCCGTCACACATCATTGCCCCGGCGATCCATAAAACGCGCCAGCAAATTGCCGCCTTGTTCCATGAGCACTTAGGCACCCCGTATACCGAGGAAATCCCCGAGCTGACGCAGATTGCCCGGCAGGCCTTGCGCGGGCAGTTCTTGCGGGCCGACATGGGCATCACGGGCGCCAATTTCGCCATTGCTGAGACCGGCTCGATTGTCCTGGTGACCAATGAAGGTAACGGACGCCTCTCCTCCACCATGCCGCGTGTGCACGTAGCGCTGGTGGGCATGGAAAAGGTCATCCCACGTCTCTCCGATCTGGCGGTGATGGTCAAAGTGCTGACCAACAGCGCTACCGGGCAAAAGATCTCCAGCTACGTGACCATGCTGACCGGACCACGTCGGGAGCACGACCTCGATGGGCCGGAAGAACTACACGTGGTGCTGCTGGACAATGGACGCTCGGGGATTTTACGCAGCGCCAACCGCGAGGCCCTGTACTGTCTGCGCTGTGGGGCCTGCCTGAATGTCTGCCCGATCTATCAAAACGTCGGTGGTCATGCCTACGGTGGGGTCTACCCGGGGCCAATTGGCGCGGTGCTCACGCCGATGCTCAGCGGGCTCGATACGGCCAAACATTTGCCCCGTGCCAGTACGCTGTGCGGGGCCTGTCGCGACGCTTGCCCGGTCAAAATCAACATCCCCCACTTGCTGCTCAATCTGCGCCAACAACTGGTGGAGCGCCACGACGTGCCGCGCACCGAGCGCGTGCTGTTCACGCTGTGGTCCTGGATTATGCGCTCGCCGTGGCTCTACAAGACGGCCTTAGCCCTCGCGGCGCTTCTCCAAAAACCCTTCGTGACGCAGGGTTGGCTCTCCACCCTGCCGGGACCGTTTGCCGGGTGGACGCAGGCCCGCGATTTTAAGGCGGTGGCGTCGCGGTCCTTTCGGCAGCGCTGGCAGGACACGCTGCAGCATGAACGGCCAGCGCCGGTCTCTTCTGAGGTAGCGTCTGATGAGTAGCCAGGAAGCCTTTCTGGCCCGGGTGCGCCGGGCCATGCACAAACATGACAGCCACCCGACCTCCAATCCGCCCCTGCTGTGGCATGACTACGATATTGCCGAAGCGGCGGTAGCCTTGCAAGCGCGGCTGGCGGAACAACGTCCGGCCTTGATCCGCAAAATCCAGGAGGAATTGCCCGCCGTGAGTGGCGCCGTGGCGCACGTGCACTCCAGCGCGGATGCCGTGCAGTACGTGACGCACCTGGCGCAAGAGCGCGCCGCCCAACTGGTGGTACGCTGGCAGTCTGACCTCCTCGAGACGTTAGAAGTCGATGCCGCGCTACAACAACACGGCATGACGGTACACACCACAGCGGTGCCCACAGGTCGCAAAGCGAGTGCGGCGGCCATGGCGGCGCAGCGGCAGACGTTGCGGGATGTGGTGACGCGGGCCGATCTTGGGGTGTCGGGGGTCGATTACGTTATTGCGGAGACGGGGACGCTGGTGTTGAGGACGCTGGCTGGACAGATGCGCGGGGTGTCGCTGCTCCCGCCCGTGCACGTCGCGATAGCGCGCACGTCACAAGTGCTTGGGACGCTGGCCGATTTTTTGCTCCTGACCCAGGCCGCCGGGACGGACTTGCAGCAGCAACTCACGAGTTGTGTGTCGTTTGTGACCGGGCCCAGCCGCACAGCCGATATTGAGCTGACCCTCGCCGTGCGCGTACATGGCCCTGGGGAATTGCATCTGGTTTTACTCGATGAACCGCCGGTGAGTCGTCGCCCCTCTGTGCGCAATCGTCTGGTGCATAGACGGCGGAATACACAAGCAGAAGGTGAGTGAGCCACCCGCCCACCAGGGTTATCGAACCATCCCCTGATGGGTGGGTGCGCCCATCGTGCCTACCAGCGGCTACGCCGTTCACCGCCCCGATCGGGACCGGGACGCCGATCCCCACCGCCACCGTTACCACCGTTACCGCCGGGACGGCTCGGGCGCTGTTCTTGGGGACGGGCTTCATTGACGGTCAAGGTCCGCCCGGAGAGCTGCGAGCCATGTAACGACTTAATCGCCTGCTCTGCCTCCGAGGACGAACTCATATCCACAAACCCAAACCCCCGCGATTGCCCGGTATATTTATCGGAAATCACGCGGGCCGATTCGACAGTGCCATGCGCGGCAAACAAATCTGCCAGTTGCTCTTCAGTCACAGAATACGGTAAACCGCCAACGTACAGCTTCTGACCCATGCTCTTGTCCTCCATCGTATGCGGAGTGTCATCGATAACCTTGAGAGATGACCACCAACGGTCCAGAACATGGGAACAGGAACTGCACGCCATGATCTGTTCGATAGGCCTTAGGGGTATGATTCACCAGGCGAGGACAGTGAAACATGCCGAGTGTATCCTGATATACGCCATGCGGTTTCATGAAGCTCTCTCGTGTCAAGGTTGGTAGACTATAGGTTACTTGTGATCACCTGTCAACGTGCTTCGCACGCGTCCTACACTAGAGGAGGAGTCTCGATATGTCCCTTGATGTGCGGGAAGTTGGGGCCCTAGTCGCCCAGCACAGTCCGTTTGTCCATCACGTCATGCACGCCATGGCCCAGGTGATTGTTGGACAACAGGCGATGATCGAACGCTTACTCGTGAGGCTCCTGGCCAATGGCCATGTGCTGCTCGAAGGCGTGCCAGGGTTGGCGAAAACCCGCGCCGTCACCACCCTGGCGCAGGCGCTGCAGGCCGACTATCAGCGCATCCAGCTTACCCCCGATCTCCTGCCGGCGGATCTCATTGGCACCTTAATCTACCAACCACACACCGGTAGTTTTCAAGTGCGCAAGGGACCAGTGTTTGCCCATATTGTCCTGGCGGATGAGATCAACCGTGCCCCCGCCAAGGTGCAAAGCGCCCTCTTGGAAGCCATGCAAGAAGGCCAGGTGACTATTGGCGATACCAGTTTCGCCTTACCGCAACCCTTTCTCGTCCTGGCCACCCAGAATCCGCTGGAGCAGGAAGGGACGTATCCCCTGCCGGAAGCGCAAGTGGATCGTTTTATGCTGAAGCTGCATGTGACCTACCCGACGCGGGCGGAGGAGCTGCAGATTCTCGACCGTATGGCCCATACAGCAGCGGCGCCCCACATCACCCCGGTGGTGAGCACGGCGGAGATTCTCGCCGCGCGTCAAGTCGTCGATGCGATCTATCTTGACGACAAAGTTAAGCAGTATATCGTGGATATCGTGTTTGCCACCCGTGAACCCCAAGCGTACAAGTTGGAGATGAGCCATTATATCGAGTACGGTGCCTCGCCACGGGCGACCATCGCGCTGGCGCTGGCGGCCAAGGCCTTTGCGTTTCTGCGTGGCAGAGGCTATGTCACGCCGCAGGATGTGAAATCGATTGGCATGGATGTGCTGCGCCATCGGGTGCTCATTACCTATGAAGCGGAAGCGGAAGACATTACCGCAGAAATGCTCATCCAGCGCATTTTTGATCACCTTCCTGTGCCTTAAATGGTTGGGTGACCTATGCTACCCCGAGACGTGTTACAGCAAGTACGGCGTCTGCAGCTGCGCACCAGCCGCTTAGTGGATGATGCCCTGACCGGGGCCTACCACAGTACGTTTAAGGGCCACGGCATGGAGTTTGACGAGGTGCGGGAGTACAGCCCAGGCGATGAAGTCCGCACCATTGATTGGAACGTCACCGCGCGGCGTGGTCAGCCGTATGTCAAACGCTATGTGGAGGAACGCGAACTGACGGTGATGTTGCTGGTGGATCTGAGCGCCTCGGGGCAGTTCGGCAGCGTGGTGCGCCTGAAGACGGAGATCGCCACGGAACTCTGCGCCGTGCTGGCCTGGAGTGCGATTCGTAACCACGATAAGGTGGGGCTGCTGCTGTTTACGGACCAGATTGAAAAGTTTGTCCCGCCGCAGAAGGGGCGGCGCCATGTCCTGCGCGTCATTCGTGAGGTGCTGTCGTTTCAGCCCCAAGGGCGACACACGGACATTGGCCGGGCCTTGGAATACCTCCATCGCGTCAGTCACCGTCGCACGGTGAGTTTTCTCATCTCAGACTTTTTAACGTCTGGCTATGAGACGCCGCTGCGCCTCGTGCATCGGCGCCATGACCTCATTCCGGTCAGCATCACTGACACACGGGAAGGCCAGCTGCCACGGGTGGGTTTGCTGGCCTTGCAAGATTTAGAGACTGGCGCCCGCATGGTGGTGGATACGAGCAGTGCTGCCGTGCGGCAGGCCTACGCGCAACGGCGGGCCATGGCCGTGGAGCGGCGGCGCCAACTGTTCCAGGCGCTTGGTATCCGTACCATTGAGCTGCAGACGGATGCACCGTACATCCAGCCGCTCATGCGCTTTTTCCGGCAGCGCACCCGGCGTTGAGCCGCCGCGGGTGCCGCGTTTGACGCCATCGGGCCTTCCGGGTACCATTGGCACGCGCTGCATGATGCAGTGCCATACCCCATGATGATTTCTCTTACGAAAGGTCGGAAGCATGCGTCACCTCATGTCCTGGTCGTTGGCTCTCCTCTGGTGTGCGACGCTGGCGACGTCGGTCCCCGCCCAGCCAGCCCCTGCCCAGCCAGCCCCCGCCCAGACTGCCATGACAGATGAGCACAAAACGTTCTATGCCCTCGGGCTCGCGCTCAGCCAATCGCTCCAGGGCTTTGGATTGACTGCGGAAGAATTCGACATCGTCAAAGGCGGACTCGCGGATGGCATCTTAAAGCGCCCTCCACAAGTGGAAGTCCAGGAGTACATGCCGAAGATCCAAGCCTTGCAGCAGGCGCGCACGGCCGTCGTCGCCGCGGCCGAACAGAAAGCCGGTGAGGCGTTTATCACGAAAGCCGCCGCGGCCCCAGATGTCACCAAAACGGAGTCCGGGCTGCTGCTCACGACCATCACCGCCGGCGAGGGGGCCACGCCGACCGCCGAGGATACGGTCACCGTCAACTATCATGGCACCCTGATCGACGGTAGCGTCTTTGATAGTTCCGTGCAGCGTGGCAAACCGGCGACCTTCAAACTCAGTGGCGTCATCAAATGCTGGACCGAAGGCGTGCAGCGCATGAAGGTCGGTGGCAAAAGTCGGCTCGTGTGTCCACCTCAGCTGGCGTACGGTGAACGCGGGGCACCACCGCGTATTAAGCCGGGTGCGACCTTGATCTTTGAGGTGGAACTCCTAGAGATTGCTGCCAAGACGCCCTAGCGGGGTAGGCGATCCTCGTCTGCAACCGCTCCAGACGTGCACAGGCTCCTGGGGCTCGGCAGCACAGAGGTCAACGCTACAACGTTCCTGCCGTTACCCGCCCCTCGAACGCCCACTCCTGGCGAGGAGTGGGCTGTGCAGCGCCGCGAAGTAAGAGACGGTTTCTATGTATCATCGTGTCCTCAGTGTCGGCTTCCTGGTCAGTGCCTGGCTCGCGGTTATCTCTTTTGCTGTCGCCCAGACCGCTCCTCCCCTGGAGCAACACCAGAGTCTGGGCGCCGTGCACCTCACGCTGCGGGCCGACCGTCCGACGGTAGGACTGGCCGATACCGTATGGTTGACGCTGGCAGCCGATGCTCCGCTTAGCGTCCAACTCACCTGGCCGGACGTCCCCAAGCATCTCGGGCCGTTTGAGGTGGTGCAGTCGCGTCACACCGGCCCGCAGAACCTCACCCCCGACACGCAGCGTTGGCAACGCGCATATCTCTTAGCACCCACGACCACCGGGGAGCTGACCATCCCGTCCCTCACCGTACAGGTGCAGGACGAGACCTCAACGCAGGCGCTCAGTACCACGCCCGTGACGCTGACCGTGACCTCCGTCGTGCCCGCCGATGCCGATCCCAGCGCCCCAAAGGACATTGCCCCACCGGTGGACCTGGCACGACGCGGGCTGCCCCCCTGGCTCTGGGCCGGGCTCGGCGGGCTGGGCCTCCTGGCTCTCGCCGCTGGCGCCTGGTGGTGGTATCGACGCCGTCAACGCGCCGCGCCCGTCCCGCTCGTGCAGCGCCCGGCGCACACGCTGGCCCTCGCCGCCCTGGCACAGGTGCGGCGTGCCGACCTCATTGGCCAGGGGCAGATTGATGATTTTTATCTGCGCGTGTCCATCATCCTGCGACGCTACATCGAGTTGCGCTTCGGTCTACGCGCTCCAGAACAAACCACCGAAGAGTTTCTCACGGCCTTGCTCAGTACCACTGGACTCATCGCCACGCATCGGGACCTCCTGGCCGCCTTCCTGCAACAGTGCGATCTGGTGAAATTTGCGCGCCATCGTCCACTGCCCACCGACATGGAGGACATCTTGGCGCACGCCACGCAGTTCGTCGAACACACCGCCGACCTGCACGTACTGGTGACCCTGCCGTCGTCAGGAGAACTCGCACTATGAGACTGGCCAGTCCCTACGCCCTCGTGTTGCTGCTGCTCGTGCCCGTCTTGCTGTATCTGCGCCAGCGCCACACCGCCAACGTCGCGGTGCGCTATTCCTCGCTCGCCGCCATGGGCGATCTGCCCGTCTCCCTGGCTATGCGCCTGCGCTGGGTGCTGCCGGTGTTGCGCACGTTGGCCCTGGTGCTGTGCGTCCTGGCGCTGGCGCGTCCGCAGCGCGGCTTGGCCGTCGTCAAAATCTCCAGCGAGGGCATCGCCATTCTCATGGTGGTCGATATCTCCGGGAGCATGGCAGCGCTGGACTTACAGGTCGAGGGACGCCAAGGCAGTCGGTTGGACGCCGTCAAACAGACCTTCCGGCAGTTTGTCGAGGGTGGGCAGCACACGCGTGGCCGCGCCGGGGATCTGATCGGCATGGTGACCTTTGCGCGCTATCCCGATGGCATTTGTCCGCTCACACTCGATCATGACACACTACTCGCCCTGTTGGAGCAGGTGGCGCTCGTCACCATCCCGGAAGAAGACGGCACCGCCATTGGGGAAGCCATCGCCCTCGGCGTCGAACGCCTCAAGGACAGCACCGCCACAAGCCGCGTGATGATTGTGCTCACCGACGGGGTGAATAACGCCGGGGACACGTCGCCGCTGCAAGCTGCCGAGATTGCCAAGGCCCTGGGGATCAAAGTGTATACCATTGGGGCCGGCACACGCGGCACGGCGATGATCCCGGTGCGTGCGCCCAACGGCCAGATGGTGCTGCGGCAGATGCAGGTAGAAATGGATGAGCGCCTGCTCACCGAGGTCGCCACGCTGACCGGTGGGCAGTATTTCCGCGCCACCGATGGGGCGACTTTGCAAGCTGTCTATGCCGAGATTGATCGCCTGGAAAAGACCACGAACGTCACCGAGCACTATCAACAGTATGCGGAACTTTTTCCACTGCTTCTGCTGCCCGGCTTGGGGTGTTTGGTGCTCGAATTGCTGCTGGCTAATACGCGTTGGCGCACCGTGCCGTAAGACGAGAGGGCAAGAGCATGCGGTTTGCCGCGATAGGTTATGCGCATCTGTTCTGGCTGCTGCCGGCGCTGCTGGCGTTGTACGTGTACGCCTTTGCCCACAAACGCCAGGCGCTGACGGACTTCATCGCCTTTGGCCTCATCCCACAGCTGGTGCCCAATCTGAGCCGCAGCCGTCCCTGGCTCAAAGCCAGCTGTGTGCTAGCGGCGGTCGGGTGTCTGGTGCTGGCGTTGATGCAACCGCAGTGGGGCCAGGAATGGCAAGAGGTGCAACGGCAAGGGCGCGATTTGCTCTTGGTGCTCGATGTCTCGCGCAGCATGCTGGCGGAGGATATGGTGCCCAACCGCCTGGCGCGGGCCAAGAGCGACATCAAAGATCTGGTGCAGGTGCTGCAAAAAGAAGGCGGGCACCGGCTCGGGCTGGTGGTGTTTGCCGGGCAAGCCAGCCTGCAATGTCCTTTGACGTTCGATTACGGCTTCTTTCTGCAGCAACTCAACCAGGTGGGGCCACATACGGTGATGCGTGGTGGCACCTTGATTGGTGATGCCATCCGCAAGGCCTTGAGTGCGTTCGGAACGTTGGCCAACAATTACAAGGACATTATACTTATCACCGATGGGGAGGATCACGAGAGTTTCCCCCTCGAAGCCGCCAAAGCCGCAGCCGCGGCGGAGGTGAGTATCTATACCATCGGCGTGGGGGATGCGGTTATTGGCACGCGGGTGCCTGGGGCCGAGAGCAGTGGACAACGCGCCTACCTGCAATATCAGGGGCAGGAAGTGCGTTCTCGTATGCAGAGCGATTTGCTGTTAGAAATCGCCCGCCTGACCGGTGGGGCTTATGTGCCGGCGGGCACGCGCTCGATTGAACTCGACCGCATCTATACGGAAAAAATTGCCCCCAAAGCGCGACGCCTCAGCGCCACGACGACACGCGAACGGTTTATCCAGCGCTATCAGTGGTTTGTGTTGGCTGGCGTGCTGTTTCTCGGCCTTGAAATGCTTCTACGGGAAGGACGTGAGTGTGCGTATACAGCGCAAGCCACCCTGGTGGCTTCAGCGGTCAACGGGAGTAGACGTCGTGGATAGCCTGCCATATGCTGCAGACCGGGCTCTCAAGGCCCCGTGCACTGATCGAGAGGGGGCGTGCTGGTTCTCACATGGCCTGCCCCTCCTGCTCGTACTCGTATGCCCCATGACCACGTCCGCGGTGTCCCCGCACCACGCCGTCCAACAGGGCAATGCGTTGTATCAGGAGGGTAAATATCCTGAAGCCGCGGCCCAATACGGTGCCGCAGCGCAGGCCCTACCTGAGGCCGCCGAGATCCACTTTAATCAGGGAAACGCGGCGTATAAGCAAGGCGATTACCAGCAAGCGCTGGACCACTACGCCAAAGCCTTGCCGCTGGCGGATCGTACTTTGGAAGGCAAGCTCAAATATAATCTGGGCAATGTGGCGTATCAGCAAGCCCTGCAACAGCTGCAAAAACCCCAAGAGGCCACCACGCACCTGCGCTCGGCGATGACGTATTACCGCGATAGTCTCGACGTGGACCCGCAACAGGCTGAGGCGCGCTACAATCTGGAGTTATCCCAGATGCTGCTGCAGAAGTTACAGCAACAACAGCAGCAGCAATCACAGCAGCAGCCGGGGGAGCAACCGCCGCAGGACGGCCAGCAGCCACAGCAGCAACCGGGGGAGCCACAACCGCAGGACGGCCAACCGCAGCACGCCGAAGAACCGCAACAGGCGCAGAACAGCCAACCGCCGTACGATGGCCAGCCGCAAGGGCCGCCAGGCCAAGCGCCACCGCCAGAGCCACAACAACCGGGCGCATCCCAACAAGCGCAGCCAGGCCAGCACCAGGAGCCACCGCAGCAAGCTGCCCAAGCGGACAGCCAGCCGCCAGAGCAAGACAACGCGGCCCAGCACGCACTGCGCCCCGAGGAGGCGGCGCGGCTGTTAGAGGCGATTCGCGAGCGTGGGCGTGAGGCGGATGCCCAGCGGCAACAGCGCCGTGCCACCACCGGCGCGTCCAAAGTCGAGAAAGATTGGTAGCATGACGTCACATCCTCGTTCTTCCCGGCGTGTCTGGCGCCCCATCCCACTTCTCTTCTGGCTGCTGCTCGCGCTCTGCTGCCTGTGGCAACCAGCCGACGGCGCCACCGCGGTGACCCTGAGCAGTCGTCTCACCGAGACGGAGATCTATCTGGGCGAAAGCACCTCCCTGGAATTGCGCCTCCAGGGCATCCGCAATCCTGAAGTCCCTGAGTGGACCCACCCGGATATCGCGGTGAGCAAAGCCGGTGGTCAGAGTTTTAACAATGCCAGTTATTCCATGATCAATGGCCAGGTGCGTCAAACGGAGGAGGTCGGCTATGTGGCGCACTACACCCTGCGGCCACAGCGGGCGGGCGTCCTGGACATTCCCCCCATCGTGCTCGTGCACGAGGGCCAGACATATCGCAGCAATAGCCTCACGCTACGCGTGCAGCAGCCACAAGCCCAGGACACCCTGATTGTTGAGGTCCAGCCGCACAAGCCTTCCTACGTGTTAGGGGAAACGGTCACCCTGACGCTCGATGTGTCGATCCGCAAACTCCTCAGTAATGGCACGGTGATCGAGGCTGACCCCTTTTTCCGCGAACAGCCGCCCCATCTGCAGATCCCCTGGTTTGAGAGCTTGGGTGATTGGAAAACCACGGATCTCCGCACCTTTGCCCAGCCCTTCCTCGGCCAGCAACAGCCCGGTTTCTTCATCAATGAGTATCGCCGGGAGAGCATGTTTCAAAGCGGGTCGCTGACGTTTACCTTCCCGCGCCGCACGACCACACGCGCCACGCCCAGTGGACCGGTGGCGTATTTCACCTATCAGCTCCACAAGCAGTTCCGGCCTACCAAGGCCGGGCCACAACCCATTCCTCCGGTATCGGCCAAGGCTTCGCTTCCCACCCAGGTGGACGCCCGCGGGCGGGCCGTCCGCACGGAGAAATTTGTCGCCAGCAGTGCGCCCCTCACCGTGGACATTCGCCCCGTCCCCACGGCGGGCCAGCCGGCCCATTTTAGTGGGGCGGTCGGACGCTTCCAGCTTGAGGTCGAGGCCAATCCTAAAATCCTGCGTGTGGGTGATCCGCTCAATGTCACGCTCACGCTGCGTGGCGAAGGCTTACTAGAAACGGTGCGCGCCCCGGACCTCGAACGCCAGGAAGCGCTCAGTAAGGCTTTCAAGGTCCAGGCCGATCCTCCGGCGGTCAAAACGGAGAGCGACGCAAAAACGTTTACCTATACCCTGCGTCCGCGTCATGTGGGCATCCGGACCCTGCCACCCATTGCGACGGCCTTCTATGATCCAGACACGCAGCGTTTTCAGGTGTTGCGCAGCGCCCCGGTGCCCTTGCGGGTGGATGCCGCCAGCACCCTGGACGTGGCGGATGTGGTGGATCCGACCGCGGAGGGCCAGGCGAAAAACGTCCTGGGCCAGGAACTCACCGAGGGTATCTTGGCGAATTATGGGACGAGTGCGGAGCTGTTGACCCGGCAGGACTTTCGCATCCAGCTCGGCTGGTTCACCTGGCTGTTTCTGGTGCTCCCGCCCCTGGCCTACGTCGCCACGGGCCTGTGGCGCTGGCGGGCCCGCTGGCAGCAACAACGCCCGGAGTACCAACGCGTCAGACAGGCCGCGGCCCGGGCGCTGGCAGCCTTGCAGACGCTCCAGACCCAGCATGAGCCGGGGGAGACCGCCCTCTGGGATGGGGTCCATCAAGCCCTCACAGGCTATGTCGGGGATAAGTTGACGCTGGTAGGAGCGGGGCTCACGGTCGAGGATGTAGTGCGCCGTCTCCAAGCCCGCCAGGTCGAGCCGGCGTTGCTGGAGCAGGTCACCGTGCTCCTGCAGCGTTGCGACAGTGCGCGGTATGCGCCGGGCGCGCTGGCCGTGGAGGAGCGCACTGGCGCACTGGAGGACGCTGCCACGCTGGTCCAGCGCCTGGAAGCGAGCGGTCGTCTTTGACATCCTCCCCGGCCTGAAGGCCGAGGATTCTTAGCGCTACGTGCGTAGCGCGAAGGCGTTTAACCTCTCTCTCTGCCCGAGAGCGAGGATATTCTGGGCTGAGTTGACATCGGCGTGGGACATGTAGGTACAGGTTGCACAGGAGAACAAGGCTTGTTGCACCCGATTCAGTTTCGACACCCAGCCACACTGGGGACACGTTTGCGAGGTGTAACGCGGGTTGACCGCCAGGACCACGCCACCACGCCAGAGTTGTTTGTACTCCAGCATCTGCCGGAACATACCTCAGCCCTGGTCAAGGATTGCCTTGTTCAGTCCAGCCTTTTGGGCAACGTTGCGCCCTGGCTCTTCCACTGTGCCCTGTGCCGACTGAGACATATTGCGTATCTGCAAGTCTTCCACCACAATCACCGCGTGGTTTTTGCTGATGGTGGTGCTGAGTTTGTGCAGAAAGTCCTTCCGGCAGCGGGCAATCGTGGCGTGAATACGGCGTATCACCGTCTGGCATTTCTGCCAGTTCTTGGAGAATTTCACTTTGGTCGACGCGCGTTGTTGGGCTGTGGCCAACTTCCCCTGCAGGCGTCGATAGGCGTTCAATGGGGGGTACAGCGTCCCATCGGACACGGCGGCAAACGTGGCAATCCCGAGGTCAATACCGATAGCGCTGGTGCTGGGGTGCACGGGCGTGTCCACCTCACGTTCAGTCTGGAAGGCCACCGTCCAGTGGGGGCCATCTCTGCGCATGGTGACGTTCTTGATGGTGCCTGCGATCTCCCGACTCTTCCAAAACCGCATCCAGCCTATTTTGGGGAGCTTGAGGCGGTGGCCATCTACCTGGAAGTCCGTAGGGAACCGAAAGCTGTCCGACAAGAATTTCTTACGAAAACGCGGGGGTGCGGTACGCCCAGCAAAGCAATTGGTGTAGGCCCTTTCCAAGTCTCGCAGGCAATGTTGCAAGGCATGGATCGACACGGTCGCCAACCATCCATATTCCTCACTGTGCCGCCATTGGGTCAACAACCACGCCGCTTCGTAGTAGGTCAGGCGTGGCACACCAGCCAGATACCTACCCTCATTGAGGCACAGCACTTTGTTCCAGACAAAACGGCACGCCCCAGCGTACTGCGCCAACGCGCGGCCCAACGCGGGCGTGGTCTTCAGGCGGTAGCGGTAGCCCTGGCGCTGGATCACTGCACACCCTCACGTGGCGCCATCGCACGGATGGCCAGCTCCAACGCAGCAGCCTGGCTGCTGCTGAGCGTCTTGGCCAGCAAGGCGAAGAGGCGCTTGGCTTCTGCGCTGAGGCGCACGCTGGTGAGCAGTTTGGTTTCCATAGAGAAAGCATAGCGCGTTTTAAGTTGCACAGCAATGCTCTTGTCGCTTCACCCTCATGGGGAATTGGCCAGCGGACTGGCCAACTTCCTTTCCTCCCCGCCCTGAACGGCGGGGTCTCTCGGAGGCCTTTGATGAACACCCGCCATCGGCTCTGGCTGGCGCTTCTCCTGCTGCTGGCGCTACGTACTTCGGCATCAGCGCTGCCCGATGCGCAACAACTTGTACAGTTGGAGCAAGCTAACCAGGCCTTTGAGCAAGCGTTAACGAGCCCGACGCCACAGGTGGCCCATGGCCATTACCAGCAAGCCATTCTCGGATACGAACAGCTCATCGCGGCAGGCGTGCAGAATGCCAAGCTGTATTACAATCTGGGCAATGCCTACTTCTGGGTACAGGATCTGGGCCGCGCCATCCTGGCCTACCGACGCGGCTTACGCCTCGAACCCGGCAACCGCCGGTTGCAAGCCAATCTGAGCTATGCCCGGAGCCGACGCACGGACCAGCTCGACGTGACCACGCAACAACGCACCGTGTTATCGCAGGTGTTCTTCTGGCAGGATGAGCTCAGCGTGTCCACGCAATGGACCCTGGCGCTGCTGGGCTACGGTCTGGTGTGGAGCGGTGCCCTGGCGCAACGCTACTGGCGCCGCCCGGCCCTGACCTGGGGCATGGTGGCAGCGGCCTGTGGTGGTCTGCTCTTCGCCGCGGCGGCCTGGCACAGTGCCGCGCAGCACACAGCAACCGAGGCTGGGGTGATTGTGGCCGAGGAAGTGGCAGTGCGCAAAGGCAATGGTGAGAGTTATACGCTGCAATTCCCCCAACCCTTGCATGCGGGCACGGAGTTTGTTGTGCTCGAAACGCGTGGCTCCTGGCTGGCGATCCAACTGGCGAATGGCACCAGCGGTTGGATTCGCCGCGACAGCGCCGCCCTGTTCTGAGGGCGGGCGCTCCTCAGCGCCTCGCCGCCCGCAGCTGTTCGATCAGCGCGTCGAGTTCCCAGGTTTCCTCCCTGCGGGTGGCTACCTGATCTTGCACCGTGAATTTTCCTTGCTGCAGACCGACCAGACGACTCGGCACCACACTGGTATCGAGTAACACCAGCACCCGTTCCGCCGTGGTAAACGTCGCATCATTCGAGGTCCGCATCCCCATCCCCCCGACGATACCGCCCTCGACCCGGAGGGTGAGGCGCTCGCCTGGTGTCCCGGCCAGGACGCGCTCCACCGCCAGGACGACATCAGTATGAATGCCGGTGTGACGCGCATCCCAGGCGCTTTCCTGCTGTTGCACCGTCCCGATCACGATGGTATCCGCCTGCGTGGCGAGATCGTCGACTGGCAGGAGGCTCATAGCCGCCTGCCCTGGTATGCTCCAAAGGCTGAAGGGGCCTAGGAGCATACTCATGCACAACACCAGGATACGCCACAGGCGTCCTGGCGGTGTTGCTCTACGGTGCGTACGGTGTTGCATGCCGTTCTCCTGCATGGGTGTCGAAACTCCAAGGGGCTCACGCCCTCTCCGACAAGTGTAACACGCTGTGTCCCAGGAGGGTACACTCCCGCTTTTGGCGTCTCTGCCCTCCATGCGCCAGGCCGCGGCAGCCCTAGAGCCAGCCCTTACGACGAAAAAAGACCAACAGACTCAGCGCCACCAGCGTCATCAAGAGGAGCGCCATGGGATACCCCAAAGCCCAGGCTAATTCCGGCATGTTCCAGCGACCGGCCTCTGACTTAAAATTCATGCCGTACACCCCGGCAATGAAACTCAACGGCATGAAGATCGTGGAAATAATCGTGAGCACCTTCATCACCTCGTTGAGGTGATGACTTTGCGAGGAGAGGTACGTTTCCATTAACCCGGCGACTAACTCGCGATAGTTTTCTAGCACATCAATCACTTGCAAGACGTGATCATAACAATCGCGCAAAAAGAGCCGTGTCCCGGGGCTCACCAACCCGGAGTCATCCCGGCTAAACGTCTGGACCGCCTGGCGTAAAGGCCATAAGACACGCCGGAGCGCTAAGAGCGTCCGCCGTACCGCATAGATTTCTTCCATGGTGTCGTGGGTGGGATGATCCAGCACCGCCTCTTCGAGCGCACTGAGGCGCTCCCCCATCTCCTCTAGTACCGGAAAAAAGCCATCAATCGCCGCGTCAAGCAGCGTATAGGCCAGGTAATCGGCTCCACTGGCGCGGATTTTGCCCCGCGCCTGGCGCAAACGCTGGCGGACACTTTCAAAGAGATCCCCGCCGGGGCGTTCTTGAAAGGTGAGCACATAGGACTTGCCTAAAAATAGCGTGACCTGTTCTGTGGCCCCAAGCATGGTGTGACCGGGGAGGGGCATGTGAAAAACCAGAAATTGGTAGTGTTCGTAATCTTCAAGTTTGGCCCGCTGTGGGATGTGCAGCACATCTTCAAGCGACAGGGGATGCAAGTGAAAATGGGCCCCGAGCGTTTCGAGAATCTGTACATCGCCCAGGCCATCGACATTGAACCAGAACACCCCCTCAGGCAGGGCGCTGTGCAAATAGGCGTGGAGATCAGACACCGGTGTTTCTGTATAATCCTCCACCGTATAATGGATGGCCGTCACCACGGCCTCGGGTAGCGCATGCGCGGGGGGCGTCAGTGTCCCTGGCGAGGTGCCAGGCATGCCATAATGTTTCTTCCAGACCATCACCAAATTCCTTTCAGACAAAGCTCTGGTGACGCCTGCGACACGCCGGCGTTGCCCTGGCGTTGACACCCCAGAAGGAGCGAGGCTATACTGTCATCTACTATGCACAGACAGGACGGCACCATGCCATCTCAGCCATAGCAAGCGACGGCATGCCAGGGCACAGCAGGTTCATGGACCTTATCGGTTGGCAGGGCAACCAGGGGGGGAGAGGTATGCGGCAATGAGAGGGAGGCCGTGGCGGTTGTGCGGACGCTCTCGGGTGCACTGCTGGTCACGCGACGTTCTCGGCATGGCCGTTCTGCTGCTCCCCTGCGTACTCTCAGCCTGTGTCTCCCGCACGGTCGCGGCCGATTTGCCGGTCTCACCCATCGCTTCCACACTCCAGCACCTCGTGCAACGTATGCACCAGGATGGCATCACAGCTGCTAATGTTACCACACGTCGACCAGAAACGTACTCAACCCCTCTGGTGCGTGTGGATGCCGTAGGGCGAATACACACCGTTATCCTGGTCACGGCGGTGGATGCCCAGGTGACAGCAGCCCTGGTTGCGCAGGATGTTGACATTGAACACGCGGAAGCCGCGTGGCATCTCATCCAAGCCTGGATACCTTTTGACCGTCTGAGCACCATTGCCGCCTTACCATTTGTGTGCGCCCTGCGTCCTCCCAGCTATGCGCGCCGGCGTTAGACGCCGACCAGGGCGCGGGGGAAAACCCCACGACAGGAGGAGACGCCTCCCCGCGCCGCGACGAGTGGGTCAAGGTGTCAGCTCCCCAAAATCAGGGCACTGCCAAGACAGGGAACCTCAAGACCACAACCGCCGCGTGCCCCCGCCCAAGGTCCGGCCCCCGGCTGGGCACGAGAGCCTCGGCGGCGAGGGCGAGGCGCGGAGCCAGGCGCTCGATCGGACGGCCCCCAGCTGACATTGTTTGGCCTGCGGTGGTCTGTACCTGGGGGTCGCCGCTCACTCCGGGCGTTCGGTCTTGCGTAGTCACTGATGCATGGGTAAGACGCCTTCCAGGCGCCCTGCTAAGTTCCTGGCCACAAATATCTATACGTACTATGATTGCAGACCTCATGGACACCGACATCATCAAACGGCGGCACGAGGCAATATCGCCCACAGCGGTGGGGATGACCGAGGCGATTCATGCACGATCTCAGTCATGAGTTCCGCACGGAATGCGGCTAGCATAGCGGCGTAGAAGCCCACGAATACCTGGCACGTCGCCAGTTTACGCAGAGAAAAGAGGATGCTTCTACCGCAGCAATGCTCATTTTGGCCCTTGCGAGGGCTGTGGCGTTAGCGGAGACCTCGCGGGCCATGTCCGCGCAGGGGGGCGCATCGCGTGGACGTGTTCAAAATGAGCATTGCTGCCCCGACGGCCCGCCCGCTTGACACTGATGGTGTTCTGCCTTACTACTGGCAACCTCCCCGCCGGGGAGAGCCACGGCAGAACCTGGACGCACAGGAGGGATACACACGTATGGCAGTGCTGGAAGTGACAGGACGGGCGGCCACCGATCCGATTGCCGCCATGGAGTATTGCTACCGCCAGGGCTGGACCGATGGGCTGCCAGTGATCCCACCGACAGACGAGCGCGTGGCGGCCTTTCTCGGGCATCTCCGGCGTGGCCGGGAAGAAGTACTGGGCGGCGTGCCGGAGCGGCGGCGCTTTGTGACGCTGGAGCAGGTGGCCGCCAATGCGGTCATGGCCGGTTGTCTGCCGGAATACGCCCCGGTGGTGCTGGCGGCGGTGGAAGCCATATTACAGCCGGTGTTTAATCTGGTGGGGCCGTCGGCCAGTCTAGGGGGCGCAGGGATTTTGCTGGTGGTCAATGGACCCGTAGTGCAGCAGTTGCAGATTAACTGTGGCAACAATCTCTTTGGGCCGGGCAACCGGGCCAATGCGACGATTGGGCGTGCCATCCGCCTGGTACTGATGAACACCTGCGGCGCCATTCCTGGGTTGTTCGATCGCTCGTGCCTGGGGCATCCAGGGAAGTACTCCTATTGCATTGCCGAAAACGAGCCGGACAGCCCGTGGCTGCCGCTGCACGTGGAGCGCGGCTGTGCGGCGGGTAGTAGTGCGGTGACGGCCTTTGCCTGCGAGGGACCACGCCAGGTGCGCAACTCGGTGAGTCAGACCCCGGAAGGCGTGCTCACCACCATCGTAGACGTGATGTCCAGCCTCGGAACCTCGCTGACCACCTCGGGCTCGGTGGCTACGACGGCCAGCGGCACGCGGCAGGGGGAAATCCTCATCGTCATGGCCGGGGAGCATACACACACGGTGGCCAGTCACGGCTGGTCGAAGAGTGATGTGCGGCGCTATCTGGCGGAACACGCCCGGCGCAGCGTGGCCGATCTGAAGCGCGGCGGTGGTATAGAAGGCGCGCTCGAAGCGGGGGATGAGCAGCGTTATGTCCCGGTGGTCGAGCGATCGGAGGATATTTTCGTCATAACGGCGGGTGGAGAGGAAGGGGCGATGAGCGCGGTCATTCCCAGTTGGGGGCCGAAAGTCTCGTCCACGGCGGTCACCTGGCCCGTGGCCTGATAAGAGCATCGACGTACTCCCCCGACTGAAGTCGGGGGACTCTAGGGAAGTCTAGAGTCGGTGTCGAGCAGACTCAGCCCTGTAGTGTTGGGGCGACGTTCTTTCGGTCATGATACCCCCGGATGCGTGCCAGTCCTGGGCTCTATCGTCTGTCGTTCAATGGCCGTGCCGAGTAGCACGCTGTGCGGCAGACACGACAAGCCGTCAGAACCTTGTCGAGGCAAACGTTACCCGCGCAAGCGGAGCGGAAAGGTCACTGCATGTGCTATGTTTTTGTCCTCGATCGTGACCGCACACCTCTCGATCCCTGCCATCCGGCACGGGCACGGGAGCTGTTGCGGGACGGTCGTGCGGCAGTGTTGCGGCGCTTCCCCTTCACCATCATCCTGCACGACCGGACGCGAGCCGAGTCTGTGGTGCACGAGCACCGTTTGAAGATTGATCCAGGCAGTAAGACAACAGGTCTGGCGCTTGTCGCTGGCGCACGTGTCCTCTGGGCTGCCGAGCTGACCCACCGCGGCCAGCGGATCACAGCGGCCTTGCTCAGTCGGCACGCCATCCGGCGTGGTCGGCGGCAACGGAAGACGCGCTACCGCCAGGCACGCTTTCTCAATCGCACACGCCCTGCAGGCTGGCTCCCGCCGTCGCTTCAAAGCCGGGTGGGCAACATCATGACCTGGGTAGAGCGCCTGGCGCGCTCTTGTCCCCTGAGCGCCCTGAGCCAAGAACTGGTGCGCTTCGCTATGCACCAGATGCAGCACGCGGAAATTAGCGGCGTAGCATACCAGCACGGCGAGCTGGCGGGCTATGAAGTACGCGAGTATCTCTTGGAGAAGTGGCACCGCGCCTGTGCCTACTGTGACGCCAAAGATGTCCCACTTGAAGTGGAGCATATCCTGCCGAAGGTCCGAGGCGGCTCCAACCGCGTCAGCAATCTGACCCTCGCCTGTGTCCCGTGCAACCAGAAGAAAGGCGCGCAGACGGCAGCAGAGTTTGGCTTTCCGCAGGTCCAAGCGCAGGCCAGGATGCCGCTGAAAGACGCTGCCGCCGTCAATACCACACGCTGGGGGCTCTCGCAGGCGTTGCAAGCCACGGGGCTGCCCGTGGAGACGGGCACGGGTGGGCGCACGACATACAACCGGTCGCGGCTGGGCATCGCCAAATCCCACTGGGGGGACGCGTCCTGCGTCGGGGCAAGCACCCCAGACACGCTGCGTGTGACGGGCATACAACCAGTAGGCATCCGCGCCATGGGCCACGGGACCAGGCACATGTGCCGCGTCGGTGCCCACGGCTTTCCGCAGGTCCACCGTGCCCGACAGAAACACTATGGGGGCATGCAGACCGGGGATATCGTCAAAGCGGTCGTGCCCACAGGGAAGTATGCCGGCACCTGGACAAGCCGCGTCGTGGTGAAGGCTCGTGGTTGGTTTGCCCTGGTCATCCATGGCAAGAAGGCCAGTGTGCATCAGAAGCATTGCACGCGGCTCTGGGCTGCCGATGGCTATACGTACACCCTGCCTGCGGCCGCAGGCACCACTGTTTCCTCCCCCCGCTGAAGCGAGGGGTCTCCACAGCGGAAATTTTAGGAGTGCAGCCATGAGTACAGACACGGTGCAGAAGCTGGTGTTGATTAATCCGGTGAACGAGGCGATGGTCGAGCACTCGACCTATGCGCCACGTCCCACCAGCCTGGCGGGCAAGCGCGTCGGGCTGCTCGATAACAGTAAGGGCAATGCCGGGCGCTTCCTGGAGATGGTGGCGACGATTCTCAATGAGCAGTATCACTTCTCGAACATCGTACGGCATCGCAAGCCGTCGGCGTCTAAGCCGGTGGCGCCGGAGGTCATTGCGGAGTGGACCAAGACCTGCGACCTGGCCATTGTCGGGGTGGGCGATTGAGGCTCGTGCAGCTCGTGCAGTGTGCACGACGGCATCCATATGGATCGGGCTGGTATCCCGGCGGCAGCTATTTGTACCGATCACTTCATGGACACGGGTCAGGCCACGGCCACCGTCTGGGGTGTGCCGAATTACCCGGTGATCTATATGCCGCATCCGCTCTCGACCTGCCCGGATGCGGAGTTGCAAGCGCACGCCCGGCGCGTGGCCGGGCAGGTGGTGCAGATTTTGTTGACCGCAAGCGTGGAATAAGGAGACAGCATGGTAGCGTGGCGCTTTCAACTACTCAATACACCCTACGGTGGCGTCACCGAAGGGCCGGTGTGGGATGGGGAGTTCCTCTATTTTACGCATATCCCGACCAGCCGCATCATGCGCTACGATCTGCGCAGCCAGGCCATTAGCGAGTGGCGCAGTGGCACCAATCGCACCAATGGCCTGGCGCATGACCTGCAGGGCCGTCTGTTTGGCTGCTGTTCCGGCGGGCGGGCGATTGTGCGTTTTGATCCGGATGGGCGGAATGTGCGCATTGCCGAGCGTCTGGACGGCAAGCAGCTGAACACGCCGAACGACCTGGCGATTGATCGCCAGGGCCGCGTGTGGTTCACCAATCCCTGGAACGAGGGCAATATCGACGCCACAGAGCGCGAAGAGTTAGACCATCGCTCGGTGCTGTGCGCCACGCCTCAGGCCGACGGCAGCTATACGGTCAGTCGGGCGACGTTTGACACCAGCATGCCCAACGGCTTGCTGGTTGCGCCGGATCAGCACACGCTGTATGTGGCCGAGAGCGGCTATGCCACGGAGCGCCCACGTGAGTTGCGTGCGTATCCCATCCAGGCTGATGGCAGCCTGGGGCCGTACACGCTGTTGCACACCTTTGGCACAGATGCCGCTGGGGTGCATCGCGGCATTGATGGCATGTGTTTGGACGCCGAGGGCAACATTGTCGCCACAGCGGGCTGGGAGCAAGGTGGCCCAGGGCCGATGATCTATGTGTTCTCGCCCACCGGGCGCGTGCTGGAAACGCATCCCGTACCAGCGCTGCGTCCGACCAATTGCTGCTTTGGCGGGCCAGACATGACAACGCTGTTTGTCACCAGTACGCAGGGGCATTTCTTCCGGGCTGAGACGGATCGCGTCGGCTGGGCGATGTATCCGTGAGAGTCTCTCCCCTCCCAGCCTCCCCCCGCTGGGGGGAGGTGCGGGGAAGAGGTTCGTCTGTAGAGCAATCGTCGTAGAGCGTGCCAATGCTGAATGGAGGAACTATGCAACGCTGGTTAGTGGTCGGGTGTTTGCTGGTGGCCTTGCTGGGTGGGCGGACCGCCGACAGTGCTGCCGAGCCGAAAGGCGAGCTGGTATACGCCATGCATGTCACCATTGCGCCGGCGTGGTTTGACCCGGCGGAGATGCCGTCACAAATTACCCCGTTTCTCATCGCCTATGGGCTGCACGATGCCCTCGTGCGCCCGCTCCCTGGGGTGCGCATGGGCTCAGCCCTGGCGGAATCCTGGACCGAAAGCCCTGATGGCCTGACCTATGAGTTCACGCTGCGCCCTGGGCTAAAATTCCACAACGGTGACCCGTGTACCACTGCGGATGTCGAGTTCAGCTTCAAGCGCTACAAAGGAGCGGGAGCGAAAGAGCTGCAGGCCAAGGTCAAAACGATTGAGATGGTCGATGCACGCACGGTGCGCTTTCACCTGCACGCACCCTGGCCGGATTTCATGGCCTACTATGGTAGCACTGCCACTGGCGCCGGTCTCGTGGTGCCGAAGAAGTACCTGGAACAAGTGGGCGACGATGGCTTCAAAAAACATCCCATTGGCTTGGGACCGTATAAATTTGTCAGCCACACCCCCGGCATTGAGCTGGCGCTGGAAGCTTACGAGGGCTACTGGCGCAAAGTGCCCAACCTGAAACGCATTACCATCAAAGGCGTCCCCGAGGCCACCACCCGTCTGGCCATGCTCAAACGTGGCGAAGCCGATTATGCCTCCTCCATGGATGGCGAGATAGCGGAAGAAGTGAAGCGCACGCCAGGTCTGGCACTGGTCGACACCCGGCATGCCTCGATGTTCTGGCTCGAATTTCCTGAGCAGTGGGATCCGAAATCGCCCTGGGCCGACAAGCGCGTGCGGCTGGCGGTGAACTATGCCCTGGACCGCCAGGCCATCAATGAAGCCTCCTGCCTTGGGTTCTGTCCACCCGCGGGCGTCATTGTGCCGCGGGTGATGGACTACGCGCTACAAACCGAGCCACTGCCGTATGACCCCAAGAAAGCCAAGCAGCTCCTCACCGAAGCCGGCTATCCCAATGGTTTTGATGCCGGCGAGTTTACCCCGGCACCGCCGTTTACTATCGTCGCGGAAGGCGTGGTGAATTATCTCAATGCCGTGGGCATTCGCGTCCGCATGCACACCATGGAGCGCGCCACGTTTCTCTCGGCTTGGCGCGACAAAAAGCTGCGCGGCATTTTTATGGCGGCGGTCGGGGCCTCGGGCAATGCGGCGACGCGGGCTGAGGCCTTTATGTATTCGAAAGGCACGTATGCCTACGGTGGGCATACCGATGTTGACGCGCTGTATGAGCAGCAGGCCAGCGAACGCGATCCCAAAAAGCGTGAGGCCCTGCTGCATCGCCTGCAGCAACTGAGCATTGAGCACGTCATGTTCGCGCCGATCATGGACCTGCGCGGTTTGGTTGGCGTGGGGGCACGCGTGGCCGAGCATCAGATCAACGCTATTCCGGTGCATCCTTACCCCGCGCTGGAGGATATTGTGCTGAAGCCCTAAGGTGATTGCTATAGAAGGGGCTCACGAAGTGCTGGAGCAGGCCGAATGGCGAGAGATCCCCGGTGGACACCGCGCCTGGCAGGGTGGGCTGAGGTGCCGCCGAGGCCCTGGTCACGGTGCGGGCACCTGGCCGGCAACGCCAGGGGCCTCGATCCCCTCTGGCCCCTGTGTCACGAGCGCTCCCACCAGCATCCAAAACGGGACGTTATTATTTCACGGCTCCTTCGTGGGGGAGGAGCGCCAACCAGGCTTCCAGGCTGGGGCTGGTCTCGATCGCGTGTTGCAGCGCTTGGAGCTGTGCCAGATCACAGGCGGCCAGACGCCCTGGCAGCTCCGCCGGCAGGGCCGCACCATAGCGGCTGCGGGCCAGCGCCGGCAGCACCTGACACAGCGTCTGCACGATACCCTCGGCAATACCCTCGGCTCGGCCTTCGGCTCGGCCTTCGGCGATCCAGGCGTGCGCCACTTCCCCGACCATCGCTTCTGCCGAGGCGCGTTCGGCAAAGATCTCCGCCACACGCCGCCGCCAGCCAGGAAGCAACGGCTCGCAGTCAATCGCATCCTGGACCGTCAGTCGTGTCGGTTGCGCTGGGGATTCCACCCGGTAGACCCAGACAATTTGGCGCCGTTCATCGACATCCCAGACGATTTGCACCTGGTTGGCGAAGTACAGCGCGCGCTTGGCACGCTCCCGGGCCCGGCGGTTGGACGGTGAGCGCACCTCGACGACCAGCTCGGGGCCACCGTTGAGCACCGGACGCTGGTGTGGACCCGATGGCAGCACAGCCGTCTGCAGGCGATGCCAGGACACCAGGCTGGCATCGGGCTTCACCACATCGCCGTTGTGCAACAGGCATTCCAACTGGTCGGGGAGCACTTGGCCAAAGCTCACTTTACGCGCGGAAATACTCAGCATATCCTGTATGTTGGCGACGGAGCGTCGTTCGTGCACATCAGTTATCTCTTGCCACACTAACCAGCCGTTATAGAGTTCAACAGGCTCTTCTTCGAGCAGCGTTTCGGCGTTTTCGATGCTATACGGCCCTTGGGCGCGGGCGTACGCCTCCAGGAGATCGCGCGGCCACAGACAGGTGGTGATCTGTGGCCGCCTGGCGCGGACGGTTGACGTAGGCATAAGTGTCCTCCTTAGCCGAGACATGTCCCTGGCTCATCCTACCGCATCGCGTCGTGCCTGTCCAGGCTGGCAGGGCGACGCACGGACCCCTGCGCCAGACCGCCTATCCGGGGCGCGCAGGGTTGCACGCGATGACACTCGTGCCAGCGCTAGGGCGTGCGTGCATACCCTCACGATAAGAAGGTCTCCAGGATGTTCCGGATGCGCTGGACGCTCCAGCCCATGTGCTTGGCACGCTGCGCTGGCGTGTGCGATGGCGCGCTCGTGCGTCGAATCTGGCCCAGGCATCAAGGCAACGCCTGTGTGGAACGCAACCCCCGACGAAGGCTCCTGTGAGTTGATGGTCCCGGCCTGTGCGCCGCCTTGCCTGGTCGCCCGGAAGTGCCTATACTCCTGACGAGCATGCGGGGCGTATGCGTGGCCTGCCGTACCAGCGCAACGGGTCTCGCCTCGCCCACGTGAGCCTGGGGAGCCTCTAGCCGGTGCTGTTCAGGCATCTCATCATGTGGCCAGAAGCGAGGCGTGACGTGGCGCCGGCACGGCCACAGTGGTGGTTCCTGCACGGGTGCCGACTATGGGCCGTGTTGGGCAGAAGATGTCTGTCGAGTTCCCGATGGGCCGTGTTGCAGATGGGAGAGCGAGTCGTGTCACAACAACGTCGTATGATGCATCTCGGCGCCTTCGTCCACGAGACTGGCCAGCATGTCGCCGCCTGGCGTCACCCTGACGCGCATACGGGCGCCGGCACCTGCTTTGCCGAGATGGTTGAGGTCGCCCAGCTGGCGGAGCGCGGCAAGTTCGACCTGCTCTTTCTGGCCGACTCTGCCGCCGTGCCCCTGGCGGGCAGCGCCGATGCGCGCGGACGAATGGGCAAGGTGGTAAAGTTCGAACCTTTGACGGTCCTGTCGGCGCTCGCCGCGGTGACGACCCACCTCGGCCTTGTCGCGACCGCGACCACGACCTACAACGAACCCTACACGCTGGCGCGCCAGTTCGCCTCCCTCGACCAGATCAGCGGTGGGCGCGCTGGCTGGAACCTCGTGACCTCCAACAACGAAGCGGACGCGCTGAACTACAGCCAGGACGCGCATCTCGCGCACGCCGAGCGCTACGACCGCGCGATCGAGTTTGCCGAGGTTGTGAACGGTCTATGGGACAGTTGGGACGATGACGCCTTCATCCGCGACAAGGCCTCGGGCGTGTTCTTCGATCCGTCGAAGCTCCACGTGCTGCACCACAAGGGCAAGCACTTCCAGGTGTGCGGCCCGCTGAACGTCGCCTGTTCGCCACAGGGCCGGCCGGTTCTGGTGCAGGCCGGGGCGTCCGGTACCGGCCGCGACGTCGCCGCCCGCTTGGCCGAATTGGTCTTCACCGCGCAGACGACCTTCGAGCAGGCGCAGGCGTTCTACGCCGACATCATGGCCCGCCTGCAGCAGTGCGGCCGCACGCCCGACGCCGTGAAAGTCATGCCGGGCTTCTATCCGGTCGTGGGACGCACCGAGGCGGAGGCTCAGGATAAATTCGCCTACCTCCAGTCGTTGATCCAGCCCAGTGTCGGGCTGTCGATCCTCGCACATACGATTGGCGTGCACGATCTCGAGACGCTGCCGCTGCATGGGCCGGTGCCCGCGATGGCCGATACCAACGGCCCGCTCAGCCGGCAGCACCTGCTGCTAGAGGCGGCGCGGCGCGACCACCTCACCCTGTGGGAACTCTGCCTGCTGAATGCCGGCCCGCGCGGGCACGCGATGGTCGTCGGCACGCCCGCGCACGTCGCCGACGTGATGGAGCACTGGTTCCTGCACGGCGCCGCCGACGGGTTCAATGTCATCACTGGCAACTTGCCTTAGTTACGC
>SXND01000230.1 GCA_005777235.1 Pseudomonadota bacterium
GCGTGTCGGCTCGATGCACGGACCTATGCGAAAGGCCGCAGGATTTCCGACACGCAGCTGGCCGAGGTCAACCTTGTTCCTGAAGCGTTCCACGGGGAATGGAACTATACCATTCACCCCACAAACTCTTAAGAGAAATCAGATATGTTATTTACGGACAGGCCCTATGAGGTGTGTTTTTTTCGTGCGCAGTCGCTGTTTGAACTTAGAAAACGGGAGACGGGATAGGCTGGCTCCTCGTCACATCGTCTTCCATGGTGCACGGTTGGATCTCATGCCGGTCTTGCGGCTGGGCTCTGGGCCTCATGCTGCTCTGCCAGGCGCGTCGCGATGTGCTGTAAGTGTTCATAGGCGATATCACAGACGCGCCCAACCTTATCCCCGACAATCTGGAACTCGGAATCGAGTAATTGTGCTCGCCAAAATTGTGCCAAGGGCTGCAGAAACCCCTGTGGTATCTCAAGCTTGCCCAAGGCCGCGGTGACGCTCCGGCGCACGGCGGGGTCGGCAGCGGCAGGCATGGCACTCCCCACGTCGCCCAAGGCCAATCCTGCCTCCTCGTGCTTATGTGGATCATCAAAACAACGAAAGAGTTCTTCCAGGATACGCTTGCCGTCCACTGTCGGCATGGCATAGGCAAAAAGGGCAACGACTTCTTGTTGTTGCGGCTCGTAGGGGGTGGTGCGTCAGAGCGCGATGAGTACATCAATGAGTCTTTGTCGTAGATCATCGTCCACACCGAGCTGGCCAGTATCGCAGAGACAGCGCACCGCGAAGAGCAGATCACGCTTGAGCACATCTTCGAGCCAACTGCCAGCACTGCGGATGGCGCGCAGTAAGTCGCTGGTGAGGGCAGTGGCCAGATGCTCGAACAGGCGGCGGCGCAGCACTGGCGAATCCACCAGGACAAACAGCAGACGTGGACCATGGTTGAGCGGCAGCAGGCGCGTCAGGCGCGCCCAGTTCTCCTGGCCTGCTGGGGTGAGGATGACATAGACGGCAGAGGATACGCAGGATCGAGTGCTTTAGACGCCGCTGGCTTCTTCCGGGTGCGCACGGGGAGCCTTCACATATCTGGCCGCCGCCTGGACGCACGGATGCAGCGCGGTCCAGGTCTCAGCATTGCGATATTTCAACACCAGCAGCAGGTTGACCAGGGCCCCGTCATGTGGACCGCCAGGCAAGCCGCCGGACTGCTTCACATGGTCGAGCGGCGCAATGAAGTCTTGCTGGATGGTGCGATTATACAGGTCAACGAGATCCGCCACGGCCCGTTGGGCATGCGCGGTGGCAATGCGCTCGCCAAGATCACTGGCGGCATCACGGACCAGACGCAGAAAATCGCGGATGTGGCCGCCGCTGGCCAGCGCCAGGGTTTTGAGCACGCCACGGGCAAACACCGAGGGAGCCACCCGGCGGGTGATGACTTCCTGCATTTTCGCTACAGTATGGCGATCCTCCGCGCCATTGTGATGGCGGACATGCGCCATCGGCATCAGCAGGGGTTTTTCAGGAAAGACTTGCCCAATGTTGGCGCTGCCCGTCAGGGCAAGCGGGAAGGCGTAGACGAGGTGGACGGTGGGGCGGCGCTCCGCCTCTTGCTTGATCTCATGCAAGCGCGTTGAGCCGGTCTTGACGAAGGCCTTGAGCACGGCCCTGGCTTTGGCAAAGAACGGCAGGCCAGCGCTGGCCTCCAGCTCAGTGGTCAGGCCAGCTTCCATCTCGGTGCGTTCGGTCTTCTTGGTCACCACCTGCGCCAGCCAGGCAATCGCCTGCTCGCGCAGGGCATCGGGGATATCTAGATGGTACGGCGCCTGGCTCAGTTGCTCATCAATCTGCCAGAGCATTTCCAGCAACACGACCCACCACTCGACCTGCTGTTTCTGTAGATCAAACTCCAGCCCTGCGTCAAAATACACCACACCAAAGCCCGCCTGGATGAGCAAGTCCTTGAGCCGGTACAGTTCGGTGGTTTTGCCGCAGCCGGTGGGGCGAGTGAGGAGGAAGCGCGCATAATCGCCAGTCGTGACGGACTCACGCTCCTGCAGCGTGATGAGAGCGCTCAGCGATGCAGCGACGTTGCGCGTGCCGCGCACGGCGTCGAGATCGACATAGCGCGCATCCCCATTAGGTAACACTTCGTCGAATTTGATGGCCAGATACGCCTCAGCCAGCGTCTGGGCAATGGCTCTGGTGGGTGGCATGCGCAGACCTCCAGGAGCCGCGGGCACGAGAGTCCGCGGAAGTGTCGGGATGCAGCCCGACCTCCGATATCTTGAGAGGAGGATACCATGTCTTATACAAGAGATCATAGCGCTGGTCCACGCTGGTGTCAGCACCGCTGTCTCACTGGTGTCATCGCCAGGGCGCTGCTGGCTTTTCCTCCCCCAGTTTTTGCTGTATAGTCCCGCCTGGCCAGACCTTGAGGGCAGGAGACAGCGCGAGCAGAGGAGCGGCAGAATATGCGTGACACGCACTGGTGGAAGGGCATGCGACTGGTGCGCATCCTGAGTCTGGTTTTTCTGATGCTGGCAGGTTGCGGGGGGAGCAGCAGTCCTGGGGATAGCCCGGCCAGTAGCGGCACGAGTCGCCTGCTCCTGCGGGTGACGACGGCGGATCAGGGGAGTGCTGGTCAGACAACGCGTGCCGGCGCTTCTGGGCAGACGCGTCAGACCGGGGGACGGGCCACCCGTGTGCAGGTCGAAGTCCGTGGCGTGGGCATGCAGACGCCGGTAGTCGTCCAATGTCTGGTGACGGGCCCAACGACATCCCAGTGCCGCAGCACGGACACGCCGACCGCGTTGACGGTCGAGATCGAAATCGTGGTCCCCAGCGGACCGGAGCGCACCGTGACCGTGCAGGTCTTTGACGACGGCGAGACGCTCCTCCAGCAGGGTGTGACCACCGTAGACGCTGTCCAGGCAACGCAGGTGGTCACAGTGGTGCTGCGCGCGGTGAACACGCCACCTGTGGCCGATGCCGGCGCCGATCAAACCGTGGCGGTGGGCACGACCGTCACGCTGCGTGGCACGGGTTCTAGTGATGCCGCCGGTAAGCCGCTGACCTTTGCCTGGACGTTGCTCCTGCGTCCGTCTGGCAGCCAGGCAGTCCTCAGCAATCCCAGCAGTGTTACCCCCACCTTTGTGGTGGATCGGCCCGGCACGTATATGGCCCAGCTGACCGTCGCCAATGACACGCTGGAGAGTCTGCCCGATGTGGTGACCGTGACCACCACCAACTCAGCTCCTGTGGCCAATGCCGGCCCGGCGCAGACCGTCAGCGTGGGCACGACGGTGACCTTGCAGGGGAATCAATCGAGCGATGTCGATGGCGATACCTTAACGTTGCAATGGATCTTGCTGTCTCGTCCGGCGACGAGCCAGGCGACGCTGACCAATCCCAACACGCTCAACCCAACGTTCGTGGTCGATCGCCGTGGCACGTATGTGGCGCAGCTCGCCGTGGGCGATGGCCAGATGACCAGTGTGCCAGCGACGGTGACCATCAGCACCACCAACTCCGCCCCGGTGGCCAACGCTGATCCCAATCAGACCGTCGTGGTCGGGGCGACGGTGACGCTCGACGGTAGTGGCTCCAGTGATGTGGACGGCGATGCCCTGACCTTTGCCTGGGCCTTGACCACCCGCCCAGCGGGTAGTCAGGCGACGCTCACCACTCCGGCCAGCGTCAACCCGACCTTTGTGGTGGACGAGCCCGGCATGTATGTGGCGCAGCTCACCGTCACGGACGCGTCGCGCACCAGCACGCCCGCCACCGTCACCGTGACGACCCGCAATTCCGCCCCCGTGGCCAACGCCGGCCCGCCCCAGAGCGTCAGCGTGGGCACAGTCGTCCGCCTCGATGGCCGCGCCTCCCGCGATCCCGATCATGACCCGCTGCGCTATACCTGGGCGCTCATTGTGCTCCCCCGGGCCAGCACGGCGACGCTCGCAACGCCCGATGCGGTGCAGCCGACCTTCACGGTGGATCGGCCCGGGGACTACGTGGCGCAGCTCATCGTCAATGATGGTCTCTTGGACAGCCCCCCCGCCACCGTGACCATCAGTACCCTCAACTCCACCCCGGTGGCCAACGCCGGGGCCGATCAAGTGGTACGGTTCGGAGCCACCGTGGGCTTAGACGGGCGCGCCTCCAGCGATGCGGATCGGGATGCCCTGACCTTTGCCTGGTCCTTGACCACCCGCCCAGCAGGCAGTAGCGCCACCCTAAACAACCCGACCAGCGCTACGCCAACGTTCATCGTCGATCGGCTGGGCACGTATGTGGCGCAACTCCTGATCAATGACGGGACAACTGATAGCGCCCCCGACACCGTACAGATTGTGGTCCCAAACACGGCCCCAGTGGCCCATGCGGGCCCCGACCAGCTCGTGGACGCACGGACCTCAGTGCTTCTCGACGGGCGCGCCAGCCTTGATGTCGATGGGGATGCCCTGACCTTCCGCTGGACGCAGACGCGTGGGCCAGGGGTCACGCTGGCGAATGCCACCACAGCGCAACCCACCTGCACAGCGCCAGAGGTCGCAGTCGATACCACGCTGACGTTTCAACTCGTGGTCAGCGACGGCCAGCTCGATAGCGCGCCGGACGTCGTGGACATCCTGGTACGCCAGGTCAACCAGGTGCCGGTGGCCAATGCCGGTCCTGATCAGGCGGTGCCGGTGGGGGCCACGGTGACGCTCGATGGGAGTCGCTCCAGTGACGGCAATGGCGACCCCCTGACCTTTGCCTGGACCTTGATCACCTCCCCAGGGGCGAGCAGTGCCACTTTGACCAACCCCACAAGCGTCCGGCCGACGTTCGTGGTCGACGTGTCTGGCACCTATGTCGCGCAGCTCACGGTGCATGATGGCACAGCCAGGAGCGCGCCGGATACAGTGCAGATTGTCACGACGAACTCGGCCCCAGTAGCCAATGCTGGGCCGGATCAGACCGCGCTGGTGGGAGCAACGGTGAGGCTCGATGGTCGTGCCTCCAGCGACAGCGATGGCACCCCGCTGACCTTTGCCTGGACTGTGACCACCCGCCCAGCCGGTAGCAGCGCTACCTTGACCAATCCCACGAGTGCCATGCCGACCTTTGGGGTGGATCGCGCTGGGACGTATGAGATGACATTGATTGTCAACGACGGCACAGAGGATAGCGCGCCGGACACGGTGCGGATTGTCACGACGAACTCGGCCCCAGTGGCCAATGCTGGGCCGTATCAGACCGCCATGGTGGGAGCAACGGTGAGGCTCGATGGTCGTGCCTCCAGCGATGTCGACGGCGATGCGCTGACCTTCTCCTGGACCCTGGTGACCCGCCCCGCTGGTAGCAGTGCCACCTTGACGAACCCGACTGTCAACGACGGGGCGCTGGATAGCGTGCCTGCTACGGTGACGATCACCACCGGCAATTCGGCGCCGGTAGCCAATGCGGGCCCCGATCAAACAGCCCCGGTGGGAGCGAGCGACGGTGACGCTCGATGGTAGCGGATCAAGTGATGTGGACGGCGATGCCGTGACCTTTGCCTGGACCTTGACCACCATCCCGCCAGGCAGCAGTGCCACCTTGACGGACCCGACTGGTGTTATGCCGACCTTTGTGCTGGATCATGCCGGTACGTATGAGGCACAGCTCATCGTCCATGACGGCACGGTGAATAGTGCGCCAGACACCGTGATGATTTCCACCACGAACTCAGCGCCGGTAGCCAATGCCGGACCGGATCAGATGGTAGATGTGGGTCTGACGGTGACGCTTGATGGCAATGATTCCAGCGACGTGGACGGCGACGTGCTGACCTTTGCCTGGGCTTTCACCACCATCCCCCCAGGCAGTGCGGCGACGCTCACCAACCCGACCTCCGCCACCCCGACGTTTGTGCCGGACGTGATCGGGATGTATATGACGCAGCTCATCGTCCATGATGGCACAGTCGCCAGCACTCCGGATACGATGGTCATCACTACTGACGCCCCGAGCATCAGTCTCGCCCTGGTCAACACCACGGTGGTGGGCGTCGGACGTCCCGCCACTCTGCAAGCCACGCTGTCGACTCCCGCACCGGCTGGCGGTGTGACCATCACCGTGCGTAGTGACCAGCCCACGCTCCTCAGCATCACCGCGCCTGGGACGATCGTCATTCCGGCGGGCGGCACCACCGGCCAGGTGACGGTGAACGGCCTGGCGGCTGGCAGCGCCACCGTACGGGGCCATGCGCCAGGGTATACCGAGGGCACCCTGGCGGTCTCCGTGACGCTGAATCTCATCAGTCTCCCGGCGACGTTGAATGTGCCACTGGGGCAAACCGTCTCCGTGCCGGTGACGATTGCCCCCAACCCAGCCCCGGCTGGCGGTGTGGCAGTGAGCCTGGTGAGCAACAATACCTCTGCCGTCCAAGTCCTGACCCCGACGGTGACCATCCCGGCGGGCAGCCTGTCCGCCAATGGTACGGTGCGGGGGGCGGGCATTGGTATGGCCACCATCACCGGGAGCAATGCCAACTATGCCCCAGCCACCTCACAGGTGAGTACGACCGCCAATCTCAACATCGTGCAGACGAGTGCGACCGTCAACGGGAGCTTTACAGCGGACATTACCGTGCAAATCGAGAGTGCCGGCAGTCCGATTGCTGCCCCGGCGCCGGGGATCACGGTCACGCTGACTGCAGCCGATCCGGCGTGCGCCGTGCTCACTTCGCCAGTCACTATCCTCACCGGTCAGGTGAATACGATCACAACCATCAGCGGCGGCACGGCATCCCGGCCCTGTAGCACCACAGTGACAGCGAGCGCCCCCAACATCGTGGCGGATACGGTCCCGGTGACCGTCAACCCCACGCCCGCCCTGACGCTGTCGCCCACCGTAGCCACTGTGGGCGCTGGCCTGCAGGAGTTCTGTTGCCAGGTGTTCCTCGGTGCGCCCGCTCCCGCCGGTGGTGTGCAGGTGCAGGTACAGAGTAGTAACGCCGGCACCGTACTGCTCGCCCCCGATGTCGCCACGGTGGGCACGTCCACGCTCACGCTGAGCCTTGCCGCGGGCAGTACGGTGAGTAACTTGTTTGTGGTGCAGGGCCTGGAGACGGCACCCAGCCTGCCCGCCACCGTCACGCTGACGGCCACCGCTCCGGGCTTTACCGCCGCTACCAGCGCTATCACCGTGGTCCAGCCGGGCCTGCGCCTGAGCGGCGGGCCGACCAGCACTACGACTTTGTCGGCTGATACGCCGTTCGCCGTGGAAGTGGGGGTGCCCAATGCCCCGGCGAATACGGGCTTAAACAGCCTCCAAGCGGTACGCGTTGGGGGGCCGACGCTGACGGTGACCGTGACCAACGCCATGGCCGGCGTCGCACAACTGACCACCAGCGCCGGGGTGGGCCAGAGTCGTACCGTGCAAATTGTACCAGAGAAGTTCAGCACCCCCCTTACGGTGGCCACGGGCGGGGTGGCCTTCGATCCGCTCACCGCGGGCGCCACCACCGTGCAGGCCACCATTCCCGGCTTCATCGCCACCACCGCCGCAACCGTCGTCGTGACGGTCACGGCGCCCGCCCTGACACTGTTTCCCACCGTAGCCACCGTGGGCGCCGGCCTGCAGGAGCTCTGTTGCCAGGTGTTCCTCGGTGCGCCCGCTCCTGCCGGTGGTGTGCAGGTACAGGTGCAGAGTAGTGACGTCGGCACCGTATTGCTCGCCCCGGACGGGGCCACGGTGGGCACGCCGACGCTCACGCTGAGCATTGCGGCCGGGGGAATGGTGAGTAACTTGTTCGTGATGCAGGGCCTGGAGACGGCACCCAGCCTGCCCGCCACCGTCACGCTGACGGCCACCGCTCCGGGCTTTACCGCCGCTACCAGCGCTATCACCGTGGTCCAGCCGGGCCTGCGCCTGAGCGGCGTGCCGACCAGTACCACGACTTTGGCGGCCGATACGCCGTTCCGCGTGCACGTGGGGGTGCCCAATGCCCCGGCGAATACCGGCTTAAACCTCGTCCAGGCGGTACGCGTTGGGGGGCCGACGCTGACGGCGACCGTGACCAACGCCACAGCCGGCGTGGCACAACTGACCACCGGCGCCGGCTCGGCCCAGAGTCGCACCGTGCAGCTTGGGCCCGGGCAGTTCAGCTCGCCGGCCACGGTGGCCACGGGTGGGGTGGCCTTCGATCCGCTCACCGCGGGCAGCACCACCGTGGAGGCCACCATACCCGGCTTCATCGCCACCACTGCCGCGACCGCCGCCGTGACGGTCACAGCGTCCGCCCTGACACTGGCTCCCACCACCGTGACCGTGGGCGCTGGCCTGCAGGAACTCTGTTGCCGGGTGTTCCTCGATACGCCCGCTCCCGCCGGTGGTGTGCAGGTGCAGGTGCAGAGTGGGGACGCCGGCACCTTACTACTTGCCCCCGATGTCGGCACGGTGGGCACGCCCACCATGACGCTGACTATTGCTGCGGGAAACTCCGCCAGTAACTTCTTCTTCGTCCATGGCCTGGAGACGGCACCCAGCCTGCCTGCCACCGTCACGCTGACGGCCACCGCCCCGGGCTTCACCTCCGCCACCGGCGCCATTACCGTCGTATCGCCAGGCCTGCGCCTTCTCAGCGTGCCGATCAGCACCACCACTTTGTCGGCCGATACGCCGTTCCGCGTGCAAGTGGGGGTACCCAATGCTCCGACGAATACCACTGTGGGCGTGCAGGCGGTACGCGTTGGGGGGCCGACGCTGACGGCGACCGTGACCAACGCCATGGCCGGCGTCGCACAACTGACCACCAGCGTCGGCTCGGCTCAGAGTCGCACCGTGCAGATTGGGCCCGGGCAGTCCAGCACCCCCCTCACGGTGGCTACGGGCGGGGTGGCCTTCGATCCGCTCACCGCGGGCACGACTGCAGTACGGGCGACCATTCCCGGCTTCATCGCCACCACCGCCGCGACCGTCGCCGTAACGGTCACGGCACCCGCCCTGACGCTGTCGCCCACCGTAGCCACTGTGGGCGCCGGCCTGCAGGAGCTCTGTTGCCGGGTGCTCCTCGGTGCGCCCGCCCCCGCCGGTGGTGTGCAGGTGCAGGTGCTTAGTAGTGACGCCGGCACCGTACTGCTCGCCCCGGACGGGGCCACGGTGGGCACGTCCACCCTGACGCTGACTATTGCCGCGGGAAACTCCGCCAGTAGCTTCTTCGTCGTCCAGGGCCTGGAGACTGCACCTAGCCTGCCCGCCACCGTCACGCTGACGGCCACCGCCCCGGGCTTTATCGACACCACCAACGCTATCACCGTGGTCCAGCCGGGCTTGCGCCTGAGCGGCGTGCCCCCCAGCACTACGATGGGGTCAGCCGATACGCCGTTCCTCGTGCACGTGGGGGTGCCCAATGCCCCGGCGAATACCGGCTTAAACAGCCTCCAGGCGGTACGCGTTGGGGGGCCGACGCTGACGGCGACTGTAACCAACGCCGTGGCCGGCGTGGCACAACTGACCACCAGCGCCGGCTCGGCCCAGAGTCGCACCGTGCAGATTGGGCCCGGGCAGTTCAGCTCGCCGGCCACGGTGGCCACGGGCGGGGTGGCCTTCGATCCGCTCACCGCGGGCAGTACCACCGTGCAGGCCACCCTGCCCGGCTTCATCGCCACCACCGCCGCGACTGTGGGGGTGACGGTCACACCGTAAGGCAGCATGCGGACAGGAGTTGCACCATGGCAACAGATCGTACGATGCGCCAACCATAGGCTGGGCGTGTGGAAGGGCGCTGAAGACTGCACAATGCGGGCTGAAGCCCCACCTCCCTGGTGGGTCGGTAGGGCTCGCCAGACAAGACACTGGGGTGAGACAGACTCCAAGATCTTGTCTGGCTACTTGGGAGGGGCGACCGGCTGGTCCCCCCTACGCACCGACAACAGAGATATCTAGCTCGGATGCTTCCCGAACATAATCCAGCCGCCGCTACTCGGCGTGGTAAAGGCTGCCAGCGCCGTCTCGGCCCGCACCGTCACCTGGCGCGCGCCCGCGGTCCCTCGCAGCTGCTCGATGCTATCAGTGTACATCGCCGTGCGGGTGCGCCCGTTGCCCAGATTGCCACCGCTGGAGCAGAAGGGATGCGGCCCTTCAACACGGATATCGCCCGCGTAAAACGCCAAGGCCTCGCCCCGCTTCACGCCGTGCCACTGAAAACCCTCCAGGAAAAACTGGCTCATGGTGGCGTAGCCGTCGTACGGGTTAAAGATATCCACATCCTTCGGCCCCAGGCCGGCGCCCTCGTACATGCGGCGGGCCGTACGGTCCGTCCAGTCCTCAATCTCTTCCAAGTCGGGCTGGGTGGTGCGCTGGCGGAAATTGTGCTGCGAATGGTTCAGCACGTAGATCGGCGGTTGGCGCATATCGCGGGCACGCTCGGCGGTGGTGAAGAGGTAGGCGCCCGAGGCGTTGACCGGCCGGTCGCAGTCCCACAGGCGCAAGGGATTGAGGATATAGCGTGAGGTCACGTAATCTTCCACGGTTAACTGCGGGATGCCATGGCTGGCGTTGTAGCCCCACGGCGTCAGCAGGCCGTTACGGTGCTGGTTGATGACAAAGGGCGCCAGGTCATCGTGCGTGCCACCGTATTTAAGGCAATACTGGTTGTGCGGGAAGATGTTAATGAAATCGTTGCCGCCGTGATTGCCCCATGGCACGGTCCACTGGCGGGCGCCGCGCGCATAGTCGTCGGCGTTCTCGCCACCACGCCGATAGCGCCCTTCCAGGTTACCTGTTGGGTAGATGACCAGACAGGTACTGCACAGACCGTCGCCGACTGCTTGCGAGGCCATGCCGACCATTTCGCCGATGGTGGGCACGTTGTTCGGGGCGTACTTGACGTTGCTCAGGTTCATCTGCTTGCTGAGCCATGCGGCGTTGATCAGCGTTAAACCCCATTCGGAGTCGTAGGGGGGTGCGAAGTAGGGTCGTGGGGCCCATTGCGACGAGGAACCGCCACTCCCACCGGCGATGTGGCTCTGGCAGCAAATCACCCCATCAATCTGGTCCGCCGTGACACCGGCGTCGTCCATGGCTTTCTGGCACGCTAGGATGGTGTAGGCCCCGAGGGTCTGATCCATCGACACGCCGTCCCAGCGCCGATCTACCGGCGAATGCCCATAGCCAGCGACTGCCACCTTGCCCCGGTGCTCCCAAACCCCGAGCCCGTCTTTATCCCGGCGCCACTGATACTGCTCTGGCGTTGGCATGCATTGCTCCTTGTATGGCCTATATATTCGGCCCCCTCTCCCTGGCGGAGAGAGGGTGAGGGTGAGGGTCGTGCTGTCCCGACAACAAAGTCAGGCCCCCTCACCTCGATGTCCATTGCATCAATACGCTGCCAGTGCTCCAGGGTGTCCCCTGTGAGCGCCACGCTCTAGCGTGGCTGCCGGAGCCGGACTGGAGCCCGGCACGCCCAGGGGGGCACTGACGCAAGACTGGGGATAAGCAGAGCTGCTATGGTGCTAGGCCACCACCTGCCACTCGTGGATCAACTGGCCTGGCGCCACCTCCTCAAAGGTGACTGCAACGGCGGCTCCTACAGGAACTTTGTAGGGCGGCGTCCCCGGCAGATTGGAGTAAAAATTGACCCGTGGATCTTCGTCCAGCGTGATCATCGCCAGGTTGTACGGCTGATCGGGCATGCGCCGGTTGAGACGGCCATCCTCAATGACGATAGACGTCGCAATATGGCCCCGCCCCTGGGTCTCTTTCCAGGTTAACTGGGCGGCGGAGTTGCACACCTGGCAGGCCGCTTGCGGAGGGTACTGCAGCTTGTTACAAGCGCCGCAGTGCTGTAGCACGAGCCGCTTCTGGTTCACCGCCTCCCAGAAGGGTTTACTCAACTCATCAGGCACTGGAATTAGCTTTGGCATTGTGTCACTCCATACTCCGTCCAACCCACGGCCCGTACACGGGGTACTGGCAGCAGAGGTATTCAATATACGCCGGCTGACCCGACGCATTGGCGGCTAGGGCGCGGCGTAGGGCGGGCACGACTTCCGCCGGTTCGCTGACGCGCTCGGTATGCAAGCCCATGGCGCCGATGACTTTGGCCATGTCCACCTCGTTCGGCCCCAGCACCGTGTGGGTAAAGGGATCATGCCCCGGCCCCCAAAAGCCAGGACCGTAGCCGGCAAAACCGCCGTTGCTGATGTGCACCACCGTGACGCCCAGCTTCTCACGCAGCAACACTTCCAGGTTGCCCAGCATATAGCCGAGGCCGGCTTCTCCGGTGACGGCGATCGAGTCCCGCGTCGGGAAAGCCTTTTTGGCGGCAATGGCGGCGGCTAAACTAAAACCCAGCGTCGAGACATTGCCCCAACCGAGAAAACCACGCGGTATGAGCGTGTCATAGACCGTGCTCAGTTGATCGCGTGTGTTGCCGGATTCGTGGGTCACGAACGAGTTATGCGGGTCCAGCACCTGCATCATATCGCCGTACACCCGATACGGATTGATCGGTTTTTCGCTGGAGCCCATCACCTCGCGGTATTTGGCCAGTCCGGCATCGCGGGCGGCTTTCACTTCCGCTGCCACCGTGCCGGCTGGACGCCCGGCACCGTTGGTGCGGTCGGACACTTCTTTGATCAGGGCTTGCAGGGTCAACCGCGCATCGCCAATCACCGCGTGCGCGGTAGGGTACATCTTGTTGATGTGTAGCTCATCGATGTTGCAGTGGATGATGGTCTTTTTGACGGCGTCCGGGATGCCGTGGCTAAAGCGGCCTGGAGACAAACTCGAACCGATGGCCAGGATGACGTCGCTCTGGTTGAGATAATGCCCGACCTGATCACCGCGCACGCCGACAAACAGCGGATGGTTTTCCGGCAGCGCGCCCTTGGCTTTCAGGGTGGTCACGACAGGAGCATTGAGCAGTTCGGCCAGGGCTTGTAACTCGGCGGCAGCGCCAGCATAAATGACACCCTCGCCGGCATAGAGGAGCGGGTGTTGGGCCTGCAATAGCGGGGCGACCGCAGCCTGCACATCCGCCGGGTCGGGTGCCGACTTCCAGCCTTTGACGGGGATGTAGGGATCGGCGGCGTCATCGTAGGTGCCGTTGGCCTGCGGGATGGCCAGGATGACCGGGCCGGGTCGGCCACTGCGCAGCAGAGTAAAGGCGCGGCGCATGAATTCCGGCAGGCGCTCGGGTTTGTCGAGGTAGCCGAACCATTTGGAGACGGTTTTCATGCTGGAGGCGACATCAAACTGGCTATTGCCAGAGCTGCCAATCGGCACGCCATCGGTGATGCACAGGACCGGCGAGCCATCTTCATAGGCTTGCGCCAGCCCGGCGTAGGCATACTGCATGCCAGCGGCATTGACGCCGCCCTGGAAGGTGCAGACGCCGATGCGCTTGCCGGCAGTGATACGCGAAAACGCGTCGGCCACGGCCACCGCATAGCGGTCGTCACGCATCATGAGCATCGGCACGCCTTCCCGGCCCAAGGCGTTGTTCACCCGGCAGACGGGAAATGTCGAGACCCAGTCCACCCCTTCCTGCTTGAGGATGCGTGCGACGCCAGTCGCCACGTCAATCGTCATATGCAAAATCCTCCTGTGTGCATGGACCACGCGCTGAGTGTAAGGTACGGCGGTACTTTACCATGCAATGGCGCTGCGGTCATCAAGCGAAACAGCAGGGGAGATCGGCGGGTCATGCGCCTGGCCCGGTGGGCGACCGTACCAGGCGCATGTGGCTCGTACCGCAAGCGCTCTCAGTCCCGTCGTGCCCCTGGAGGCGCCACGCGGGACGAGTGCACTTCCACAGCTCCTCATGTGCCAAGCCTCTTCCTGGGAGCACGGACCTCTGGCCCGTGCTCCCAGGGATTGCCCCAGCACTGCTGTGGAGAGGCCCTAGCGCAGACGCGGGCCGGGGTCCATCCCCAGGTACGCCCGGCCACCGATGGGATACCATTCTGGCGCAATAGTCACCGTCTGGCCCACGACGTGCAGGTCACGCCAGCACTCGGCCAGGCGGCTGGTGCGCTGGAACGACGTGCTGCCCCCATACCGATACATCAGGTCCATGGCTTCGCGGGCGCTGTCGGCGGCGTAGACCGCGGCCAAGCGGCAGCGGGCTCGTTGTTCGAGGGTGGTCTCCTGGCCGGCCGCCACCGTGTGCCAGAGTGCGGCGATCATGGCGTTGCGGTAGACGCGTCCGGCGTTGAGAATCGCGTCGGCCCGCCCCACGGCGTCCTGGACTTGGGGCGACTCGCACAGCAGCCCGGTGCGACCACGCGGCGTCTTGCCACCGGCGAGCTCGATCAGCGCGTCAATACCGGCCCGCGCAATGCCAGTGATCACGGCACTGTGGTGCGGCCCAATCCACGCCTGGGCCGGCAAGGCGTAGGTGACCCCTGGCCAGCGCTGCCACTGGTTGTCCAGCGGGGCGCCAGCGTGCACCATCGTGCGCCGCTCCGGTAAGAAGACATCATCCACCGTCCAGTCAAAGCTGCCGGTGCCGCGCAACCCGGCCACGTCCCAACTCCCCGCCACGGCCTGCGCTTCGGCACGCGGGAACACCCCACGCCAGAAGAGCGACGTGCCCTCCGGGCTACGGCGTGGCTGGCCGTTGTCGAGAATCTGGAAGCTCCCCAGCATCCACGAACTCTCCTGACAGCCACTGCCAAAGCGCCAGCGTCCACTCACGCGGTAGCCCCCCGCGACCGGCACCGCCTGCCCGCCGCCCTGGACGGCGGTGCCGGCGAGCACGGTATTGCTTCCAGGCGCGTAGATTTCGTGGACGCCCTCGTCCGGCAACCCGAGCGTGATGAGTTGGCCGACGCTGTTATTGGCCAGGTTCCAGCCGACTGAGCCGGCGCCCTCGGCTAAGAGCTCCACGACGCGCAGGTAGGTCAACGGGTCGGCCTGCAGGCCGCCCAGCGCCCGCGGGATCACCAGGCGATAGAAGCCAGCGGCATGAAACTGCTCGACCAGGGCTTTGGGCATGCGCTGTTCGCGCTCGATTTCTTCCTGATAGCTACGGATTACAGGCTGTAGGGCTGCCGCGGCCTGCACCACGGGTTGCGCGTCGATATCAACCGGTAAGCACGTCTCTTCGGCGATCGTTTGCATGGGCTACCTCTTCAATCGCATGTGACTGTCGCAGCGCATCGTGCGCAGTGAGCAGCGTGGTCGCTCCTCCCTGCCGCCGTTTGTCGTGTCCATCCAGCCTTGAAGATGCGTGCGATACCACTCGCTAGGCCAAGCGTCATCTCAAAAAATCCTCCTGTGGGTATAGAGCACGCGTTCATGGCCACAGACGGCGGTACTGTACCATGCAATGACGCTGCCGTCATCAAGCGAAACCTCAGGAGGGTGATGGGCAGCCACAGCATTGTGCCGCTGCGCGCCGCACAATCCGTCGGGCCTCGTTGCTCGGAGGCGATGCCAGCCGCCAAGCATCACGCCACCTGCGTCTGCACCTGTGTGGCAAAGGCTTCCATGTGCTGCAGCATCTCCTCCAGACTGCGACTGAGGCGCAGAAAATCCAACACGAGGTAGCTCATCCCCAGCGCGGCATACTGGCGAATGTCAGCGGCAATTTTGGCGGCGCTACCGCGGAACGGATAGCTGGGCGCTGGGCCAGAGCCATTGGTGTGCAGCTCATAGGCATGCGTGCGGAAGATGATCTCAATCGAGGCAGGATCGCGTCCCGCCTCCCTGGCCGCCGTGGCCAGCCGTTGCAGTCCAGCCTGGAACTGGGCCGGTTCGCCCATGGGAAACTGTGGATTGGCGTCAATGGGATACCAGCCGTCGGCCAGTTGGGCGGTGCGGCGGATGGCGCGGCGGCTCTCCCCGCCGACCCAGATCGGCGGGTGGGGCTTTTGCACCGGCTTGGGCAGGAAGGAGATGTCTGAGAAGCGGCAGTACTTCCCGTCAAAAGTTGGGTTGTCGCTGGTCCAGAGTTCTTTGAAGGCGCGGATGTATTCGTCTGTCACGGCCCCACGCTCGGCAAAGGGCGGCAGACCGAGGGCTTCAAATTCCTCACGCATCCAGCCGACGCCAACGCCAACCACGACGCGACCTTTGGAGAGCACATCAAGCGTGGCCAGGGCCTTGGCGGCCACCAGGGGGTTACGGTGTGGCACAATGATGACGCTGGTCACCAGGCGGATGGTGCGCGTTTGCCCGGCCAGAAAGGCCAGCACGGTCAATTGCTCCATGGCTTCCCCGGTGGACGAGCCAGGGAAGGCGCCGTCCTCGGTGTAGGGATACGGCGAGGAGATATGGCGCGGCACCACAATGTGGTCGCCGGTGAGCACGGAGTCATAGCCCAGCTCCTCGCCACGGCGGGCGATCAGGGCCAGGTTGTCCGGAGTGGCCAGGGGACCGCGTCCTGGGAGGGTAAAGCCGTACTTCATACCAACACCTCCTTCACACCCGCCATTACACGGGTCTTATCGGGTAAACAAAAACGTTCCATGATTGGACTGTAGGGCATGGGCACATCCGGGGCACACACGCGCTTCGGCGGCATTTTCAGCGCACGGAAGGTGGCGGGATCTTCGGTCAACATGGCGCTGATTTCTGCGGCAGCACTACACGTGACACACGCTTCATCGACGATCACCACACGGCCCGTTTTGCGTACCGAGACGCGCAGGGTCTCCTTGTCCATGGGCACCAGCGTGCGTGGGTCGATCACCTCGACGTCAATGCCTTCGCCCGCTAACGCCTCGGCGGCGGCCAGGGCCTCCTCGACCATTTTGGCGATAGCAATCACCGTGACATCGCGGCCTGGCCGTTTCACGTCGGCCACACCCAGGGGGATGGTGTACTCCTCCTCCGGCACCGGGCCTGTCGTACTCGCCAGCATCTGGTCTTCAAACACCACCACCGGATTGTTGTCGCGGATGGCGCTTTTCATCAGGCCCTTGGCGTCATAGGGCGTGCTCGGCATCACCAGTTTGAGACCGGCCAGGTTCATGAACATGGGGTGCGGACTCTGGGAGTGCTGCGCCGCCGCAGAACGGCCCCCACCGGTCGAGGCGCGAAAGACAATCGGGAAGGCCGCCTGGCCCCCAAACATATAGTGGATCTTCGCCATCTGGTTGACGATCTGATCCATGGCGGTAAAAGCAAAGGTCATCATTCCAGGGCTGACGATGGGGCGCAAGCCACTTCCGGCAGCGCCGATACTGGCGCCGACATAGGCTTCTTCGGAAATCGGGCAGACGCGCACCCGCTCCGCGCCAAATTCCGGGATCAACCCCGCCAGGGGTCCGAGCCCACCGCACAGGTGAAACACGGTCGGGTCGCGCCGCATCTCCTCGCGGAAGGCTTCGACGATGGCTTCGGTATAGGTCAGCTCACGCATGCGATATTCCTCCTGGGCTCAGGATGCACCCACGTCGAGTCAGGTGGCGTGATGGGCTCATCCTGGCGTGAGGGCCGTCAGGACTTGGTACCATTCCGCCAGGCTGGCACACGTGGTAACGGCCGTCTGCAAATGGTGTAACTGGGCCTCCTGGCAGCGTGTGAGGCGCGTCGCCACGTCAGCAGGCAGGCCAGCGCCAAAGCGCATCTGCACGAGCATGGGTAACATCTCACGTAGGGCCTCGGCTCGGCCTTCCGTTCGGCCTTCGGCTCGGCCTTCGACTCGGCCTTCGGCTCGGCCTTCCGCCAGCCAGGCCTGAGCTACTTCCCCAGCCACGGCCTCGGCCGAGGCCTCGGCGGCGAAAATGTCCGCCACCTGCCGTTGCCACCCTGGAAGCAGCACACAATCAATCGTGTCTGTGATCGTGTACTGGCGGGGCTTCGCCGGCGTAGTCGCCTGGTAGACCCAGATGATTTGGCGTACGGGATCCACATCCCACACCAACTCCACGCGATTGGTAAAGTACAACTGTCGCTTGCGCCGTTCCTGGGCCCGACGGTTGGACGGCGAGCGCACTTCCACCACCAGCTCCGGCCCGCCCCGCAGCAGGAGGCGCTGCCGGGGCCCAGATGGCCCGACGTCGTTCTGCAAGCGCTGCCACGACACCAGGCTCGCATCGGGTTTGACCACACTGCCGTCACTGAGTAAGCACTCGAGCTGGTCAGACAGCGTTTGCCCAAAGCCGCACTTGCGGGCGGAAAGATCGAGCATCATTTGTAAGGTCGTCACCAGACGTCGTTCCGGCAGATCAGTCATGTCTTGCCACACCAGCCAGCCATGGTAGAGTTCAACGGCTTCCTCCTCCAGAAGCGTTTCGGCATTTTCCACGGTGTACGGGCCACGATAGCGGGCATAGGCCTCGAGCAGGTCACGCGGCCAATGCTCGGGACGCTCGTCAACCAGGTCAGGCTGGGGCTGGCCGACAGATGGGAGTGTCACCGGCGCTGCAGTACGCATGGGGGAGGGACTCCTCACGCCGCTGTCCCACGCGAGGACAGGGCTGTACGATAGGTGTAGGTTTGGCGCCATAGGCCACTGCGGGCGGTCAGCAGCACGGTGTCAGGCACGCACGCGCCACCGGTCTGGAGATGCTCCCAGACCCACCGCGCCTGCGGCAATCCGCCTGACTCAGGACGCAAACACGTCGAGCAAGGCATCTTCCGGCTGCGGCAGTGGGCTGGCTGTGGCAAACGCCACTGCGTCGTCGATGGCGGCTTGAATCTCCCGCTCGATCTGCGCTAGGGTCGCTGCCGTAGCCACCCCGTGCTCCTGCAATCTCTTGCCGAACACGGTGATGGGGTCGTGCTGCTGCGCCTCTTCCACCGCCGAGAGCGGGCGCGGGTCAGCCGGATTGCCGCGCTGTTCGGCGTGCATACGCCAGCGGTGCGTCATGCACTCCAGCAAGGTCGGGCCCTCGCCCGCGCGGGCCCGCTGCACCGCCTGGGTGGCGGCTTCGTAGACCGCCAGGACATCGGTGCCCTCGACGGTCACCCCCGGGATATTGTAGGATGCCGCCCGCGCCGAGACTTCCGACACGGACAGGGCATAGGACGCCGGCACGGCCACGGCCCAATGGTTGTTTTCGCACACGAAAATGGCCGGGAGTTTCCAGATCGCTGCCAGGTTGAGGGAACCGTGAAAGGAGCCCTCGTTGGATGCGCCATCGCCAAAGAAGGCCACAGCGACGCCGTCGCTCTTGGCCAGTTTGGCAGCGAGAGCCGCACCGGTGGCAATGGGCATACCGGCGCCGACAATGCCGTTGGCCCCGAGCATGCCGATACTAAAATCGGCGATGTGCATGGAACCGCCCTTGCCATGGCAATAGCCGTTGCTGCGGCCAAACAGCTCGGCCATCATGCGCTTGAGGTCGGCGCCTTTGGCAATCGTGTGGCCGTGTCCACGGTGCGTGCTGGTAATCTTATCATCACGGCGCAGGGCGGCGCAGACGCCCACGGCGATAGCTTCCTGGCCGAGATAGGCGTGCACCACACCGGGGATGTTGCCGGCATGAAATTCGGCCACGGCGCGGGCGTCAAAGGCGCGAATGGTGGCCATCTGGCGATACATCGTTAACAGGTGTGGCGGCGCAAGTGTCATGGGAACCTCCTGTGCTGGCAGGCGCGCGCAGGGCACGTATCGTACGCTGTATGATGGGCAACCTCGAGTCCACCACCGAGACTCCCCAGGATACTACGCGAAACGGTGTGCCCCCACAAGAGATTGCCAAGATTCCTCCCCCGCCTTTGACCATACGGTTGCCCTATGGCACTTGTAGTCCAGAAGCCTTCCAGGGCGTGAGCGTCCAGGGGACTGCAGGCCGTCCATGGGATGTGGTCAGCGGTGATCCTGCGAAGGGGCAAATCCCAGGCCAGATCATCGCCACGGTCTGGCGCCGCATACAGCCAGGCTCGATGGTGGTGTTGCATGCCAATGGTCGCGGGGTACGGCACTGCCGCTCCTTACCCCGCTTGATCCCTGGGCTACGCACACGTGGCTCTCTCTGTGTCACGGGAAGCGAACTGCTGCAACAGGCAGAAGAGGGGGTGGCCTACGGCGCGCTATACGATGCGCTCTGGGGACAGCCAACGGTATGATACGCTGGTGCGTGGGGAGCGTGATGGAGAATGGGCGCATAAAGCAGGACGCAAGTCGATGGTGGGAGACGCTGACAAATCGTATGCCACCGGCATGCTTCCCCAAGGTCGCAGCATGGTGTGACGCCTTCTCCACAGGGTACTTGTCGTAGCGCTGCGTCTTGGGAACGTCTTTGGGGCCTTCAATCACCACTTGACTGTTGTGTTGTACATTTGGCAACCTCAACGTGTACGATACGCTCGTCACACGCATGGTTCCGGTGACAATGTCTGGACGATCAGCACGTATGCAAAAATCTGTCAGCCACCAGCCTCGTGAATCATGCCGACGCCATGTATACCCAGACATATCACGAGGAGGATTTTGTTGGCTGCTTCTGTTGACCAAATTTTCATCAGTGCGCCCAACGTGTCTGTCTATAGTGTGCCCGAGCCTTGATGTTTTGACTCCTCATGGATACTGAGCCGGCCCTCTCAAGCGGCCGTTGCCAAGCGTGCGAGGGCTTGTGTGGGGCGTCGCTCGCACGCGCGGCTCGGAGCGGTCAGGCCGGATGCCCACGCGGTGCCTGGCGATCGCGCCAAGAACACTAGTGCCCTGTCAATTTTACCTTTGTGGGGAGAGGCGTTGCCGGGTGATTCTGGCGTCCTGAGGAGAACAGTGCCAGTCCACACCTTGTTGGGACGCATGGCGCCTCTATGCCCACTGTGTGGTTTCCTGGAGGAGCGTCTCGAGAGCGGGGATCCGCCGATCCAGGCATCGCAGGGTCAGGGCACTGCGCGCGCGGCGCGAGTGAGCCCACGGCCATGCTACGGGGTGTCGGGGATCTCCAGACGCGAGGCCAGCCCGCGGGCCTGCTCTGGAGGGCATGCCTGAGAGAGGGAGCCTCTCCCGTGCGTACTGAGGTTATCACAGACCAGACGTATATAGTCCACCTCTAGAGACTGGAGGTCCAGGCGTTGTCGCACCTCAGTGGCCCAGTCCACGGCCGTCGTGTGCTCTCGGACACTGCCCAGACGCACCCCCTGCAGCGGCTCGGTGCCCATGAAGAGGTGGGCGGTGCCGTGCCGCGCGTCCTCCGCGTCGTAGCGCTCGGGGGGCCCCTCGACCGCAGGCAGAGGCTGTCTGACCTCCTGCATCACCTGCACGGGTTGTGCCGCCATGCCCACCAGCGGGCCCTGCGGATCAGCGGGCGGAGGAGAGACCTCCAAGCGATCCTCCCGAGGCGCCCCACACGCCCCACGCGGCTCGGGAGGCATGCCCCATCGGGCGCCGAGGCGGTGTCCACGCCTTGGTGTGCACGCCTGGCGGACGGTCTCGGGGCTGCGCGTCTCCCCCCTCTCCACGGCGACGGCCTGGTCGGCCACGAGTCGGAGCGTCCAGCGGGCAGGGCCTGCGGGGGGCGGCCTGCACCTGCGGGCGCTCAGTCGGGCCTCGCGCGCGCCATCCCACACGGGACGCCGGGAGGGAGGGGCCTGTGGCTTCCGGTTGCGTGCGGCCTCACGTCCCGGTTCGACCACACGGTGGCGGACGCCAAGGACGGTCTGGACACGGACGGCACAGCGCGCCGCCCTCGCGGGCATTGAGCTGCTGCAGAAAGATCTGGATGTCGTCCCAGGAGACCTGTTCCACGGGCTGGCTCAGAGCTCCAGCGAACCGGCTGGGATTACGGGCCAGGGCAAACACCACATCCCCCTTGTCCAGCTGTGGGTGGCGCCGCTTGCCGTCCTGCGGACGCTACGCCCCCCGCGAGTAGTGCACTACCTGCTTCCGCAAAAACTCCCCCAGCTCCGTGCCAGTCACATAGCCATCGCGATCCGTGTCAGCCTCGCCGCGCAGGCTGACCACCAGTTGTTGGCGGAACATGCTCACGTCCGGCACGAGCTCCTCGGCACTGCCCGAGATGATGAACTGCCGTACCGGTTCGCTGGTTTTCTATGGGATATTCTCTGGCCCGGAGAGGCCTCCCGCCCGGGACACCCCGGCGAGACGGGGCGGCCTGCCGCCTCCGGCAGCCTCCTGGCGCACAGCACTCGGGGCTGGGGAGGCTACGCGTACGGTAAGCCTCCCAGAGACGACGGGCGTGGGTGTCGCGGTCCTGCCTAGCGCCACGTAAACTTCGAGTAGTCCCCTTCGTCTGCGGTGATGAATTCCAGCACCGTCGCCTTGCCCCCCTCCACCGCCGCGATGCCGCGCTTCAGAGCCGGCACAATCTCCTGCGGCGCCGTGATCTTTTCACTATACGCCCCCATGGCCTTGGCCACCTCAGAGAACTGGCCGGAGAGGCGCTTGACATCATACTTTTCCAGGGCCACCGGAAAGCGGCTGTTGTCGTAAATTGCCATGAGGCCATTGTTGAGCACAATGGTCAGGATAGGGATGTTGCAGCGCACCGCGGTCTCAATATCCAGGCCCACTGTGCTAAACGCCATGTCCCCCATGACATTGATCACCAGCTTGTCCGGCATGGCGTATTTTGCCCCCATGGCCAGGCCCAGGCTGTAGCCCAACTGCGTGGACTTACCCCAGCCGAGAAAACTGCGCGGCTGGCGGGCTTCCCAGAACGGCACCATGTACTCACGCGCGCTGCCCGACTCATGCGTCACGATGGTGCGCTCCAGATCCACGGCATGCATCAGTTCCCACACCACGCGGTAGGGATTAATCGGCGTGCCGGTGGCGGTGAGCTTAGGCATCCACTGCGCCAGCCATTCGGCCTTGGTGGCGCGGATCTCTTCATGCAGAACCGTATTGACCACCCGTGGCCCGCCGGCTTGGGCGTGCAGGGCCGTTAACAGTTGCCGCAGCGCCAGTTTGGCATCCCCGAGTACCGGAACCTCGCAGCACAGGTCTTTGTTGATGGCATCGTCGTCATTGGTCAGGTGGATCACACGCTTACCGGGCGGGATCGGCACCGCAAAATTGGTCTGGGTGAAACTACAGCCGATACCGCACACTAGATCGGCGCGCGTCAAGAAGCGGTGCACGCCCAGCGTGGTGCTGGTGCCGCCAGAACCGACGGCCAGCGGGTGGTGTTCGGGAAAGGCGCTCTTGCCCGGCAGGGTGGTCATCACTGGGGCCTGTAAAAACTCTGCCAGTTGCACCAGTTCGGCGGTAGCTTCGGCGTAGAGCACACCCTGACCAGCGTGCAGGATCGGCCGCTCGGCCGCCAGCAGGGCGCGCGCCGCTTGCTCGATGGCCTCGGGATCAGCGGCCTGGCGCAGACGCGGTGGGGACGTGTAGTTGAGCGTAGCGGCACGCAGTTCACTCACGGCGACATCTTGCGGAATTTCCAACAGCACTGGCCCAGGGCGGCCACTGCGCAGCTTGGCAAAGGCGCGGCGCATGAGTTCGGGCACGCGGTCGACCAGGTTGATTTCCTCACACCATTTGGTGATCGTTTCATAACTGCGGGTCGGGTAAAAATTGGGGTGCACGCCGCGCCGCTGTCGCGACATCCCTGCCGGCAAGAGCAAAATTGGTACAGATTCAGAGTAGGCCTGCGCCACACCGCCAAAACCGTTTTCGGCCCCAGGGCCGTTCTGCATCATGAAGACGCCAATTTTGTGGCCATTGTTGACCCGCGAATAGCCGTCTACCATGTGGATGCCAGTGCTTTCCTGGCGGAAGATGATGGGCCGAATGCCGGCAATGGCGGCGGCTTCTAACAGGGGTTGGTACGGCACGCAGCCGATAAAATCGACCCCCTCCTGACGCAAAATCTGGGCAATGGCGGTGACTCCGTCCATGACAAGGCTCCTGCTCGCAGTGTAATTGTGCTATGGATACCGGACAGTGCCGGGCAGGATACATCGGTCCGGGGCCTGGTGCAAGGCCCAGACGCGCGCAGGCCCTGATTGGCAGCCCGCCATCAAGACCGCTATACTCTTTTTCTCTATGTACATCTGGTGCCGAGGAGGAACCTATGCGTGCATCGCCGTTTCCTGGCATGGACCCGTATCTTGAAGCCCCGGGCCTCTGGCCCTATGTTCACATTAGACTTATGACCATTTTCAGTGAGCAATTGACCCCACTGCTCGCCCCGCATTACCTGGCAGAGCTGGACACCCAAATCGTGATTGACCGGGGCGATGACACACCACAGCTCATCATCCCGGATGTGAGCGTCACCAGGACATCTCCTCCTGTCGAAGCAGCCACGGCGACAGCGACCATGGCCCCGCCGCCACTGCAGCTGCGGGTACCGCTTGAGGTGCCCACCCGTCTGGTGTCCATGCTGATTCGCCACCGGGAACAGGCGCGGCTTGTGGCGGTCCTTGAGCTCCTTTCGCCGATCAACAAACGGCGTGGTGAGGGGCGGGACGCCTACCTGGAGAAACGCCGACATGTGCTCCACGCGCCAGTGCATCTCATTGAAATCGACTTCCTGCGTCGTTATCGCCGCATGCCTTTTGATGACCCCGTGCCGGCGGCGCATTACCTGGTCGCCATCTGCAAAGCAGGTGAACGACCGCTTTGCCACGTCTGGCCTCTCAGTGTGCGTCAACCTCTTCCTGTCATCCCCATTCCCTTGTTGCCCCCGGACCCGCCAGTGCCCCTGGATCTCGGCCAGGCCCTCCGTACCGCCTATGCGCGCGCTCGGTATGATCTGCGGGTCGAGTACCGTCAGCCACCGCACCTGCCTTTAGCGCCGGATGAGGCGGCCTGGGCCGCACAACTCATCGCTGCGACCAGCACCGCCGTGTGATGTGCCTCCTTAGCACGGCACGCAGCCGATAAAATCGACCCCCTCCTGACGCAGAATCTGGGCAATGGCGGTCACTCCGTCCATGATAAGGCTCTTTTTCATAACGTGATAGAGATGCCCAAGGCTGCCTGGCAGGCTACGTCGAGCTTGGCGCGGATGCAAGATATACGCGGGGCCGCACGGGCACGCCGAGTCAGTCGGCGTGGCTGTACACTCCCGGCTTGATGGTCGCGTGTTGTTTCATTATGCTAGATGTGAAGTCTCTGTCCAGATTCGACCAGTAGGCGTCATGTGCCATGGTACAGAGGTCACGTGACAGCATATGGGGGTCGGTCCCTGCTCAGGAGAAAGGTTACACGATGGTACAGTCAACGCTCACGGACATCGAAGTTGAGGCGCTGTGTGTACAGATCGACCAACAACTCCAGGCCCTGTACCTGCACGAGGCGGATGGTCGTCTAGCCAGGAGCGCAGGTGAGCCACCGCCGGGGGGACTTCCCTACCTCCAGCAACGGGCCATCGCAGCTGCCACCGGCGTCCCGGCAGGGCAATTCTGGACACGTTTTCGACAGGCGGCATGCCGAGATCTCTGTCAGCCGGAAGGGCTGCTTTTCCAGCAGTGGCACAAGTGGGGCGACTTGAAAAACCAGGACGTGGTTCGCACCTTCGCCGGCCTGCTGACCGGCCTGGGCATCGGCGGACAGGTGCTGCCGGGGCTCATCGTGGCCACCGCGGTGATCGTGCTGCACCTCGGCATCCGTGCCGTGTGTGAGAAGGAAAAAGCCCCATGAGCCTGGATAGGGGTCGCAAAGGAGCGATACATGGCACATGCCAGCTTGGAGCACATCCTCGCAGATGTGCAGGCCCTATCTCCTGCTGAACAACAGCAACTCCTGGCGCAATTGGCCGAGTGGTTGGCCCAGCCCGCCACGCCGATGACGGAAGCGGCGTTTGAGCAACAGCTCGTGGCGCAGGGCATTCTCAGCGCTGTCCCACCGCCCATAACGGATCTGCTGCCATATCGTCAACGGCGGCGCATGCAGGTACACGGAGCACCATTGTCGGAGACGATCATTGAGGGAAAAGCCCCATGAGCCTGGAGCTGAACCTGCGCTTTCCCGACCCCGAGCATGTCATCATCAGCCTGGACGGCGAGACCACCGAGGCGCTGCCCTTCAGCATGCCCCTGCACCGGGAGGAGCACGAAGAGCTGCGCTGGTATCTGGAAACCTACGCGGCGCACTACACCACTGAGGTGGATGACCAGCGCGCCGCCCGCCTGGCGCAGCAGTTGCCAGCCTGGGGTCAGGCCCTGTTTGACGCCGTGTGGCACGACCGGGCGGCGCAGCGGTTGTTGAACGCCTTCCAGGACAGCCAGGAGCCCGGCCGCTTGCTGACCATCAGTGCCGAGCATCCCAGCATCCTGGCGCTGCCCTGGGAGCTGTTACATGACTCGGCGCCTGGCGGCACGTTTGTGCTGCATGAGCACCCGCGCCTCTCCATCCGCCGCCGCATGCCGGGGGCTACGGGTGGGCGACGGACCGCACGGGTGCAGAGCAAGGCACAACTGCGCCTGCTGTTCGTGATCAGCCGCCCGAGCGGCGCCAGTTTTATTGACCCACGGGCCGATGCCCAGGCCGTGCTAGAGGCGGTGCAGGCCGAGGCGCCCGGCGCGGTGGAGGTCGAGTTTTTGCGTCCAGCGACGCTGGCCGGGCTGGTCAAGCGCCTGGAAGATACCACGCTGCCGCCGGTGGACATCGTGCATTTTGACGGGCATGGCGTGTTCGACCGCCACGGGCACATCGCCACGCCGCAGGCGCGCCAGGAGACGCGCTCCACGCCAGAGACCGACCTGTTGCGCACGGCGGACTTGCAGCCGGGCCCCAATACCGGCTATCTGCTGTTTGAACAGGACGACGGCCGCACGCATTATGTGGCGGCGCCGCTGTTGGGCGACATGCTGCATCGCCAGCAGGTGGCCATGGTGGTGCTGTCGGCCTGTCAATCCGCCATGCTGGGCGACAGCGCGGAGCCCATGGGCAGCGTGGCGGTGCGCCTCACGGCCACGGGGATTCCGGCGGTGCTGGCCATGACGCATAGCGTGCTGGTGAGCACGACGCGCCAGTTGTTTGGGGAGTTTTACGGCCAGTTGGCCCGTGGCCAGGCCATCGGGGCCGCCCTGGACACGGCGCGCCGGGCCCTGTATCGCCAGCCGGGCAAGCACATGGTGACGCGGGGCACGGAGCGGGTACGGCTGCACCTGCACGATTGGTTTGTGCCAGCGCTGTATCAGATGGGCCAGGATGTGGCGCTGCTGCAGACTGCCCCCGCCGCGCGCCCCGTCAGTGCGCCACCGGCCCGGCACAACCTGCCGGACCAACAGGAAGCCGGGTTCTTTGGCCGCCGCCGGGAGTTGTGGGATATCGAGCGCTGGTATGTGCAGGGCACGCGCCGCCTGACGATCAGCGGCTTTGGCGGCCAGGGTAAGACGGCGCTGGCCCAGGAGGTCGGGCGCTGGCTGCTGCGCACCGGGCTGTTCCAGGCGGTGGTGTTCGTGGACTACACTGCCTTCCAGGGCGTTGACCCGGTGGGCCTGGCGTGCAGTACGCTGGCCACGGTGCTGGACAGCAATGTGCTGGACGCCGAGGCCGCCACCACGGCCCTGCACCACACGCCGACGCTGCTCATCCTGGATAACCTGGAGGCGCTGGACGCGGCGCCGCTGCGTGAGCTGCTGGAGGCGGCGCGGGCCTGGTCTGAGGCTGGCGCCAGCCGGGTGCTGTGCACCACGCGCACACCTGATCTGCAGCACCCGGACTATCCCATCGCCAACAGCCGCCGGCACCGTGTCCTGCCGCTCGCCGGTCTGGAGGCGGAGGAGGCGCTGCGCTATGTCCAGGCCCTGCACGAGCTGCCCCCGGCGCCCAGCGTGCCGCCGCCGTCCAGGGAGGGACTGTTGAGGCTGTGCCGCCTGGTGGACGGGCATGCGCTGTCCATCGGCTTGCTGGCGCAGCAACTGAAGACCCGGCGTGTGGCGGAACTCGGGGAACGCCTCGAAGCCTTGCTGGCCGATACGCCGGACAATCCCCTCCTGGCGTCGCTCAATCTGTCGCTGGAGCGACTCGACGACGCGGCGCAGGCGTGGCTGCCCCGGCTTGGGGTGTTCCAGGGGGGCGCCTTGGAGGATGCCCTGCTGGCGATTACCGAAATCCCTGAGGCCGACTGGGCCGCCCTGCGCCCGTCCCTGGTGGCGGCGGCGCTCATGCAGCCGGAAGCCGTGTCAGGGGTGACGTCGCCCTACCTGAAATTTCACCCCACCCTGGCCCCGGCCCTGTGGGCGCGTCTGGAACCAGCGCAGCAGGCCGACTTGAGCGCCCGGCATCGCCAGGGCTATTACGCGCTGTCTGGCGATTTGTACCGCGAAGACGACCGCCAGCCGCACGAGGTCCGCGCCATAGCACGCCGGGAATTGCCCAATCTGCTGCATGCTGTCGATACGGCGCTGCTGGCGCGGGAGGAGTGGTCGGTGGACTTTGTCTCCAGGGTGAACCGATTCCTCGGCGTCTTTGGCCGGCAGCGGGATCGCACCGTCCTCACTCAGCGCGCCCAGGCCGGCGGGACGCAGACGGGGTCGCAGGCCTGGTATCTCGCCCGTTCCAACCACGGGGAGCAGTTGTTTGCTGCCGGGCAGTATGACGCGGCGGCAGCGGTGTTCCAGGCGGTGCTGGCCGGGCTGGGGCAAGCGCCGAGCTATGACCGCGGCGTCACCCTGCTGTGGCTGGGGCGCTGCGTCTGTAAGCAGGGGCAACCTGCGCAAGCGGTGTCGTACGGTCAGCAGGTGCTGCAGGTACTTGAGCAAGTGCCAGCCTCTGCGGCGGTACAGCAGCTCCAGGCTACTGCACAGACCGACCTCGGGGATGCCCTGGCAGCCCTGGGTGACTACCACGCCGCGCAGGAGGCGTATGAAGCGTCACTGCAGCTCGCCCAGGCCAGCGGCAATGACCGACAGGCCGCGGTGGTGGCATTCCAGCTTGGTGTGCTGGCTCACCAGCGTGGCGACCGGCCCGGCGCGGCGACAAGCTACCGCGCGGCCCAGCGCACCTTCCAGCAGCTCGGCGAGCCAGAGCCTGAGTCGGTTGCCTGGCATCAACTGGGCCTGCTGTACCAGCAGGGCCAACAGTGTTATGAGGCCGAAACGGCCTACCGAGAAGCCGCCCGCCTCAGGGAGGCGCATGGCTTGCTCCTCGGGAAGAACGGCGTTGCCAACACCTGGGACCAACTGGCGCAGGTGAGCGCAAGCAGAGGGCGCCCACTGGAGGCCGAAGCCTGGTTTCACAAAGCCCTACACGCCATGCGGCAAGGCAGAGATGACGCCGGGCTGGTCATAACGCTGAGCAACCTGGCCGATTTGCTGCGCCAGCAACCCACGCGCCTGGCCGAGGCCCAGAGCCTGGCCGAGGAGTCCCTGGCCATCAAGCAGACTATGGCCCCCAACGCCACCGAGATCTGGAAAACCTACACCCTCCTGGCAGACATCGCGGCGCAACAGTCCGACCCGGCGCTGGCCCAGGCCTATCACGGCCTGGCCCGCCAGACGTACAGAGCCTGGCCGGGGGCCCGGCAGGTGCGGCAGCGGCATGGTGCCCTGGTCACAGCGGTGGTCGCGACCGTGGCCCAACCGACGCGGCGCGCCGACCTGGAGGCAGGTCTGACGCAGATGGAGCAGCACGGTTGGGGCCAGCTCGTTGCCGCCATTCGACGTCTCCTGGACGGCGAGCGCCACGACGACAGCCTGCACGCCCAGCTCGACCACTTCGAGTCCCTGATCCTCGACACCATCCTGAGCGGCTTAGCCGATCCCCAGGGCCTGGCTGCGCTCCTGGGCGAGGCGGCCAGCACCCCGGATACCGCCGAGGGTCAGCCGGCCCCAGACGCTGACAGCAGCCCGTGAGGACACCAGACGGGCCTGGCCCACAGCGGGCCGCCTGACGACCTTCTTATGCCGCACACCAGGGTTTGCCGTGTGCGGTTTTGAGGCGCGTGATGCCTGGGAGCGCGGGCGTCTCGCCGGCAGCTGGAGCTGGCGCTACCGCCCGCGCTCCCAGAAAAAGCTACACTGGAGGAAGTCTGCACCATTTCTGGTGTACCCTCGGCACTGCATCACCCTGGGCGCCCACGGACTCAGCCCAACAACCTTGTCACCACGCAGCTTGGAAAGGCATCAGCCATGCAATACCGCCGTTTAGGCCACTCGGGCCTCCAGGTCTCAGTCATTGGTCTGGGCACCAATAACTTCGGCCCACGCATCGACTACCCCGCCTCTGAGCGCGTGCTCCGGCAGGCGGTTGACGAGGGCATCAACTTTATCGAGACCTCCAACACCTATGGCGAGGGCGAGGCCGAACGTTTTATCGGCCGGGCCTTGCATCGCCAGCGGCAGCAGGTACTGGTGGCCACCAAAGTGGCCTCCAACATGGGCGACGGCCCTAACACGCATGGGGGCTCACGCAAGCATATTCTGGAGCAGGTGGATCTCAGCTTACAGCGCCTGCAGACCGATTACATCGACCTCTATCAGATCCACTACTACGATCCGTTTACGCCCCTGGAGGAAACCCTGCGCACCATGCACTGGTTGGTGCAGCAAGGCAAGGTACGCTACATCGGCTGTTCCAATTTCGCCGCCTGGCAGGTGGCCGAAGCCATGGGCATCACCACAGCCTTGGGGCTGGAGCCACTGATCAGCGTTGAGCCGGAGTATAGCATGCTGAAGCGCGCCATCGAGAAAGAGCTGATCCCGTGTTGCACGCGCTACAACGTCGGCATCCTGCCGTATTTCCCGCTGGCCAGTGGCTTTCTCACCGGCAAATATCGGCGCGACCAGCAAGCCGCCTCTGGGACGCGCTTTGCGGTGCAGACGCGCCGGGCCGAGACCATTTTGACGCCAGAAAATTTTGATGTGCTGGAGAAGTTAGAGGCTTTTGCGGCGGCGCGCTCGCGCCCGTTGGTCGAGCTGGCCTTTGCCTGGTTGCTGGCGCATCCGCAGGTGAGCAGCGTCATTGCCGGTGCGACGACCCCGGAGCAGATCAGCGCCAACGTCAAGGCGGTGGACTGGTACCTGTCGGCGGCGGAGATGGTGGAACTGGACGGCATGCTGCAAGCGCTGGCGCATACGTGGCACATTCCGACGACCCACCTGCGGCCCTTCCGCGCCTGGTAGGGGCCTGCAGGGCCGTGTTTCTCCGCGTGATGGCGCTACTCCAGACCGCCCGGCAGGAGACGTGGCGCTGAGCGCGGACCCAAGGGAAGGTATGGCCTGGGCCACACCTGTACTCCTGGCAAGTCGGTATGCGCGGCCCTTCCTGATTGACAGTCCCAGGCTAGCCCATTATCATGACGCAACGTACGGAGAACCTGCCCAAACAGGGTGTATAGGCTACGGTAGTCTGTGCACAGGTGCTCTGCCTGACACGAGGAGGAAGGCCATGGCCAACCAGGAAGTCAGTATGATCGCGCACTTGATGCGGCGCGCCGGATTTGGGGCTCCACGGGAGGAGTTGGAAGCCCGTGCCGCCAAGGGCTACGAGGCGACCGTCGAAGAACTGTTACATCCAGAAACTCAGCCCCCTCTCAATCGCGATGAAATGATGCGCTACCATCCGTGGACCTGGCGTCCTGGGACACTGCCGGGCATGGGGGCGGCCGAGTGGCTGCATGACATGATCAACACCAGGCGGCCCCTGGAAGAAAAGATGACCCTGTTCTGGCACCAGGTGTTTGCCACGGGCGTGTCAAAAGTCGATCACTACGATGATGTCATGGACATGATCGTCAAATTTCGCGACAAGGGCATGGGCGATTATCGCGCACTGCTCCTGGAGATGGCCAAAGACCCAGCCATGATCTACTGGCTCGACAACTGTGACAACCATGCCACCGCGGTGAACGAAAACTGGGGCCGCGAGTTGCTTGAACTGTTTAGTATGGGCGTGAATAATTACACGGAGACGGACGTGCGCGAGTGTTCGCGGGCGTTCACTGGCTGGACCATCCTGCCCAAATTGCCGCGTGGCCCGATTGGTCGCCACGACTGGTTCTTCGAGTATCGCGAAGAAGACCACGATGACAGCGAGAAGACTTTTCTGGGTGTGACGGGCGATCTCGACGGCGAAGACATCATCCGCATCATCTGTGAGCAGCCGGCCACGCCCCGCTTTGTGGCGCGGCATCTGTACAATTTCTTCGTGGCTGACGAAGCGCAAGTGCCCGCCTGGTCGGTGACGCCGCCACGTGATCCGTCGGCTATCAACTTGCTGAGCAAGACGTTAGTGCAATCGGACTACGACATTCGCTCGACCTTGCGTGTGTTGTTTAACTCCGACTTCTTCAAAGATTCCCTCTATGCCCGTCTCAAAAGCCCGACGGAAGTGGTGGTCGGGACCTTGCGCCTCGTCGGCGGGGCCGAATTTCCGGCGCCTGGCCTGGGCAACCTGTCGCGCCAGCCTGGGTACATGGGCCAGGACTTGCTCAATCCCCCCAGCGTTGAGGGTTGGCATACGGGCGTGGAATGGATTAACAGCGGCTCGTTGATGCAGCGTGTGAATTTTACCGCGGAGCTGGTCGGCGATGTGAGCCGTCCGGGCATCAAGGCCATCGTCAACCGTCTGCACGTACAGCAGGTGCGGACTATCGACGCGGTGGTGGATAGCTGCCTGGACTTGCTCGGTCCCCTCGACATGTCCTCGTCAAGCCGGGCCGGGTTGGTCGGCTTTAGTGGCGAAGGCGGGGATTTTCTGTGGGATACGCCGGAGCACATCCAGACCTCCACGGCGCGGGTCTCCGAGCTGCTGCAGTTGATTGTCGCCACCCGCGAATATCAGTTCGCCTAAAGAGAGAAGGACGTCATCATGGCTAACACAAGCAAAGATCCGGTGCTGGTGGTGCTCCAGCTGACCGGTGGCAATGACTACCTGAATACGGTCATTCCCTATACCAACCCCCTGTACAAAGACTATCGGCCCGTGGTCGGGATCCCCGACAACAAGGTGCTCCCCCTCGACGACAAAGTCGCCTTCCACCCGGCCATGGGGGCGATGAAGCCGATCTACGAGCGCGGCGACATGGCGATTCTCCACGGTGTGGGCTATCCCAATGCGCCACGTTCGCATTTCCGTTCCATGGACATCTGGCATACCTGTGAGCCGACCAAGCTGGGCACCGAAGGCTGGTTGGGTCGGGCCACCCGCGAGATCGATCCCCACAAAGAAAACGTGCTCACCACAGTGAGCTTCGGGCCGGCGCTGTTCCGGGCCTTAACGCTGCCCGGTGTGCCGGTGGCCTGTGTGGATAATCTCGACACCTACGGCTTGCTGCCAGGCGTCTCGGAACAGCGCCAGCGTCAGCGTATTCTGCAGTGGTTTGCGCATATGTACTCCCCGGCGGTGGGCAGCGGTCCGGTGATGGATTATCTCGGCCAGACTGGCCTGGATACCTTGCAAGGTGCCGATATCCTGAAGAATGCGCCGAAGATGTACTCCTCGACCATTCAATACCCGGAAACGCCCATTGCCAAGAAGTTGAAGGGCATTGCCCAGGTGCACATGGCCAATTTCGGCACGCGTATCTTCTACTGCGATCACGGCAGTTTCGACAGCCATTCCAACCAGCATGGCATGCACGACAAGCTATGGCAGGATGTGTCCGCCGGCGTCGCCTGCTTCTTCGATGACCTGAAGGAGCATGGGATGGGCGACAACGTGGTCATGCTGATGTTTTCCGAGTTTGGCCGCCGCGCGCGCGACAACGGCTCGGGCACCGATCACGGCTCTGGTGGCGTGGCCTTTGTGCTCGGTGAGCAGGTGAAGGGCGGGCAGTACGGCGAATTCCCCTCCATGAAGGCTGAGGATCTGGAACAGGGCGACGTGGTCCCGAATCATGACTTCCGGGGCCTGTACAGCACGTTGCTGGAAGATTGGATGGGCCTGGACGCCAAGCCGCTGGTGGGCGGGACGTTTGAAAAGTTGGCGTATCTGTAAAGGTCAACACCGCGCCTGGCGTCAAGCGCCAGGCGTATGGAGGAAATGCCATGCTTACCGAAACGGTCGCAGGACGCACCTATGACTATAGTCACAACGTCGGGCGCGGGGCGCAGACGGGCATGGGGTTTAACAACCCGGTGGCCATGGCCCTGGACGCCGACGGTGTGCTGTACGTGGTCAACCGGGGGCAAGAAAGTATCAGCAACGTCCCGTGGGATCGCACGGGCATCGGCCAGCGCATCAGTAAGGTCTCCCTGGGCAGTCAGGCAGGCGAAGAAGACTATCTCCACGAGTTTAGCCGCTACGGCAGCCAGCCCGGCCAGCTCATCTGGCCAGCGGGGATTGTCGTGGATCGACACAACCACATCTACGTCACGGACGAATGGCTCAACCGCATCTCCGTCTTTGACACCGACGGCACGTTTCTCCGCTCCTGGGACGCGGTCCAGCCGGGCGAGAGCACGCCGAACGGCATCGCGGGCATTGCGCTGGATGCCAACGATATCCTGTACGTGACCGATGGGCGCAGCCATAAGGTGCGCAAATTTGCTACCGATGGCACGTTTCTCGGCAGTTGGGGCCGTCTGGGCAGTGCACCCGGCGAACTGGATTCCCCCTGGGGCATCACCGTCGATGATGCCGGCTATATCTACGTAGCAGATCACAAGAACCACCGGGTGCAGAAGTTCAGCAGTGATGGGGCATGCGTGGCCCGCATTGGCAGCGCCGGGATCAAGCGGGGTTCGTTGGAGTACCCGACCGACGTGGCGGTGGACCCTGATGGTGATGTGTATGTGTGCACGTGGAATAAAAACGCCTGGGATAGGGGCCGCATTCAGGTTTTTAATGCCGAGGGGCGTTTCCTGACGGGACTGGTGGGCGATGCGCAGCAGCTGTCCCTGTGGGCGCAGATGACCGTCGAAGCCAACACCGACTACCTCAAGCGCCGTCGCGAGGTACGTAGCACCGAGCCGGAGTGGACGTTTGCCCAGCCGACGTCGGTGGTGTTTGATACCATCAACGAGCGTGTGCTGGTGGCCGATACGCAGCGCAGCCGCATCCAAATCTACAACAAGCTCGCCGACTACCTGGTGCCACAGATGAACCTCTAGACAGGGGACGTTGGGCAGGTCAATGTCGTGGGCGCTCTCTCCCACTGGGAGAGGGCGCCCACTCCGGAGCCCCCCGATCACCAGGACACGCCATGGACACCTTCGCGACCGACGCAGAAGCCGCTACGTATCGCATGCTCAAGCAGGTTCTACAGAATCATGTGGCCCTGCATGCGATGTCGATCCTCGCCACCTCCATGGCCTGTACGGGGTTGGTGGGCGATCACTGTCTGGCGTGCTGCACGGCAGGGACCGCCCCGCACGAAGTCGTGGTAGGCATGCGTGACTGGCTCAAAAGCGGCGTGCGCGCGCGGCAGATGCAGCCCGCTCTGCCACCCTTCGGCCAGGCCTCAGCCCACGCACCTGAAGTACACCTGGGTGAGCATTCTCGGAGCCTGTATGACGCCCTGCGGCAGCTTCTCCATGATGTCAGTGAGGCCCAGCGTATTGACAGCCGTGGCAGTATGCACATTGCGCTCCGGCTCCTCGCCGATGTGCTCAGCATGTTCCTGCACCAATTCAACCATACGCTGGACGCCGTAGACGTGATTATCGACACGGTTGTTGGTCCGTCGCTCGACAGCTACCTGACGCCTCTTGTGCCCCCTGTGGCTTCCTGAGCTGTTGCGGTCCCGCCTGCGTGCCGTTGTTGATACCCACGGTGCACACCCAGGAGCCGCAGCAACTGTTGCCGTAGGCGTTACGCCTGGCACAGGGCTAGGCGACCCTTGGATGCACGTCGGGTCTCCCCATCAAGAGGCCAACTGGAGGATCGACGCTTGGTCGTGCGCCATGGGCCCAGTGGCAGACGGCGTTACCCCCTTCCCGTGACGTTGCCTGGACGGCTGAGGGCAGTCCTACACCGATACAATATCTCCACCCCATCACGCCCACAGAGCCGTCGCCGGGTGCGTGGGGCCTGAGACGCAGCGCACAACGTTTTCGGGAATCCCCGTAGTTGGCGTCCTCCCCCGGCTCAAAGGCGGTGAGTAGCGCCATTCGTGCACGCCCTCGCGTGTGGCTTGCTCGCGGATGGCGAGCTCGAGCACCGCCGCCTGGCTGATGCTGCGCTTGCCCGCGATCACCGCCAAGAGGCGTTTGGCTTCTGGGCTGAGGCGCATACTGGTGCAGCATTGCGTTTCCAGGGGTTGTAATGTAGAACGTAATGCGCTACATTGCACCCCCTGGGGCCTTGCAGGCCCCCGCGATTTCCTCCCTCCGCTCAAGCGAGGGGCCTCCGGCGCAATCTTTGAGGAGAACACGGGCATGCTGCGTAAGACAAGTGCAGGGATTCTGGCCAGTCTGACTTGGTGGTGCATGAGCCTCGCTGGCCATGCCGCCACCGTGACCCACATCTATGAGCTCAACGGTAGTTTTGCTGATGCCCTTGGTGGTCCTTCCATGGTGCCGACCGGAGGGACGCTGGGTCTAACAGGCTATACTTTTGGTGCAGGCCAAGGCCCGCATGTCAGCCAGGCCATCAACCCCGCCACCTACTCTATTGAAATGCTCTTCAGCATTGATACGACCAGTGACTACAGGAAACTCATCGATTTCAAGGACCGGACCGTTGATACGGGACTCTACAACCTCAATACCGCGTTGAATTTCTACGACCTCACTACGGGACCGACCGGGACGTTTACGGCGGGGCAAATGGCCCACCTCGTGGTGACCCGTGATGACACTACCGATGCCTTCATTGGCTATGTCAATGGAGTGCAGCAGATTGCCTTCACCGATGCCGGTGCGCTCGCCACCTTCACCGGCGCCAATAACATCATCCACTTCCTGCGGGATGACTCCGCCGTTGGGGGAGAAAACGCCAGCGGCTTTTTAGATCTTGTACGCCTGTATGATGGCGTGCTCACCTCGGCGGAAGTGACCGATCTGTTCAACGGCGGCGTGCCGCCTGGACTCCCCGGACCGAGTGCGGTGCCTGAGCCGGCCACCGTGTTCTTAGTGAGCCTTGGGCTCCTGGGGGTGGGGGTGGTCGCCCGACGGCGCCAGCCGTAGCCGACCGTCAGCCCAACATGGGGTGGCTGGCGACCGCAGCAGGCCTCAAGCGCTCAACGGGTGCCTTGCGGCCCAACCAGCAGACCCTGTGCGCGCTCCTGGTCGCCTGCGCCCCAAGGCCCAGGCGCGATCTGGCCTGGGCTGGCGCGTTGTGACCACCCGCGGCTGCAACCGTGTCAGGGAGAAAGGGTACACCTATGCACGATGGCCACAGGCCGGTGGAGCGCTGCGCAATTGCGACGTGGCTGCGCGTTGGCCTGCATCATGGTGGTCATCTGGAGCCTGGGCCGCACGACCAGCGCCGTGGACGCCAGCCCGGCGGCCGGCACGCCGCTTGCGCCCCGTGTGGTCGATGGTGGCTTGGGGGCAATGTTGATCAGCGACCATGTCAAGACCGGGGCACTCCACAGCGCCGATGTGCTTTCTGCTGCCGAACTCGCCAGCATCGGTGATAGCGCCTACTCACCCGCGTCGGCAGCCCCAAAGAACGTACTCACCACGTTGACCAGCTTGTGCACTTCCGTCAGAAACTGCTGGCTGCCCGTGAGGGCGGGGAGGACATCGCGAAACCACCCCCCGACCGTGCGGGCTCTGGCCTGCGCGGCTGGCGCATGGGGCTCTGCAGCGGCCCTGGCCAGCGTGTGTACCTGATGCAGCGCCTCGGTTTTGTCGGGCTCCGCCAGCGTGGTTTCAGCATCGAGCAAGCGCCGTAAGGCGTCAAGATGCTGCTTCAGCATCTGGGCCGCCGTGTCGGTTTCAGGGAGGCCCTTGATGCTCTCGGCTACCTGGAGACTGTGATCGCCGAGGTTGAGTTGCCCGGTGTTGTCGCGTCCAACGTGGACTTCGCGACGATGATCATCGACGTGCATGGTCCCTCCTTGATAGACAACCAGTGGCTTGCTGGCCAGTGATTCTACTATGTGCGTCAGCGAGGCGTTGTGCTGACGCTCTACGGCCAGCACGGTATCTCGCCCCGCCAGTTGCTCCTGATACCTGGCTTCGATGCGTGCCAGTTTCTCCTGATACCCGGCGCGTAAATCGGCGTGCAGACGCTCTTTGGGCATCCCCGGCGGCGCATGCACGCGTACAACGAACACCCCGTCGCCTTTGTCTTCAATGCCTTGTACCCGTACCTCAGCGGCGTCCGACCCGGCCTGCTGACGGATACGCTGCACCGTGGCCAGCAGGGCTTGCCAGTCAATACCATCGCGAAAAATCAGGTCCACGGTGTGAAACACTTCCTCAAATAGCTTGGTGAACTCCCCCGGCCCAAACTGGCCACTAGCCGGGCGGCGCTCGCCGTGCCCACCCAGGAGGTAGACATAGGCGCAGACCACGTCATCTAACTTCGTGGTGTGATCAATGTTCCAGGCTTCCACACAGGCGCCGGTGAGGTTGGCGCCGGTAAAATCGGTCCCAATGGCCTGTAATTTGGTGAGGTTGGCATCACGCAGGTCCCCCTGGCACAGAGCCGCACCGCTGACGTCGGCCTCGGTGAGATCCGCGTCACGCAGGTTGGCGGCGACGAGAGAGGCGCCCCGCAGGTCTTTCCTGGCGTAGGCGCCGTTTTGCCCGGCGCCAGTGACCAGGAGCTGGCGCACGACAGGGTCCGCCAGCAGGGTGTCTTTGTCCTGGGCATAGTGCAGATCTCGGGCCTCACGCAGGCAGGTGTGGTGCAGCGTGGCGCCCCGCAACCTGGCCTGGCCTAGCCGGGCGCCGGTGAGGTTCGCGTTACGCAGGTCAGCCTGGGTGAAATTGGTGCCCAGCCAGCAGCGCCACCACAGGCCTACACGCCGGAGCAGAGCAAAGCGCGGGTCGTCGCGCCAGGCACGGCATGAGGCGTACCAGAATGCCGCGATGTAGCACATCGCCAGGAGAGCCATAACGACGAAGTCTATCACTCCTACTCCTAAAACTATAACTATTAATACTCCTATGACTACATCTACACCTATACCTACGACTACTCCTTCTCCTACTCCTGCTCCTTCTACTATGACTGCTACTACTACTATGACTAATACTACTACTGCGCCTACGACTGCGCCTGCGCCTACGCCTACGACTACGCCTATGACTGCGCCTGCGCCTGCGCCTGCGACTGCGACTGCGACTGCGACTACGGAGGAAGAAAGCCCGATACTTAGAGCTGGAAGAACTCCGCGCCACACGAGAAGGATAAGATAAAGGCACACCAGAGCAGCATAGATCGCGGCAAGAAGGTCTCCCCACGGTTGGAGATCTTGGTCATGCCTGAGCAGAGTGAAGACCATGAGCATGAGTGCAAACAGGGAGCCTTGTAGGGCAGTCAAGGACAATATAGCCGCACTTTTAAGCACCCTCGCCTGCCACCGCACCCCCGTCACCACCTGGCGCAAATCCGCGCCCACCAGCGTCGCCTGGCGCAAATCCGCCCCCTGCAGCTTGGCGCCGCGCAAGTCCGCCCGGCTCAGATCCAGCCCGCGCAACCTGGCGCCGCGTAGATCCGCCTGCCGCAAGTCGGCCCCTTGCAGAAAATCCCGCCCTTTGCGGCAGGCTTCTCGGGTGAAATTGCGCCCGCGCAGGTTCTCACCACGCAGATTGAGAGGTGTCATGGTGTTCTCGCCTGATTGAGCCACCGTGTCAGAGGCGCCAGGCTGCGAGGATGCACCTTGGCCTGTCTCCATGTTGCTGCTCTCCTCCGCCGTGGTGCCCAATGTCCGTCACCCAGGCCAGCCCCAGCGCCAGCCTCCATGGTACGTGTCGTAAGCCATGCGGGCGCTATTGTGCCACAGTCCCAGCGAGACTGCATCCCCTGCGTCGCTTGGCCGTGGGCGATGGTGGCAACGCCATAGACCTCTTCCCTGGGAGCGCGGGCGTCCCGCCGGCTGGGGAAGCGCCCAGGATGGCCGCATTCCCCGGCCTGTGACGCCTCGGCCCGGACGTTCTGTCTCCCACACATTTTTATCTTGAAAATGATTTTCAAAATCATTTATAGTCATCCCCCGCAAGCACCGTCTGTCTCTACAAGGCTCTGTCACCAAGGAGAAACTCCGTGCAACGTCTCACATCGCTCCTACCGATCATCGCGCTCTCCCTCGCTCTCAGTGCCGCGTGCGCGTCTGCTGCAGACACCACGCCAGAACTGACCCTCACGCTCGAGCAGCACCGCTTTACACCGGAAGAACTGCGGGTCAAGGCCAATACCCCGTTCGTCCTGGTCATCACCAACAAGGACAAAGAGGAGGAGGAATTTGAAATCGCCACACTCCGCATTGAGAAAATGGTGCCTGGCGGGAAAACCCTGCCACTGAAAATGCCGGCCCTCAAACCCAGCACGTACGTCTTCGTTGGGGAATTTCACGAGAAGACCGCCAAGGGGCGCATCATCGCTGAGTGAGGCGCGTGCCTGCTCGCCAAACATGAGGAGACGCACATGCGCTATATCACGCTCGGGCTGGTGTTACTGCTCGGTGGGGCCCTCGCCCCAGCCTACGCCCAATACGCAGAACCCAATATCAGTTTTTTCTATCCTTTAGCGACCAGACGACCGGTCACTGAGCGCGAACTCGAAGGCCAGATGGTCCATAGCAAGGGGCCGGAGGGCCGTGAAACTGCAGCGCTCCTGGCCCTGGAGTGGCCGGTCCTGCCGCGTGTGCAGCTTGAGGTCGAAATCCCCTTCACCGTCCTTGATCCCGATGCCGGCAAGGTGGTCGCCGGTTTTGGGGATATCGAGCTGCAAGCCAAGCTCCAGGTGTTCAAGTCTGTGCAATATCGTGCCCTGGTGGCGTTTGGGCTCGAAATGAAACTGCCCGCCGGCTCGCGCGCCCGCAGGCTGGGCGGCGAACACGCCATTGAGCCGTTTCTGACTGCGGGCATAGCGCTGGGACCATTCGATCTGATTGGCGAGGTGGCCTATGAATGGATTCTGAATGGCGACGACCGCCCACGGGAACAGGAATTGACGGCGCGTCTGGCGGTGGGCTATCCGGTCTCACAGAAATAGCGCTTTAGCGCGTGGAAGCCACGCCGATTTATCGGCAGTAGAGGAAACGTTCCCGGCTTGAGCCAGAGGCATTGTATGTGATATACGCATGTGATACAATATTCGCATGAAAACCGTACGCACGATTGCCTGCAAACTTGTGCCAACTGACGAGCAACGTACGGAATTGGATGCCACACTTGTGGCCTTTGCCGAGGCCTGTAACTTTGCGGCAGAGGTTGCCAGGTCGATCCATTCC
>SXND01000231.1 GCA_005777235.1 Pseudomonadota bacterium
GCCGAGCGTCGCGCCAGCGCGCAGGCTCGCCATGCCGGCACGGCCAGGACGGAGGCACCGCCAGCGTGGCTGCAGAGGGGGCGCGGCGGAGAGACGCTGTTGAGGGGAGGCTAGGGGAGGCTGATTCAAACGCTCTGCGAGGCGTCACTTTGTTACTCGTATGGAGCGAGCGTGCCAACGCAGCGACAACATTGCAGGCATCCGCGAAGGCCACAAGTGTGGCGTCTAGTTCGAGGCGTTGCTCCGCGGTCGGCGCAAGTTTGCAGGCAAGAGTACGTATGGTTTTCATGCGAAAAATTTATCACATACGTATATCACAGGTAACTCTCTTGGCGAAAACCAGGGAAAGCGTTTCCTCCTCTGGGGATAAATCCCCGAGGCTTCCACGGGCTAAAGCCCAGGTCTCTGTGACTATCGATGAACGTTTATTTTTTTTGCGAATGCACAGGCTGTGTCCAAGCAGAAAACCCGAAGGCAGGCACCCGACATAACGCCAAGCCCAGCCGAACAAAGCACTGCACCTGCCTGCTTACCGCGTCCGCTCCTGCGTCGCTCCCGCTTCCAGCGATAGGTGAGCGCCAGCGTGCGGCGCCCGAGACGCGGGGAGAGAGAGCCCGTAACCAGTAGGGCTAGCATCACCTCGCAGGAGCGCAAATGGCCTGAAAGTCTCGTAAGGGGCGACAGAAAAGCTGATATACTCGTGTCATGCGCATTGACTATATCGTCTGTCCTGACGACATGAGCGACAAACTGGCTGTCAAGCACTCCATGACGGTCCGCGAGGCGCGGGAGGTGCTCCTCAGTCACCCGCGTATTCGCTTTGCCGAGTACGGGCACACGGCAGGCGAGGATGTCTATGCCGCTTTTGGCCAAACCTTTTCCGGACGCTATGTGGTCGTATTTTTTGTCCATAAGCCCGCACGGCGACCGCCATCCTTATCAGTGCGCGTGCCATGTCCCAACAAACGGAGAGCCTATGGACGTACAGAACGTCAGTAGTATTTCCCAGGCCGATACCTTGGAAAACATGGGGGAGTTCTGGGACACGCACGACTTCACGGATTTTAACAATCTTGATGCACCGGATGTCGCCTATCAGACGGCCTGTGCGGTTCCTATTGAAGCCGATCTCCTCTCGGCGCTTGAGCAACACGCACGACGGCATGGAGTCCAGGTTGAGACCTTAGTGAACCTCTAGCTACAACAGAAGTTCGCGGAACAGCCACCCCAGCAGTCTGTGGAATTCTCGCGTGATCCGTTCTGGCTAGCCGCGGCAAGGCGTCCCTTTAGGAGGTGTCTCTACTTTGCGTGTCTGCCGTTGCGGGCCACGTGTTCACGGCGAAGCGCGCCTAAAACGTTCGTCGCGCAATCGGATGCCACGCAGAGGCAGCGCACTCACACAACTCAGGAATGTCATGGCGGGAGGCGTCTGCCTGACCCTGCCTTACTGGACCGGGCCACGACCTTAGGACGTGTCCTCTCGACCCAAGACAACGACAGTGCACCAATCTGGGAGACACGGAGCAGGCCGTCGTGCACCGCAAAGACGGACTGTGTACACCTGAAACTGCGGTGGAGCATCACCATTCATGCCAGCAGAAGTCATCCGTCTTGTCGGCGCACGCCAGAACAACCTCAAAAACCTCACGCTCGACCTGCCCCTGCACGAGCTGATCGTCATCACCGGCGTCAGCGGCTCGGGGAAATCCAGCCTGGCATTCGACACCCGGTACGCCGAAGGCCAGCGGCGCTACGTCGAAAGTTTCTCGGCCTATGCCCGGCAGTTTTTAGAGCGCATGCACAAGCCACTGGTCGAGCGCGTCGAGGGCATCCCGCCAGCCATTGCCATTGACCAGAGCAACCCGATCAAAAACTCGCGCTCTACGGTCGGCACCATGACCGAGCTGGCCGACCACCTACGCCTGCTGTTTGCCAAAATCGGCCAGCTGCACTGCCAGCAGTGCGGCAAGCCCGTGCAGCGCAGCCACGCGGGCAGCATTGCCACGGCTCTCTTGACGCAAGCACCAGGACAGACGGTCATGCTCAGCTTCCCGCATGCCTGGCCAGCGTCGCAAAGCCACGAGGCCTTGCGTTTGAGCTTACAGCGCCTGGGGTTCACCCGCCTGCTGGTACAGGGGCAAGTGGTGCGCCTGGAGGGTGAGGTGCCGCTGCCCGAGGCTAGGAGCAGGCTCGATGTACTGGTGGATCGGGTGGCGCTGCAGCCTGCGCGGCGGGCGCGCCTGCTGGATTCGCTGGAGCAGGCCCTGCGCTTTGGCCAGGGCTTAGTCACGGTACACTTCCCGGATGGCCAACAGCACAAATTCAGCCAGCAACTGCACTGCCCCGACTGCAACCTGAGCTACCGCGATCCAGTGCCCAACCTGTTTTCCTTTAACAGCCCGCTGGGCGCCTGTGACACCTGCCAGGGCTTTGGGCGCACGATTGACCTCGATCTCGACTTGATCGTGCCCGATACGCGCAAGACGCTAGAGCAGGGTGCGATCAAGCCGTGGAGCAGCCCGAGCACGACCTACGAACGCCGCACGCTCATGGCCTTCTGCACCGCGCAGGGTATTCCCACCGACGTGCCGTATGCCGATTTCACCCCGGCGCAGCGCCAGGCTCTCCTCGATGGCGACGGCGGGGAATACGAGGGCATTCGCGGCTGGTTCGCCTGGCTGGAGACGCGCACCTACCGCATGCACGTGCGCATTTTCCTGGCCCGCTATCGTAGCTACGTGACCTGCGCCACCTGCCATGGTGGACGCTTGAAAGCCGAGGCGCTATTAACACGTATCCGTGATAAGGACATGACACAGGTCTGCGCCATGCCGGTGGGTGAGGCCTACGCCTTTTGCCGCGAGCTGGCTGAGGCGTATCGCCACGATCCGGCCATGACCTTGCTACTGGGGGAAATTGTCAGCCGCTTGCACTACCTGGTGGAGGTGGGTCTCGAATATCTCACGCTGGACCGGCAATCGCGTACCCTGTCCGGGGGCGAGGTGCAGCGCGTCAACCTCACCACGGCCCTGGGCTCGTCGCTGGTCAACACCTTGTATATCCTGGATGAGCCGAGCATTGGCCTGCACCCGCGTGACAGCCGGCGGCTGGTGCGCATTCTGCAACACCTGAAGGCGAATCAGAACACCATTGTGGTGGTGGAGCACGACCCGGAAATCATGCGCCAGAGCGACCGCATCCTCGACCTCGGCCCAGGGGCCGGGGAACGCGGCGGCGAGGTGGTGTATTATGGTGCCCCCGCCGGGCTGCTGCAGGAGGAGCGTTCGCTTACCGGGCAGTACCTGTCCGGCAAGCGCGTCATCCCGGTGCCCGCACAGCGCCGTCCGGTGCGCCCCGGCCATGCCATCACGATCCGCGGCGCCACGCAGAACAATCTCAAAAACCTTGATGTCAGCATTCCCCTGGGCCTGCTGGTGTGCGTCACTGGCGTGTCGGGTTCCGGCAAAAGCACGCTGGTGCACGAGGTACTGTACAACGGCCTGCACAAAGCGCGCGGCAGCGCGGCGGGCCCGCCGGGCGCTTGCCGGGCGATTGAGGGCAGCACGCTGCTTGACGACGTGGTGATGGTCGATCAGTCCCCCGTTGGCCGTACTCCACGCGCCAACCCGGTCACCTACGTCAAAGCCTACGACCACATCCGCCGCCTGTTTGCCGCCACGCCAGCGGCGCAGGAGCGCGGCTTCACGGCCGGCATGTTCTCCTTCAACACCCCCGGCGGGCGCTGTGAAACCTGCCAGGGCAGCGGCTTTGAGAAGGTGGAGATGCAGTTTCTGTCGGATATCTTTGTCGCCTGCCCGGAGTGCGAGGGAGCGCGCTTTCGCCCTGAGCTGCTGGAGGTGCGCTATCGTGGCTGCAACATTATGGACGTGCTGCAGCAGACAGTCAGCGAGGCCGTGGCGTTTTTTCACGATACCCCGGCCATCCTGCAGGCTCTGCGCCCCCTGCAGGAAGTCGGTCTGGACTACATCCGCCTAGGGCAGCCCCTGAACACGCTGTCTGGCGGAGAGTCGCAACGCCTCAAGCTGGCCTCGCACATGAGTATGGCGCAGCACGGCACCTGCCTGTTCATCTTCGACGAGCCCACCACCGGGCTGCACTTTGAGGACATTCATGTGCTCATGCGCGCCTTGCAGCGCCTGCTGGAACAGGGGCACTCGCTGCTGGTGATCGAGCATAACATGGAGGTGATTAAGAGCGCCGATTACCTCATTGACCTCGGCCCCGAAGGCGGCGATGCCGGTGGCGCCGTGGTCGTTTGTGGCACACCGGAAGACGTCAGCCAGTGCGCGGCCTCGTATACGGGCCAGCGCCTACGCCCGTATCTGTCGTCGCAGGCCACGGATGCCTATCAGATGGCGCCGCCGCAGGCCCCAGCCCGGCCCGTGCCCAGTAACGGCCATGCCATCACTGTGAGTGGTGCCCGGCAGCATAATTTGCAAAACATCGACGTGCGCATCCCGCGCGATCAACTCGTGGTCATCACTGGCCTGAGTGGCTCAGGCAAATCCACCCTGGCCTTTGATATTGTGTTTGCCGAGGGGCAGCGCCGCTACATGGAAAGCCTGTCGGCCTATGCCCGGCAATTTTTACAACCCTTGAGTCGGCCTGACGTGGACATCGTGCGTGGCGTGCCGCCCACCGTGGCCATTGAGCAGCGCGTTACGCGCGGCGGCAGCAAATCCACCGTGGCCACGGTGACCGAGGTGTACCATTACCTGCGCCTGCTCTATGCCAAGATCGGCGTGCAACATTGCCCGCAGTGCGACTTACAGATTACCTCGCAGAGTGCCGAGCAGATTTTAGCGCACCTCAGCACCACCTATGCGGAGCAGGAGATCACCGTCCTGGCGCCCATGGTGCGCGGGCGCAAAGGCTTTCACAAGGAAGTCCTGGCGCAGGCCGAAAAAAACGGCCTGACGCAGGTGCGGCTTGACGGCAGCCTCGTGGCCCTGGAGCCGCCGCCGGTGCTCGATCGCTACCGCGAGCACGACATTGACTTTGTGGTTGGGACGCTGCACCTAACGCGCCAGCGTCGCCGCGCCGTGCAGAGCCTGATCGAGCGCGCTGTGCACCTGGGCCAGGGCGCCTGTGTGGTGCTCGCCCCGGACCATGCAGAACACCTGTATAGCCTGAAATTCTTCTGCCCACGTTGTAAGCTGAGCTTTGCCGAACTGGACCCTCGTCTGTTCTCCTTCAACAGTCGGCACGGCGCCTGCCCCATCTGCAACGGTATGGGCGCCAGCAGCGATTTCGACATCGCCTTGCTCATGCCCGATGCGCGCCTGTCCCTGGAGCAGGGCGCCCTGGCCCTGTATCACGGTGGGCCGTTTCAGGCCCGGCACCGCGAGCGCCTGCTCCGCGATGCCACCACGCAGCTCGGCATTGATATACAGCAACCCTTTGCCGCTGTGCGCGAGCGCCAGCGCCAGGCTTTCTGGCACGGCATGAGCGGGCGCGCTGGCACGTTTGAGGGCCTCCTGCCGCACTGCCGCCGCCTGCTCGAAGGCAGCACCCGTGAGAGCGTGCGCACCTACCTGACGCAGTTCATGCGCGCCGTCACCTGCACGGCCTGTCACGGTACCCGCCTCAACCCCCAGGCCCGCGCCGTGCGCCTGGCCGGACAGGCCCTCGGGGATCTGGTCGCCCTACCGGTCGCCGCCGCGGTGGACTGCCTGCCGCGTCTCACTTTCACCCCCCGCGAGCGCGCCATTGCCGAGCCGCTGCTGCCGGAAATCGTCGCCCGCCTGCAATGGATGCACGAGGTGGGTCTGGGCTACCTGACGCTGGATCGCCAAAGTGACACCCTGTCCGGCGGCGAAGCCCAACGCCTGCGCCTGGCCGCGCAACTGGGTTCCAACCTGCGCGGCGTGTGCTATGTGCTGGACGAGCCGACCATTGGCCTGCATCCACGCGACAATGCCCGCCTGCTGGGCACCTTGCAGCGCTTGAAACAGCAGGGCAATAGCATTGTGGTCGTGGAGCACGACGAAGACACCATCCGCCAGGCCGATCACATCATCGACCTCGGTCCCGGCGCCGGCCGCCAGGGTGGCTACGTCGTAGCCGCTGGTACTGTGCAGGAATTGGCCCGCCATCCCACCTCCATCACCGGGCGCTATCTTAGCAATGGTTGGCACCAGACCCAGGCCGGACGCCAGCGTCCGGTGCACGATGCCCCCATGCTGACTCTCGAGGGCGTGCGTGAGCACAATCTCAAAAACATCACCGTACACTTCCCGCTCGGCACCTTCATCGCCGTCACTGGCGTATCGGGCTCTGGCAAAAGCACCCTGGTGAAGCATACGCTGTACCCGGCCCTACGCCATCACCTGAGCGGCTACACGGGCCGGGTGGGGGCGCATGACCGGTTGCAGGGCGCCGAGACCGTGCGCCGCGTGCTGGAAGTGGACCATACGCCGATTGGCAAGACGCCGCGCTCTAACCCGGCGACGTATGTCGGCTTTTACGACGACATACGTCGCATCCTGGCCCAGACCCCCGAGGCTCGCCTGCGCGGCTATGCCCCCGGACGTTTTTCGTTTAACGTTGCCGGCGGGCGTTGTGCCGCCTGTAGCGGCCAGGGCCAGCGCAAAGTCGAGATGAATTTCTTGCCGGACGTCTTCGTGCCCTGTGATACGTGCACTGGCCGACGTTTTACCGAGGAAACCTTAGACATTCGCTACAACGGCAAGCACATTGCCGACCTCCTGGCGCTCACCGTGAGCGAAGCCGTCGCGTTCTTTGCCGGTCTGGCCAACATCCGACGCCCGTTACAGATCCTTGAGGACGCCGGGCTGGGTTATCTGGCCCTGGGCCAGCCGAGTAACACCCTGTCTGGCGGCGAGGCGCAGCGCATCAAACTAGCCTATGAGCTGAGTCGCTCGTCGCAGTCCGGCACGCTGTACCTTCTGGACGAGCCGACCACTGGCTTGCACCTGGCGGATATTGAGAAACTTTTGCACGTGCTGCAAGCCCTGGTGGATCAGGGCAATACGGTGGTGGTCGTCGAGCATAATCTCGAAGTGATCCGCCAGGCCGACTACATCATCGACCTCGGCCCGGAAGGCGGTATGGCTGGGGGGGAGCTGGTGCTTGCCGGTCCCCCAGCGCATCTGCTGGCGCATCCCGAGGCGTCGCACACGGCGCGCTTTTTGCGGGCGTATTGTGAGGGCGTTACGCCTGGCATGCAGCGCTAAGCACCATGAGAGACGTTGTCTATACTGCCACCGCTGCGCCGTATCCATGCTGAGCAGACGCTTGAAACCGGAGGCAATCGTCTCGTGTTGGAGTATTGGCGCCGGCAGTCAACGGCGACTATTGTGGAATCCCTGCAACCCGGGCGTGTTGAGTCGCTGCAGGTCAAACCCGATGGGCGCATCATGAACGGGAATACCCGCATCAAGGTTCTTGAGGAACGTGGTGTTGATGTCAATAGACTGCCCCTGGATCTCACACCCTAACCAGAGGTCGTGCCATGCATGTGCAACAGGCCATCGCGAGCTTCCGCCAGTATTGTCCCCAGGAGCAAAGCGCCTTCCTGCTCCACCTGGCCCATGCTTTGACGATCATCGCCCGCGATACGTATGAAGTCGGAGAGCAGGGAATCAGCCAACCGGCACGACTGCGCCGTATTAATGAGGTGCAACACCGCGTAACCAGCTTCCTCATCGCGCTTATGCACCAGGATACCCAGCGCTATCCTGATGAGGTGCTGATGGGCATACTGCTCGATCATGCAGATGATCTGGAGCTGCAGGGGCACATCCAAGAGGCTGTGCAGCACCTTATGACTCTGCTGGCGCTCCCGCGCTGAGTGCTGAGGTCTATGTTCTCCTGGGTTGTCGAAGGGTCTGGATGTGTCCATTACTCGCCCGCTCCAAATCCTGGCGGACGCCGGGCTCGGGTATCTGGCGCTGGGCCAACCGAGCAACACCCTCTCCGGCGGCGAGGCCCAGCGCATCAAACTGGCGTATGAGCTGAGCCGCTCGTCGCAGTCGGGCACGCTGTACCTGCTGGATGAGCCGACCACTGGCTTGCACCTGGCGGATATTGCAAAGCTCCTGCACGTGCTGCAAGCCCTGGTGGAGCAGGGTAATACGGTGATCGTCGTCGAGCATAATTTAGAAGTGATCCGCCAGGCCGACTACATCATTGACCTCGGCCCGGAAGGCGGTGCGGCTGGGGATGAGGTGGTGATTGCTGGACCACCAGCGCATCTGCTGGCGCATCCCGAGGCGTCGCATACGGCGCGCTTTTTGCGGGGGTATTGTGCGGGGGCGACGGCTGGCATGTAGCGCTAAGCATCCTTTTGAGTAATCACTACGCCTATCCTCATGGACGCTAAGACCAGTGCCTGCCAGGTTGGAAAAAGTAATAGGATAGAGCTGTCATTATAGAAAGAAACTATGAAGCCTGAGAGACTTGCCATTGCCACAACAAACACCGCATACAACCATCTGCGGTGCTCAAGACGCCAGCACCAGCACTCAGCGCAGACGATGCATGCCCCACCTAACGCACCAGAAATCGAGAACCCAGCAGTCGTATTAGTGTAGAAATATGGACACTGTAGTAAAGATTCTGGGTCATGGGTATCCCCTGCGTGCCTTATGTAACGCTTGAGTCGTGTGGTCTCGGCCGGCGGCACGGGATTCTCGGAGCATGTCCAGCGCAATCCGCCCCTCTCAACAGACCTTAC
>SXND01000232.1 GCA_005777235.1 Pseudomonadota bacterium
CATGGCCAAGTCGGTACACGATGCCGGTTGGGGTCCGCTTCGCACGCTCTTGGAGTACAAAGCCAACAGGCTTGGAGTGGCCTACGGCGAAGTCAATGCATCCGGGTCCAGTGTGACTGGCTCGGCCTGTCTCGCAAGGACTGGTCCGAGTGGACTGAGTGCACTGGGCGTAAGAGTGTGGTGTTGTACGAACTGCGGGGTTGCGCATAATCGCGATACCAATGCTAGTCACAACATACTCCGTCGCGGACGTGCGACGCTTCCAGGAATCCCCCTACTTCAGTAGGGGGAGGACGTCAACTCGCGCAATCAGGGCTGGGCGTGCGCAGCAAGCCTACGCTATGGGGGATGATAGCACACCCAGGAGCCGACCGCTGAGGTGTCGGGCCGCACGGCCCAGGGCCTGGTGGGCCTCGCCCGGCCCTGGGACCACCGACACCACACCTGCCTTGGTCTGCCAGGCGTCTCCGCACATCTCAGGCGCCGCCTGGCCCAACGGCTTCCCTCTCCTTGACTTCCTCCCAGGAGCGAGTAGACTTTAGCGATGGCTTATGCCATGGACAATCGCTTCATCTCTACAGAAGGAGGTTCCAGATGGCCTCGGAATGGAAAGCCCTCGTCGATATCGTGTACTGCGTCGCTTGAAAACATCTCGCAACCGCCACGTGGGTGGCGAACGAGTTTTTCAGCACGTTTGGTGGTGATACTGGCGTCTCTTTAACCCCTGGCGCCAATGGCCGCTTTGAAGTGTATCTCGACGGGGAAAAGATTTTTGACCGGAAAGAAGAGGGCAACATCATGCCCGACCTCATCCGGGTGCGCAAGCTGAAACAGGTGATCCAGTCGAAGCTGGAGGCCGTGCCAGCCGCTGCGGACTAACCGCTGCGCTATGTGCCGCTGACTGGGGCCACGCTTGTGGCCCCAGTTCCGCTCTCCTCCCCTATGCTTCCCCCCATGGCTCTCGCGCCTGGCTACCCTTCCCCGCAGAAGTTTTGTCTGCAAACTGCGCCCACGTCTCGTACAATCCTTCATCCAGACGGGCTGGCCAGAGTCTTGCGGCAGAGAGAATCCTAGGCAGGAGGTGTACATGCTCGTACAACACCCGTTGCGCAGTTTTTGGTGGTTCCGTGAGGGCCGTGTGGGCGGAATGGGGCGACCCGGTTTTAACCGCTGTCACTGGTTTGACCTCTCGCTGGAGGAAGGACTGTTGCTGAGCTGGCTGGGTAAGCAGCACGCGCCCACCCCGGCACTCGCTGATCTCTGGAGCCATCTCGACGAGTACGGCCCCAAAGTCGCCACCTATTACGACGTGTCGCCGCAGGCCGTGCGCGAGCGCCTGGCGCGGTTGGGTGACCGGACATCCTTGCTGCATGTGGCAGAGCGCCTCAACGCCAAAACGGGGATTTTTGACGACATCGCCTGGGTCGATGCCCCGACGGGTCCGGCGCTCCGGCTCCTCCCGAGTCAGCAACAGCGCCAACACGAAGTGGCCTTTCTGCAACAGCACAACGTCACGGTGTTGGTGTCGCTCCTCGAACAGCCGCTGGATCATCCCGAGCTGCGGGCCGCGTTTGAACTGCATCACCTGCCGGTGGAAGACGTCACGCCACCTCAGCGCGACCAGGTGTACGCCTTTGCGGAGACGCTGCGTGAGGCCCTGGCCGCCAACAAAACCGTGGTCACACACTGTCTGGCCGGTATCGGACGCACCACGACCATGCTGCTGGCGGCCTATCTCGTGCACGGTTATAGCCTCCAGGAACTCGCCGACTGGATCCAAGAACGCAATCCTTCTTTTGTCTTTCGTGGCGGTCAGGCGGCGTTTTTACGCGAGTTGGCGGCTGACCTGCGTCACGGCAGTGCTCCTCTCGCGGCCCCGAAGCAGAGCTTGCCGCTATGGCCGTGACGTTGACGGTGCATGACTCGCAGTATCCGCAACGTGTGTCTGAGCAATTGCGGCACGGCCTACGCGCGCGGCGTCTGCCAGGAAAGTTCCTCTATGATTCCCCAGCCCAGGCGCAGCGCTGGCTGGCCTACCACCAGGCCTATGCCCCGTCGCGTACCGCAGCGGCGCTGCTCGACCTCTATCAGCAAGCTTTCCAGACCGCCCTCAGGGCGCTGGCCTCTCCGCCACTGCATTACGTTAGCCTTGGGTGCGGTGGTGGCATGAAAGATGCGCTCTGTCTCACACAGGCGATACAACAGGGGGCACCGGTGCTGTTCACGCCGATGGACGCGAGCGTCGCTCTCGTGCTGGAAACGCTGCTGCGCGTGCAGCCCTGGCTCGCTGACCTGACTACGGCGCCCCTCGTGGTGGATTTTGACAGTCGGCCTGATCTGAGCGCCTGGTTGGCCCAACACGAAACGCCGAGGCACCGACGGCTCCTGGGGTGTTTCGGGATGCTGCCCAATGTGGACTATCGTAGCTTTCTGCCGTATCTCCGCAGCCTCATGCGCCCCGGCGACCTGGTGTTGCTGTCGGCCAATCTCTCCCCTGGGCTGTATGCCGAGGCTGTTGGGCGCATTCTGCCGCAGTACGACAATCCGTATGCCCATGCCTGGTATACTGGGGCGCTCACGAGTCTGGGCCTGGCCCTGGAGCAGATACATCTGAGCGTGCAACCGCACCTGCTCCGCCCTGATGGGCATCTCTGGCAGATCCAGGCCGTCGCCGTGATCCAGCAAGCGCTCCAGCTCGTCCTGGACGGTGAGCACGTGGCGCTGAGCGCAGGTGAGTCCATCGACGTGTTTTTCTCCACTCGCTTTACCCCTGAGGTGATGCCCGAGGTACTAGCAGAGAGCGGGCTCACACTCCTGCACAGCTGGCTCTGCGCCACGCACGAGGAAGGGCTGTATTTATGTGCGAGGTCGTCAGTCTAGGCTGGTCGCACGACAGCACTTGTGGCACAATAGCCCGTGCTCTCCACCGGTGGGCCTCCTTCGTAGAGATAGGCACCATGCCCGTATGAACGTCCTTTGAGAAAGTGCACGAGCCACAGCATGCTATCGCCACAGGAACGCGACACGTTATTCCAGCACTATCCTTTGCTCCGTACCATTGGCAACACGCCGTTGGTCCCCGTCGATATTCTGACGCAGGAATGTCCCGGCGTGACGGTGTCTGCCAAGCTCGAATACTTTAATCCCGGCGGATCGCTGAAAGATCGTCCCGTGCGGCAAATTCTCATGGACGCCTTAGCCAGTGGGGCCCTACGTCCGGGCAAGATCATCCTGGATTCGAGTTCCGGCAACGCCGGCATCGCCTATGCCATGCTTGGGGCCGTGTTGAAATATCCAGTCCACCTGGTCATCCCCGCCAACGCCAGCCTGGAGCGGCGTAAGCGCATTGTGGCACATGGGGCAAAACTCATCACCACCGATGCCCTCAAAGGCTATGACGAAGCGCTGCGCGAGGTGCATCGTCTGGCCGAGCGCGAGTCGGAGCGCTATTTCTTCGCCGATCAATACAGCAATGTCAGTAACTGGCAGGCGCACTATCATGGCACGGCGGTCGAAATCCTGGAGCAAACCGCGGGCAAGGTGACGCATTTTGTCGGTGGTATCGGTACCGGAGGGGCGATCACGGGCATTGGCAAGCGGCTCAAGGAGCACAACCCTGACATTCAAGTGATTGCCATCATCCCGGAAGAATTTCCCGGCGTTGAGGGGCTCAAACCCCTCGGCACACCGGATGCCATTGTGCCGGCGATTCTCGACCAGAGCGTGATTGATCAGCGTGTTGATGTGTCCGTGGAAGCGGCCTACGACATGTGCTGGCGCCTAGCCGGGGCAGGGTTTTTTGTCGGGCAATCCTCCGGGGCGTATATGCAAGGGGTCGCGGCGGTCGCGAAAACGCTGCAGTCCGGGCATATCGTGACGCTGTTCAACGACCTCGGCGAGCGCTATGCCAGTACGCATCTGTGGGAGAAGTCCTAGCCGAGCCGGGCTGTGTCACACACAGCCGCCGTCATGTCACGACGGGATGTAGCCACAGCGCGTGCAGCGGGTTTTGTTGCCGGTGGTCCACATCGTGGGCCCCTGGCACCAGGCGCACGGTGGCGCCTGATGTGGTACCGGGGTGGGACGCTGTAACAACGCCGCCACGGTTTTAAGGACCTGCGTTGGGGTCAGACGTGCAGAGGGTCCGGGTATGCGCATTGGCCTTCTCTGGTGCGGTGCACCATTCTAGCGTACGTCTGTGGCCGCTGTACACGTGAAAAACCGTTGACACTCCTCCCAGGGGTGTCTTATCGTACAGCAAAATTTAGGCAACGACTCAAAACATTATACGATGAAAAATCAAGCCTTTCATGTTTTTAAAGCCGCACAGAAAGGGAGATGATGAACTACGATCGCGCAACAGTCCGGGCCGTGCTCGATCAGGTACGAGTAGCAGGACGCACATCCCTCACAGCACCTGAAGGCAAGCAGGTATGTGAAGCGTATGGCATCCCAGTGCCCCAAGAGGGCCTGGCCACCTCGGCCCAGGAGGCGGTGCGGTTGGCGCAGGAGATGGGCTATCCCGTCGTGCTGAAAATCGTCTCGCCTGACATTCTGCACAAGACCGACGCTGGCGGCGTGCTCACCGGCCTCAGCAGCGCGGCAGCGGTGGAACAGGGCTATGCCACCATCCTGGCCAATGCCAGAGCCTACAACGCGAGTGCCGACATTCTCGGCGTGCAGGTGCAGCAGATGCTTCCCGCAGCCCAGGAAGTCATTGTCGGGGCGGTCACAGACCCCAGTTTTGGCAAGCTCGTGGCCTTTGGGCTGGGTGGAGTGCTGGTGGAGGTGCTGCAGGACATCACGTTCCGTCTCGCACCAGCAACGTCCCAGGAGGCAGTGTCCATGCTGGACGAGATTGCCGGGGCCGCGGTCTTACGCGGTGTGCGTGGTGCTGCTGGGGTGGATCGCGCGGCCCTGGGCACGCTCATTGCCAACGTCTCACAGTTGGTGCATGACTTCCCAGACATCCACGAAATGGACCTCAATCCGGTGTTTGCCAGCCCAACCGGGGCCACGGCGGTGGACGTCCGCATCGTGGTGGATTTTGTGCTGCCAGTGCAGCGCTACCGGCCCGCACAAGACGAGATTCTGCGGGCGATGCGGCGCATTATGCAGCCCGATGCGGTGGCGGTGATTGGGGCGACGCCAGAAGACGGCAAAATTGGCAACTCGGTGATGAAAAACCTGATCAATGG
>SXND01000233.1 GCA_005777235.1 Pseudomonadota bacterium
CTGTACGGGCTCTGGGAGTCCAGGACGTGACGACCCACGCTACGCTCCGGTCTCAGTGTCCCAAGGCTATATCGGCCTGTCACGTCCAGGGACTGGGTGACGGGGAGTCTCCCACGTCACCCACTAAAGATACAAGGCTGGCTGCGCTTCCGCGGCTGCTCAGGCTCGACAGGGGGCACGTGCACGACGTGAGTCACAAATGATACATCATAGGAGATGCGCTATGCGGAGAACATCGAAGTCTTTTATCCTGCCAGTGCTCGTCGGTTTCTGCCTTGTCGGCGCCCTGGGACAGGCGGCGCTGGCCAAGGATGTGGCCAAGATCACTAAAGAGGAACTCCAAGCCAAACTGGGTGATGCGAATGTGGTCGTGCTTGATGTCCGCACTGGCCAGGATTGGAAAGCCAGCGAAGAAAAGATCAAAGGGGCGGTGCGCGTCGAGGCGGATCAGCTTGACGCCTTGGCCAGTCAATACCCCGAAGACAAAACGCTGGTCTTCTACTGCGCTTGACCGGATGAGTACACCAGTGCCCGTGCGGCACAAAAACTCGCCGACAAAGGGTATAACAACCTGTTTGCCCTCAAAGGCGGTTGGCACGAATGGCATCGCGCCAAATTCCCGACTGAACCGAAGTAAGTAAGGTGATGATCCTTGGGCCACACAGCAGTCCCTGTCAAGCTGCGTGCCCAAGGATCAACGCCGGGCACGTCACACTCCCGTCGAAGCGCCCATCTGCCTTGATGTGTTTTCCGCCCAGTTGTGGCATAATGGGGTGTCCTGCCTTGGACGAAGTATCCCATGAGCGCTGTCTGAGCACCGCGGAAAGGAGCACATCATGCGCGCCATCAGTCATGTTGTCACCCGTCCGGGCCGTCGCCTCGGCGATCCCGCCGTAGACATTCCGGTCCCCCAGGATTTTGCGACTGTCCCTGGTATCCCCCAGCATAGCAAAGATGTGGATTTTTACAGCCGGGAATATCCCTTACAGCGGCAGCAGGTCGAGCACGCCGCAGACACCGAGTGGGCGCCCTCCGTGGGCACCCCGGAGATGCAACACTACCACCACGAACACCAGGCGGTCATGGAGCCGTTTTATGGCTTGATGAATACCTCGGGCAACCTGGAGCCCACCGGCACGCCGACGGGCGAAGACGTGACGGAACTCATTAAAGCCAAAGCGCGGGAGCTGGGCTATCTGGACGTCGGGATCACCGCCCACGACCGGCGCTATGTGTATGAAGACCGCCGGCAGCATGTCAAATTCACGCACGCCATTTGCCTGGCCCTGGAGCAGGATTTCAACGATACGCAGTCGGCCCCCAGTATGGACGCCGAACACGGCCACTACGGCACGTATGAGGTCCAGGCGCCCTTAGGCCTGGAAATGGCGGACTACATCCGCTCTCTGGGCTATCACGCCCAGGTGCATGGCCCCTCGAATCACAGTGCCGCTACCATTCCCATGTTCGTGCAAGCGGGTCTGGGGCAGTTGGGGGCCAATGGCCAATTGTTGACCCCACATGCTGGAGCGCGCTGCCGCCTACAAATCATCACCACGGATGCGCCGGTGACCTATGATCAACCTATAGATTATGGTTTCCATGCCCTATGTCAGACCTGCCAGGTGTGTGTGGACCGCTGTCCGGGACGGGCTCTGGGGCGCGAGAAGATCTGGTGGCGCGGGGTGGAGAAAAATAAACTCACCTACAAACGCTGCCGTCCGGTGATGGTGCGCTATGAAGGCTGCGCCATCTGCATGAAAGTCTGTCCAGTCAACCGCTACGGCGCCAAGGCGGTTATGGAGCATTACCTGGAGACGGGTCAGGTGCTGGGCAAGGGGACCCATGGTCTCGAAGGTTATACCTTGCATCCCGAAAGCACTGGCAAGTATGCCACAGGGTATTTTGGCCCCGGTGAGTTGCCCGTGTTCAACGTCGAGTTCTTCGACATCCCACATGGCACGCGGGAGCAAGCCACCCTTAATAGCTATATCAAGATCCTGGCGAATGAACCCCCTGACGCGGTGCCGGCGGAGAGCGACGCCGTGCTGCAGGCCTTTCGCAATCGGCTGCGCAGTATCGTCAAAGGGGAAGCGGTAAGCGACAGTACCATGTTCTAAGGGTGTTGGACGCCCTCTCCTTCTGGGCTCATCTTGATCCATATATTGTGCGCTTTAGGGGGAGAGGGCACCTAATACAGTCCACGGCGCGTTAGGCACGGCGCGACTCAACTGGCAACGTTGCCGACCACAAGCAGACGTGCCCGGAGGCGCACAATGGCCGTCGTGGTCTTGTGCGCTCAGTCTTTCCGGCGCGATCTTGTGAGGAAGGTCATCATGCACCAGCGTTCTACAACACGGGCTCTGTCTCTCCTCCGGGGTGTGCTGAGTCTTGGGCTGGTGGGGCTGCAATGGGCCTGTGCGCCACAGCACATCGGCACGTCCGGGGTGCCCGGGGCGCCGCTCACCCTCACGGTCTGGCTACCAACCGTGTGGCTTGGGGTGTATACGGCCCACGCTGCGGAGCACTATCCCATCGCCACCGAAGTCATAGCGCGGGTGCAAGATGACCAGGGACGTCTGGTAGATGGCGCTGTGGTGACGTTTGCTCTCGAACCTGCCTGGGCCCAGGGGGCCGTCCTGTCTCCCCTCCAGGCGACCACGCACCAGGGGATGGCACGGACCACTTTCTCGGCGCCCAGCACCACCGGGCGTGTCCGGCTCACCGCGCGTACGGAGCACCGGGCGGCCACCGCAGTCGTGTGGGTGGAATCCTACGAAGAACGCCTTGAGCAGGATTAAGCGTGCCATGGGCTGCGGCAGCAGGCGCGCCACGGACCTCTTGCCGCACGGCACATTGACAGTGTGGACAAGCAGGCCGGATAATAGCGCTATCGAACCGTGTGGTGCGTGCGACGTTGCCTCAACGCAAAAGGAAAAACCCCATGGATGTGCTCACCTTTGTGGAGCATTTAACGGCGGCCAATCAAGAAATTCTCGACCGACTGGCGCCAGCGGAGACGCTGATGGCGGAAAGCGCTGGCGATCTGCGCCTCGATCTGCTTCTGAAAATCGCCCTCAAGAACGAACTGGAAGCCACGGAGTTAGCGGCGCGCTGGCTGGTCTCGAGCGATGACATCGAGGTGAAGCTGGCCCTTGCCCGGCAAGCCGGGGATGAGGCGAAACACTATCGCTTGATTGCCGAGCACTTGCAGGCCCTCGGGGTGGAGCTGACGGACTTTGATCCCTTGGCGCAAGGCTATGGCCCACTGTTCAATTACCTCGACACGCTGACGGACCCCGTGGAACGTATTGCGGCGGGCCCCTTCACGCGTGAAGCCATCGCTGTGGTGAAAAACCAGCAGTTCATCGACTGGTGCGTCGCCGGTGGGCATCAGAGCACCGCCACCTTGTATCGCGACATTATCCAACCCGACGAAGCCTATCACCACCAGCTTGGACGTGGTCTGTTGCTGCGTCTCGCCACCACTCCTGAGGCCCAAGAGCGCGCCTCGCAGGCTGCCACGCGGACCCTCGAACTTGCCGAGGAACTCCAGCATCTTGCCCTGGCCAAGGCCGGGGTGCATCATGCGCCAGGCTGCTAGATGTCCATTTCGTAAGTCCTGTGCCAGGCAAGGGTGTCTCGCGGGCATGGCTCACTCCTCCAGGAAACCCTCGTGCACAGCGCTCTGGTAGGAGCGGGCCATGCCCGCGAAGGTGTTGGACTGGCAGCGTATGTATGAAACAGACATCTAGCCAGGCGCGCAGACTTCCTATGCAACATTGACCGATGAGAAAGGTATGTTATGCCACTCGATCCACAAGCCAGACAAGTCCTCGACCAACTCGCGGCGTTGGGACTCCCCCCCAACCATACGGTGTCCCCTGAGCAAGCCCGGATCAACGCCCAAGCCCGTCCCAGGGCTGCCGGCCCCGAGGTGGCGCGGGTCGTGCAGCAGACCATCCCTGGTCCTGGGACAGCAATTCCCGTGCGCATCTACACGCCGACCGGCCCCGGCCCCTTCCCCATGCTCGTGTGGTTTCATGGCGGCGGCTGGGTCCTTGGGGATCTCGACAGCGCTGATCCCGTTGCCCGCCACCTCACCGTCGGTGCGGGCTGTGTGGTAATCTCTGTGGACTACCGCCTGGCCCCCGAGACGAAATTTCCCGGCCCAGCCGATGATTGCTATGCTGCTACACAATGGGCCATCCAGCAGGCGGCGGCTCTCAACGGCGATCCAGACCGTGTCGCGGTGGGTGGTGACAGCGCGGGGGGGAATCTCGCTGCCGCGGTGGCGTTGATGGCCCGTGACCGTAAGAGTATGTCCCTGGCCTTTCAACTGCTGGTGTATCCAGTCACGCACTGCCATTACAGCACATCTTCCTATCAAAATTACGCCGAGGGATATGGCCTGACACGCGATGGCATGCAGTGGTTTTGGGAGCATTATCTACGCAGCGCGGCGGATGCCAACAACTCCTATGCGGCGCCATTTCTCGCCCAGGATCTCAGCAACTTGCCCCCGGCCCTGGTGCTCACCGCCGAGTGTGATCCCCTGTGTGATGAAGGGGCCGCCTATGCGCAGCGTCTCACGGCGGCGGGTATTGCCACGACCTATAGCTGCTACCCAGGGATGATTCACGGGTTTTTTGCTATGCCAACGTTACTTGACAAAGGCAAGCAAGCCGTGGCGGAAGCGTGTGCAGCCCTACGGCAGGCGTTTGCGACCCAGCCCGTGACCGCACACTAGATGTCCATGTCGTCAGTCCTGTGCCAGTGCCCCCCTGGGACCGCCGGGCTCCAGCCCGGCTCCGGAAGCCACGCTGGAGCGTGGCGGTCCCAGGGAAAACCCTGAAGAACTGGCAGCGTATGTATGACACAGACATCTAGGGATCGCGGGCCTCTTGCCCGCGCCCGCGTGGTAGGAGCGACCGGCCAGTCGCTCCTACGTGGAAAGACGCTGCGCTCGTGCGGCAGACCTATACGCGGGTGTGGGGCTCCATCTGCCATGTCCCGCGCCGCGTCGGTACCTGTAACGCCCTCGCTAAAGCCTGTAAAAAGTCCTCGCGTGGCCATAGCACTGCCCCAAAGCGCGCCAGATGCTCGGTATAGACCTGACAGTCAACCAGTTGGAACTGCCAGGCTTGCAGGTGCTGCACGAGGTGGACAAAAGCGGCTTTGGAGGCATCAGGTCGGCGAGCGAACATCGACTCGCCAAAGAACGCCGCACCGAGCGATACACCATAGAGCCCACCCACGAGCTCGCCGTCCAACCACGCCTCGGCAGAATGGGCAAACCCCAGGTCATGCAGGTGACAATAGGCCTCCAGCATGGCCGTGGTGATCCACGTCCCGTCCTGCTCCGGGCGAGGCGTGCGGGCGCAGGCACGGATGACTTGCGCAAAGGCCGTATCCAGGCGTATCTCAAATGGCTGTCTTTTCAGCGTCTTACGTAAACTCTGACTGACGTGCAAGTCTTCTGGTCGCAACACCATACGCGGATCGGGGGAATACCACAGGAGGGGCCAGGCTTCCTCCCCTGGCCAGGGGAAGATGCCCTGGGCGTAGGCTGCGAGGACGCGTTCGGGGTGTAAATCCCCGCCATACGCCAGCAGGCCATCCGCATCGGCTAGGCGTGGGTCGGGAAAGCGCCTCTGGTCTGGAGAACGACGCTTGGGCATAGGATTTCCTCACCGTCCAACGACAGGAGACGCCATATCGGCTCGCGCCCCCGTGTCCAGATCACACCGTCCGCCACCCTTGCACCACGAAGCTGGACATGCTAAGGTCAACAATTATATACACAATACGCAACTGGTAACACCGAAGACGAGGCAGAGACATGCGTGGAGATGGGCGTGGCACTGATGAACTCCGACCAGTCACGATAACAACTGGCGTCAACAAATACGCTGAAGGCTCTGCGCTCATTACCATGGGGGACACGCGGGTGCTCTGCACCGCCTCGGTCGAAGCCTCGGTGCCGCCCTTTCGGCGCAATAGCGGTGCGGGCTGGGTGACCGCTGAATATGGCATGCTGCCCCGCGCCACTGGCACGCGCAATGCCCGCGAGGCCTCCCGTGGCCGTCTCGGCGGACGCACCCAGGAAATCCAGCGTCTCATCGGGCGCTCACTGCGTGCGGTTGTGGATATGAGTCGGCTCGGTGAGCGTACCATCTGGTTGGACTGCGATGTGCTGCAAGCGGACGGC
>SXND01000008.1 GCA_005777235.1 Pseudomonadota bacterium
CCCCATGCAAGTGCGCTACCAGGCTGCGCCACGCCCCGCTTCATGCTCGACCGGCCCTTGCACTAACGCTACCAGCTCTTGCAGCTGTTGTTTCAGCACAGCAAATTCGTGGCACACAGACTGCTGTGTCGGCAACACAGGCGGATGACGCTCCGTGGTGCCGGGCTGTGTGAGCATTTTTTTTGCTCCTGAAATCGTGTAGCGCCGATTGTACAAGAGGTTTTGGATTTCGACAATAGCTTCGATATCGGCTTTTGCATAAATCCGTTGCCCTGACGGATTTTTTCTCGGCTTCAGCGAAGGGAATTCTGCTTCCCAGTAACGCAAGACATGGGGTTTCACGCCGAGGAATTTCGCCACTTCTCCAATCTTGAAGAAAGGTTTTGTCCCCAAGATATCCGCCAGCGGCAGTGTATTATGAAGATAAGGCTCTTTTTTCACAAGAATGCCACATGACGAGGCACACCACCCCGTCTCGACAGTTGTACGTCATAACCAGCGGGCGACACTTCACGGCTCCCTAGCGGAAGAAGCGCTGCAACACATCCTGGTAGAACACGCGCACATCATTCGACAGTGCCAGGACCATCAGGGCCGCTAACGCGATCATCCCAACACGCTGGGCCATTTCCCGCGCGCGGCTGCTGAGCGGTCTCCCGAGGATGATTTCTATCAAAAAGAACAGTAAATGTCCACCATCAAGCACCGGGATAGGCAACATGTTGAGGACCGCCAGGTTAATACTAATACCCGCAGCGAAAAACACGACATTGCGCCACCCTTGATCCGCTTGGCGACCTATCTCGCGTGCGATGCCAAGCGGCCCCGCGAGGCTGTCTTTCAGCGGGATGGCCCCCGAGATGATCTTCCCAAAGCCCGCAATCGTTAAGGTGGTGATGCGCCATGTCCACACCACCCCTTGCGTGAGCGCCGTCACAGGATCACTCCGTTGTATGCGGATATCGCCAGGACGCAGCTCCACCCCAATACGCCATTCGCGCGCCTCCGTGTCCTGACGGGGGGTCAGCGGGACCGCGAGCTTCTCTCCCGCCCGGTCAACTTGCAGCTGGAGTGCCCGTCCCTCGCTAGCGACGATGTGGGCTTTGAAGTCGTCAATACGCTCGATGGACTTCCCATCCACGGTCACCACGGTGTCGTCCGTTTGCAAACCAGCCAGGGCAGCGGCAGAACCATCAAGAATTTTGCCAAAACGTACGGAATGTTCGATAGGAACACCCAAAGCATGAATCACCGCAATGAGGATAATGGCCAGCAGCCAATTAAATCCCGGGCCCGCTGCGACGATGGGAATGCGCCTCCACACCGACTGATGCAAAAAAGAACCTTCGGTCGTCCCCATCGCTTCATCAGACTGCTCGCCATACATCTTGACATAGCCACCGAGCGGCACGAGGGCCAGACGATACTCCGTTCCATGCCACTGTTTACTCCACAGCGGTGGACCAAAACCAATGGAAAAACGCTCGATACGGACGCCAGACTTCTTCGCGACGATGAAATGGCCAAATTCATGGACCACAATCAAAGTACCGAGGACGATGCCAAAATAGATCACCGTATGGAGGAACGCTGCTATCGCTGGTTGCACAATATCCCCTCCGTGGACCAGAACGCGCCTGCCGTATGCGTCATCGCCACTATTTCCGCCCTGTAAAGTCGGTTGGTGTCAGTATCTCAGTGTCTGGCGGCAGGATTAACTCAAACGTCTTGGGCGACAACATGATATGGCTCACTAACGTGGTCAGACGAATTTCCGTTAAGTTCCCAATACTGTCGTGAATCAGCAATGTTTCCACCAGATAACTTTGGGTGTTGACCGTAATATGCAACTCGGAAAAACCTGCCTGGGTCGACCGCGGGATCAACAGCATAGAGGCCAGATGTGGCGAAGGGCTTTCTAACGCCGTCACGGTGAAGGTCTCGCGCAAGTTGCCCATCCCGGCAAGAAACAGTAACGCCACATTCGACCGATTCTGCTCATCGACAGAGCTCTGGAGCATCTGGCGTCGCTTCGGCGTGTAAATGCGTAAGGTGCTCCCGTCATACAGGATGGTCTGCGTATCGGGTGAGACATATTCCCAGCGGATGGAATGCGGCTTCTCAATGGAGACACGACCCGAGGAGATCTGCTGGCGGCCGAGCGAACTCAGGGTCGCCACTTGATGAAAATCCGCGGTTAAGGCTTTGGTCTGCTCGTAGGTCTGTTGCATGTTTTCCAGGATCGTCTCGAGGTCAAAGGTCTGCCCCCAACTTGGGAGATTGGCCAGTAGGAGTACGCCCAGAGCACAATAGCCATACCAGAAAACCTGCACAATCTTCAGCCGTCGTCCTATCCGTAAGCGCTTCTGCACGGTTGGTATCCTCTGGGTGCCGACACCCTGCTCAGGGCAGCGGCATCACGGCACGCAGTTGTCTCACTAAGGCGATATTTTCGGTATGGCCAGTCATGTTGGCACGCACGTGGCCCCGCACCATCTTCCCCAAGAGATACAGATCCCCAATAATATCCAGAATTTTATGGCGGACACATTCATCAGGAAACCGCAGCGGTGCGCTATTCACAATGGTGTCCGCACCGATCAACACCACATTGGTCAATCGTCCACCCGCGAGCAAGCCGCGCTCATGCATCTGCTCCACATCTTTCACAAAACCAAACGTGCGTGCTGGGGCAATGTCGTGCACATACGTCGTGCTATCGGTATGCTCATAGGAGAACTCTTGGATGCCAACAGGCTGCGGATAGGCTAAGCGATACGTGACACGAAAACCGTCGTACGGCTCGACGAGGATAAATTTGGTATCGGCCTGCACCTGTCCAATAGCGTAACACCGATCGACCACAAATTCTTCCACGACGGCATCCTGTTCCGCAATACCCGCTTCTTCGATCAGTTGACAAAACGCCACCGCAGAGCCGTCCATGATGGGCACCTCATCACTGATCTTAATCAACACGTTGGTAATACGATAGGCATGCAGCGCGGACATCAGATGCTCAATCGTGCGCGCCGCAATCCCGCCCTGCCCTAAACTGGTACAAAAATCGGTGGAAGCGACCAGATCAATGGAAGCGGGCAACGTGCATCCTGTGGGAATGTGTCGAAACAAGATACCACTCTGGGGTGGTAATGGGGAGAGAATCAAGCCGGTCTGGAGACCCGACTGTAAACCCTGGCCGTGGAGAACCACACTCCGGCAGAGCGTGCGTTGTTTGAAACGGCCCAACGCGACGGGGCGAGTGACCGTCTGCGGCCTCAATGGCGCTACCCCATACGCGGGCACAGTCGCAACGTCCGCCGCGTGCGCCAGAGACGGCACACATGCAGACAGCACACCAGTGGAGGCTTGACGACGTTGGCGCTGTGCAAGAGCACCTTTAATGGAGGTAAGTACCCGCGAGTGCGCACAGGGTTTTTCCAGATAATCAAAGGCGCCGAGCTTCGTCATATGGACTGCTGTAGCGATGTTGCCATGGCCTGAGAGGACAACAACGGCAATATCTGGATGCATCGCTTGCAACGCCTGTAAGGTTTCGACGCCGTCCATTCCCGGCAACCACACATCGAGTAAGACCACCGCGGGAGCGCACGTGCGGACACGAGCGAGCGCCTCATTGCCCTCGGTCGTCGCAGAGACCGTAAAACCCTCGTCGTACAGCAAGCGGCTCAAAGACTGCACGAGCTCCGCATCATCATCAACAATGAGAATCTGACCTCTGCCCATGGGTCTCTCTTTCTGCAATCCTTGTGGCTGCGGCCTAGGAAAACACTGCATAGTCTTTGCGGATTCGTATGCTTGCCGCACTGGCCTTGGAGGGGGCGTATATGAAACTGTCAGAAGAATCGTGGCACCTCTGATTTAGCATAGGAAGCGATACTATAGGCGCCTGGATGAAAAGGCAAGAAAAATCCTTGACGAGTGCAGCGCCACGAGGTCCAGGCCTCGCGCTACGTAGTATCGTGCGGCCCTCGAAACAATGAGAGTTGGGGCTGTGCAGGCGTGTTGACAGGCGTGGCCTGGCGTGCGGTCACTCGTTTCCCCAGTGCTCCAGGGCCTACTGATGCCGCAGACTCAAAGTGGGTTAGCAATGTATGGGCCCGTTGCACCACAGGGACCGGCAAGCCTGCTAAGCGCGCCACCTGAATCCCGTAGCTCCGATCCGCACTACCTGGCACGATGCGCCGTAAGAAACGCACGGTGTCGCCGTCTTCTTGCACCGCCGCACTGTAGTTATACACCCGTGGGAGCACCGTGGCTAACGTGGTCAGCTCATGGTAATGCGTGGCAAAGAGGGTACGCGGACGGAGATCCCCATAGTTGTGGAGATACTCGATGACGGCCCAAGCAATACTCATCCCGTCGTAGGTGCTGGTGCCACGCCCAATTTCGTCGAGTACGATGAGGCTACGGGCGCTCATATGGTGCAGGATATGCGCCGTTTCCGTCATTTCGACCATAAAGGTGCTCTGGCCCTTGCCCAACATATCCTGGGCGCCAACACGCGTAAAAATCTGGTCCACTAACCCGATATGGGCCGTACGGGCCGGGATAAAACTGCCGATCTGCGCTAAGATCACGAGCAGAGCTACCTGCCGCATATAGGTGGATTTCCCTGCCATGTTGGGGCCAGTCAGCAAGATAATTTGCTGCTGATCACGATCCATGCACGTGTCATTGGGCACAAAACGTTCGTCCTGGGTCATGGCTTCTAAGACGGGATGCCGGCCCTCCGTAATCGCCAGCATATTGCTCGCGTCCAAGACCGGGCGACTGTACTGCCGCGCGGCGGCGACCTCCGCCAGGGCGGCAAGGACATCAAGCTGGCTAAGCAGAGACGCCATCTGTTGCAGGCGCAGCAAGTGTGGGACGAGCTGCCGCACCAGGGCATCATAGAGCTGGCGCTCCAACGCCAGGGCTTCTTCCGCCGCGCGCAACATGTGCACTTCACGGTCTTTCAACGCCGGCGTAATAAAGCGTTCCGCATGGGCCAGGGTTTGCTTGCGCAGATACTCATCTGGCACATGCGCCAAATGAGCACTACGGACTTCGAGATAGTACCCAAAGACTTTGTTAAATCCGATGCGCAGCGAAGGAATCCCCGTGCGTTGACGCTCTTCGACCTCAAAGGCATTGAGCCAGGCGGTACCGGACGTCCCAAACTCGCGCAGGGCGTCAAGCTCGGCATGGTGTCCTGGACGGATCACCTGCCCCTCCCTGAGCGTCGCGGGAGGCTCCTCATGCAGCGCGCTGCCAATCCACGCCGACAGATCCTCAAGCGCATCCCATTGCGCTGCCAGCCCAACGAGCAAGGGACTGGTGCAGGCCTGGAGGGCCGTGGCAATCGCGGGTAGCTGGCCAATGGCGCGTGACAACGCGTGGAGTTCGCGTGGGGTAATCGTGCCCAGAGCAAGACGACTGCCCGTGCGCTCCAAGTCGACGAGCATGTCCAGCACCTGACGCAGGCGGGTGCGACGTGTCGTGTGTTCAAGCAGTTCGGCCACTGCATCCTGACGGGCGTGTAGCGCGGGCAGCTGGCACAGCGGTTGCGACAGCCATTGGCGCAGGAGCCGTCCGCCCATCGGCGTGCAGGTGTCATCCAACACCGCCAGCAGTGAGCCCTCACGTCCCTGCGACAGCGGCGAATACGTCAGTTCCAAATGCCTCCGGGTCATCTCGTCCAGCACCATAAAATCGTCCGTGCTATACAGGCGGAGGCCATTGAGGTGAGGCATGGCGTGACGCTGCGTCTCACGGACATAGGCGACGAGGGCCCCAGCCGCCGCAATGGCCAACGGGTGGCCCTCGCACCCGAAGCCAACGAGGGTGTGCACAGTAAACTGCTGCGTCAGGATCCGATAGGCCCGCCCCGGCTGAAAGTGCCGGGCTGGCCATGGTTGCCAGGTCGTCGGAAAGCTGGAGGAGGCGGACTGGAGCAGGTCGAGCGCCATGTCTAGAGGCTCTGGCACCAGCACTTCACGCGGTTGCACACGGGTGTATTCGCGCAGGAGCCCTTGCTGCCATCCGGCCCGATCCCATGTGGTGACCGCAAACATGCCGGTCGACACATCCATGTAGGCAAAAGCCGCGCCCTCGGTGGTCACGGCGATGCTGGCGAGAAAGTTGTGCTCCTTCGGTGCGAGGACCATGCCGTGCACCACCGTCCCAGGGGTGATGACACGGACGATGTCCCGCTTCACTAAGCCTTCTGCCTGGCGTGGATCTTCCATCTGCTCGGCGATCGCCACACTAAAACCCTGTTGCATGAGGCGATCAATGTAGCTCTCAGCACTGTGCACCGGCACGCCACACATCGGGATCGGGGCGTCCTGCTGTTTATGCCGTGCCGTCAAAGCAATGTTCAACGCCTTGGAGGCCACCACCGCGTCGTCCTGAAACAGCTCGTAAAAATCCCCCATGCGAAAAAAGAGGAGGGCTTCCCCTACTTGGGTTTTGAGATGGTGATACTGTTCCATCATCGGGGTAACGTGGGGCGCAGTCGGTGTGACGGAAGTGCTTGAGCCATCTTCGAGGCTGATATGGGACATAAGCCGCGTTTCTTTCGCTTGGGAAGGCGTGCCATCAGAGGCCATGCAGATAGGCTAACACCTGGCGTTCGCGTGTGGCCATCCGACGCCGCGCCGGCACGGACGCTTCGTGATCATAGCCGAGGAGATGCAGCAGACCGTGGAGGAGCAGATACACGACACGCTCTTCCAACGTTTGTTGGAGATCCTGGGCTTCGCGCGCCGCAATAGGGAGTGAAATCACCACATCACCTAACAGGGCCGTCTCAGGTTCCCCAGGATAGATCGGGGTCTGTGGAAACGCCAACACATTGGTAGGGCGGTCTTTGCCGCGATAGCTCCGGTTGAGGGTCTGGAGCAACCGATCACTGCCAAACACGACACTCAACTCGCGCTCAGCACAACCCAGATACGTCATCATATGTTGCGCCCGCTGTTTCACCCACGCCGTCTGAATGGGGACGGTACGCTGCCGATTGTGGACATGTAACGTCATAGACATGGTGCCGGAGAACGCCAGCCCCGCTTACGGCACGCGTGGTGCGGCGGGCGACTCCACACGCTGCTCGTAGCGGTTATAGGCTTTGACAATGGCTTGCACCAGGGGATGACGCACCACGTCACGTTCAGAAAAATAGACAAAATCAATTCCCTCAATACCCTGTAAGATGCGTTGGACTTGGATAAGCCCCGACTCCTTGCCGCTGGGCAAATCCACTTGCGTGACATCCCCCGTAATCACCGCTTTGGAGTAAAAGCCAAGGCGCGTGAGGAACATCGTCATCTGCTCGACCGTGGTATTCTGTGCGTCATCCAAAATGATAAACGCGTCATTGAGTGTCCGCCCCCGCATGAAAGCCAAGGGCGCCACTTCAATGGCCCCGCGCTCAATGAGCCGCTGGGCCTTTTCCAAGTCGAGGAGATCATAGAGCGCGTCATACAAGGGCCGCAGATAGGGATTCACTTTTTCAATGAGATCCCCAGGGAGGAAGCCCAACTTCTCCCCAGCTTCTACGGCTGGGCGCGCCAAAATAATCCGGCTGAACTCTTTGCGTTCGAGCCCGGTCACGGCCATGGCCATCGCCAGATAGGTCTTCCCCGTGCCGGCGGGGCCAATGCCAATCACCAGATCATGCTGGCGGATCGCCTGCAGATACCGCCGCTGTCCGAGACTCTTGGGACTCACAAACCGTTTCTGCGAGGGCACAGCAATACGTTCTGCTAACAGGGTTTGCGGATCGAGTGCTTCGCCATTTTCCAGCAAACGCAATAAAAATCCCAGATCCGACAGCTCTAAACGAATGCCTGCTTCTAGTAAGCCGTAGGCCCCTTCTAAGAGACGCACCGCCAGCGACGTCGGCCCGGGCTCGCCGATGACCGTGACTGTCGTATCATACGTACTGATCTGTACGCCAACCTGGGCTTCCAGATAGCGTAAATTCGCATCCTGGATGCCAAACAACAGGGGGGTGACTCGACTCCGTTTCAGCTCAAGCGTTTGCTCCATGTTCGTACGCTCATACTCCTGGCTAGAGGTCTCTACGCCTCACGGAGCGCGTCACACAACGCCTGGCGTAGCTGCTCCGTCTCTCGCTCACCGGTAATCTGGCCTCCGGCCGTATCTGTCACATAGAACACGTCAATTGCCCGGTTGGCCTCGGTAGAAATTTTTGCGAGTGCGACATCAAGGCCGTGCTCATACAACACCCGTGTGAGTTTGTAGAGGAGCCCCAGCTGATCCTGCGCCTGGATTTCAATGAGGGTATGACTATCAGAGCTGGCATTGTCGATGAGTACCTGCGGGGCCTTGGCGAAGGCCTGTTGGGCCCGCTCCTGAGGCGAGAGGCGCCGCGCTGTCGTCGGTAGCGCAAAAGTGTCTTCCCCTTGGAGCGCTGCGAGCAACGCCGCTTCGATCTGTTGCCATAGGCGTGCATCTGTGGCGGGCGTGTGCTCGATCGTCTCGACTTGCAAGGTATCCACCGCAACTCCATGGCGTGACGTATAAATTTGCGCGCCGAGAATGTTGAGCTTGTGCCGACTCAACGCCCCAGCAATCATGGAGAATACACCGCGCCGTTCCGCAACGCAAATCGTTACAGCGGTGAAGCCTCCCGCCACGTCGTGCTCAGGGTGCAACATCACGGGAGCTTGCAACGTGGGATACGTCATCATGAGGTGTCGGGCTATCTGGGCTGGCGGCGTGGCCAGCAGATACCGGCTGGGCATGGCGGCCAGAAAGTGGTCAATCGCGGTCTCATCATGGCGCCCAGCAAGGGCCGCGACGATGGCGGGACGCAAGCGCTCGTGCAGCTCCACCGTCGAGGCAGGGGTGATGGGGCTCTGGCGCAAGACATACGCCCGTGTGCGCCGATGCAAATCCGCCAAGAGTGTGCCCTTCCACGTATTCCAAACGCCTGGCCCCACGGCGGAGGTGTCAGCATAGGTCACAAGATACAGATTGGTGAGGCCCTCCAAGGTTTCGATGATGCCAGCGAATTCCGCAATGACTTTCTCATCCGTAATGTCACGACGCTGGGCAATATGATTCATCACCAGATGATGCAAGGCCAGCAGTTCGACCATGTGGGTGTGCTCGCGTGGCAGCGCCAGCCGTTGGCAGACCACCGCCGCCAGGTCTCGGCTCCGGTACACGTGTGAGGCCTGCCCTGGCCCCACGTCTTTCCCAAGGTCGTGCAAGAGCAACGCAAATTTGAGCAGCGCGTGATCGGCGGTCTGTTGGTACAGTTGGGCTAGCGGTTTGAGCGCCGGGTCCTGTGTCTCAGCCAGGCCTTCCAACACCTCAATACTCCGAAAGGTGTGTTCATCCACCGTATAACGATGATACAGATCATGCTGCACAAGACAGGTGAGCGGGGCAAATTCGGGGAGATACGCTTCCAACACGCCATGACGATGCATCTCGCGCAGCGTGGCGGCGGTCCGTGCCTGCGTCAGGATATGCCAGAAGAGTGCGGTGGTCTCCGGGGAGCGTCGGAGCACGTCGTTGGCGAGTCCGGAGGCCTGGGCGCGCACCGCCCGCGACAGGCTGGGTGTGAAAGGCACCTGGTGCGCCTGCGCTTTGGCGAAGGCCCGCATGAGCTCGATGGGGTGCTCGCCGAAGTACGTGTCCAGCAAAGGCGCGGGATGGTGCACGTAGCCGTCGACAAGGACGAACCCGTCTCCAACCTGTGTGGGACGCCGGAAAAAGTGCCACAATTTCGGCCGGGAGGGATGCGTCACCGCTTCAATAACGGTGACGCACAAGTTGAAGAGGACATTGGCATGCATGTAATACACTTTGAGAAAATGCTCCACGGCGAGTTTGTGCTCACTTGGCTGGAAGCCTAACGCCGCAGCCAAAGGCTCCTGGACCTCGACCGAGAGGAGATCGTTTTTGCGCCCGCGACGATAATGTAAGGCATTGCGCACGCGAAAGAGGAAATCCAGGGCCGTCTCAATGGCGTCTTGGTCACTGGGCGTCAACAGGGCCTGATCGACTAACGCCGCCACGCTGCTGGCATCATAACACGCCGTACTGAGCCACAAGGCCGTATGGTAATCGCGCAAGCCACCGGGACTTTCTTTGACGTTGGGCTCCATGAGGTTGACCGTGTTGGCAAACCCGGCATGGCGCTGGCGGTATTCAGCAATCTTGTTGCGGATAAATGCCTGGCGACGCCGTGGTGTGAAGCGACGCCGGCCTACCTCTTCGCGAAACCAGGTAAACAGGGAGGATTCCCCATCGAGCAAGCGGACTTCGAGCATGGCGGTTTGGGCTGTGAGATCCGTGTCGGCCATCGTAATGACATCACGTCGGGTCCGTGTGCTATGGCCAATGGTGTAGCCCACATCCCACAGCAGATAGAGCGTCTCGCGGATGAGCTGATCTGGGGGCGTCTTTTGGCACAAGAACATTAAATCAATATCTGAAAAAGGATTGAGTTCGCCACGGCCATACCCCCCGAGGGCCACCAGCGCACACGGCTCCGTGTCGGCGGGATGCTGTGTGTGGGCATATTGGAACACGGTGCGCACCACATCATCTACGAGGGCCGTCAAATGGCGCACAACGTTGCGGCCACGCGCCCCAGCATCGTGCTCGTGGCGAATACGCTCCTGGGCTGCGGCCATCAACGTTTTGAGCCCGCGCAAAAAGTCCGGCCGCTCATAGGCACGGTCTAGGAGTGGCGCAAAGGAGTGTGGAACGTGTAAGGGATCATGCATAGCCGATGGGGGAGTCATCGCGTGCGCTCCTAGGGTCGCGGATGATGCGTCGCGTACAGCGCCCGCAAGCGTTCCTGGACCACATGGGTGTAGATTTGCGTTGTGGAGATATCGACATGTCCGAGCATCTGTTGCAGCGAGCGGAGATCGGCTCCTCCCGCTAAAAGGTGCGTCGCAAAGGCATGACGCAACGTATGCGGACTGCAGGACGTGTGGCTGGCCACGCGGTGCGTATATTTCTTGACGATGGTCCAGACGCCTTGCCGGGTCAGTCCTCCGGCGGAGCGGTTCACGAACACGTGCGACGCCTGACGCGCTTGCAGCAGGTGCGGGCGGCCCACGGTCAAATAATCTTCGAGTTGCAGCGCGGCGATCTCACCCATAGGCACAAGACGTTCCTTCCCGCCTTTCCCCAACACGGTGATACAGCCCGTGGTCGTCTGCACGTCCCCGAGTGTCAGCGCCACCAGTTCACTGGCACGGACACCGGTGGCATAGAGCATCTCTAACAACGCCGCATCGCGCTTGCCAAGGGGGGTGGAGGTATCCGGGGCGTTGAGGAGCCCCTCCACTTCCGCAATGCTGAGGACGGTGGGTAATGACCGCCCTGGGCGTGGCGCGCGCATCTGGGTGGTGGGGTCGGCGGCAGCGCCGCGCTGGCCATAGAGGAAACGATACAGCGTTTTGAGTGAGACGAGTTCACGTGCCAGACTGCGGGCGGCCAGGCCCCGCTGGCGACGTTCGGCGAGATACGCCAGAATGTCGGCCCGGGTGAAGGCCTGGAAGGTCGTAACCCCACGGGTCTGGGCGAAGGCACAAAAGGGCTGCAGATCCGCCATATAGGCGATGAGGGTATTCCGCGCCAAACCTTTCTCGACAATTAAATGCTGTTGGAGCAGGTCAAGCTGTTGATCAAGCATGGTCATGCTTTTCCCCTTCCAGAAGTCTCCCCAGCCCACAGACCCCGCAGCAGGCCAACACCCGCGACACCGCAGAGACACGACGACAGCCGAGGGCGTCGTTGACACAGGCAGGGGGCCTCGCTATACTCTGCCCCTAACGAAAGGAGGTGGCATCCTATGGCCAATAGACATCCCTCAGCGATGAAACGCGCCCGCCAAAATGTGAAGCGCAACGCACGGAATACTTCATTACGTTCGAACCTGCGTACGGCAGTCAAGAAAGTGTTAGTGGCCGTTGAAGACGATGAAACGACGGTAGCCCAGACGGAACTTTCGCAAGCTATCCGTGCCCTTGGCAAAGCAACGTCCAAGGGTATTGTGCATAAAAACTATGCGGCACGGAAAATTTCACGCCTCACGCGCAAGGTCAACGCTTTGACCGCTACGTAGGCGTCGCCCCACGTCCGCAGACCTGCAGGATGAAGGTCTCCAAGATGGCTTGTGGGGGCTTCATCGTCGTCTTCAAAGCGAGGTCAGCCTCCAGCGCTGTGGTATACATCACACGCAGATGGGCGAGAGAAAGCTGCTGACTCTGGGCCACCAACTGACGACACACCGCCAGCGGGAGCCCAAGCGCTTTGGCGATCGCTGGCGTATCGTAGCGCTGCTGGCTTAAGTGCTTGCTACTCCAGAGCAACCGCACCTGCCGGACCATCAGGCTCAAAATGACGAGCGGTGGCTCTCCCTGGTCGAGCAAACGCTCGATGAGTGTCAAGGCCGGTCCTGTCTGTCGAGCTCCAAGGGCATCCGAGAGCGCAAAAATCGAATGGGGCCGTGAGGCCTGCGTTACCGCGTGGACATCAGCCAGGCTAATCTCCACGCGATCCCCTGCATAGGTACAGAGTTTGTCGAGTTCCTGACTGATCGTGCGCAAATCGGCGACCTGGTCGTGTAACAGCGCCTGGAGAGCTGCTGGGGCCATGCGGTAGCCTCTCTGGGCTACGGTGTGGGCCGTCCACTCGTGGAGCTGTGTGCCGGTCAGCCGTTGGCACTCGACCGTCACCGCCTGTTGCCACAGGGCCGGTGGCACCTTCTTCTGATCCATTACATTACTACTACAAATGAAGGCCGTACTGCTGGACGGAGACACCAGGTAACGCTCCAAGCGTGGCCAATCGCTTTTGCGTAATTGCTGCAGGCCGTGCAGCACCACGACGCGATGCGTGGCCAGCATCGGCAGCGTCCGTGCGACGTCGAGTGCTTCTTCGAGTGTGTCGCTGCTCTCCGCCTCGAACACATCCCAGTTAAAATCGCGTGATGCCGGACCCAGCACACGCTCTGACAGCGTGGCGATATACTCGTGCATTAAGTAAGTTTCTTCACCGCAGAAAAAATAACAGGTATCAATCTGTCCCTGTGCAAGGCGTTTCCAGAGTGCGGTGATATGGACGCGCGGCATAGCGTGATCCTAGAGCAAGGTCGTCGCCAACAGAGCGAGACACTGGTCGGCAAACTGTTGCGCGAGTCGAGCGATGGCTGCCTCACGCGCTGTGACGTCCTCCCGTACTTTGTCTGTAGCGGCTCGCGAGACTAAATACACCGCCGCCGTTGAGACCTCTTGCTCCAGCACAGGGCGTTCTCCGGTCGCGTCCAGCACGCGGATGGCGATATCCGCCTCCATGCGATATTGCACCACGTTGTCACTGGCGTCGAGGGCGAGGGGAAACGTGCGGAAACGCCGAATGATCCCGCGCACGTGCGGTACCGCAGCGTGATCGGCACTATCGGTCAAGAGCAGGCTGTGTACGAGCGCGTGACGCAGGGCAGCCGTCATCAGGCGCTCCAGATCCGGTTCACGGGTCTGATTGAGCATGGGGACGATCCGCAGGGCCAGGCGCGGGTGTGACGCATCAGCCGGAGCCCCGACCAGTGTATAGCCACAGCTCGTGAGTGTCCCAAGCCATAACCCGCAGAGAAACCAAGCCAGCAGGAACGGAGATTGCCCCGCCCAACGTCGATGCATACGCTGCCTCTTGTGCACCGCCCCATACCTCGATAGCACACCCCTACCACGCGCTGATCACGCAGGTATGTACCACAGGGAGCGGCAGGCTGCAAGGCACCGCCGCGGAGACGCCTCACAAAGCAATCGCCGATTCCGTAGAGAATGAGCAAAGCGACCACGCAACCCCCTGGTTTGAGACAGGGGGGCAAGCGGTCGTTGGGGCACCGCACCAAGGCTGCGTGGGGCGGCAAACCCCAGGGCGGCCTCATGAGATTTTTTGAGGGGGGACGTCGTACGCGTTTATGTGGTAAGGAGAAGGCTCATCAACTGAGGAGGGCCTGATGGAGGTAGCACTGGAAGCATTTTTGGATCACTTTGGCGGGCTGGAGGATCG
>SXND01000234.1 GCA_005777235.1 Pseudomonadota bacterium
GCGCTGGGGGAGCTCCCGGTGGCGCGGAGAAGGCGCTGGTGAGCAGCGGGGAGGCGCCAGCGGGGAGGTGGCCAGGGGGCACGACACGGGGGTGGGTGCCGCAGAGCTGGTGGAAAAGGCCGTTTAATTTTCCTATACTCCCAGCACAAATCCTCCCCCCTGTCCACGTTATAATAAGTATGGCTGGCCGGTAGAAAAGGCCGTGTGAATTGCCTATACTCTTCGTGATGATCTTCTGCGCCTTCTGTCGTCTCTGGGTGCCTGGCGTATATGGCAACGGCTGGCCCGAGCCAGCCTGTCCAGTCTGAACTTCAAGCACACGAATGAGGAAAAACCCTATGGATGTCGGCATGATGATGGTCTTCGCCAGTTACGGCTGGGACAACTGCCCTGATGATCGCGTGTGGGACGAAGAAATCCGGCTGGCCCGGCTGGCCGCCGATTCAGGCTTCGACTGTCTTTGGTCGGCCGAGCACCATTTCAACGACTACTCGTTCGTACCTGACAACCTCCAACTCATGACCTACCTGACGGCGCTCTATCCCCACATTGATGTGGGCACTGCAGCCGTCATCCTGCCCTGGCACGATCCGCTCCGCGTTGCTGAAAATGCCGCCGGACTCGACCTGTTGAGCACGGGCAGGCTGCGCTTTGGCATGGGGCGAGGGCTGGCGCGGCGCGAATTCGCCGCCTTCCGCCTCAGCATGGACGAATCGCGGGGACGCTTCGACGAGGCGGCGCCGATGATTATCAATGCCCTCAAGACTGGCTACATGGAAGGTGACGGCCCGTACTACAAGCAGCCACGCGTCGCCATCCGGCCGCGCCCGCAATATGCCTTCGACGGGCGCATCTACGCCGTGGCGTCCAGTGAGGACTCGGTCCGTTCCGCCGCCAGGTGCGGGGCCCACATGGTGATGTTCGCCGACCGGCCCTGGGAGATGCGGATGCCGGTGATCGAGTACGGGCGGGCACTGCATTGCCAGTACCACGGCACCGAACCGCCGCACCTGATGCTGACCGAGTTCTGCGTGTGCGGCAGCACCCTTGCCGAGACCGAGGCGGAAGCACGCCAGTACCAGGGCAAGTTTGTGGAGAGCAATTTCCACCACTATGAGTTCCTAGGTGAGCATTTTAAAACGGTGAAGGGCTACGACTCCTACCAGCAAAAGGCCGAGATCGCCCGGCAGAGTGGCCTGGAAGGCGCGGTGACTGGCTTTATGCAGGCAGCGAGCTGGGGCACACCAGACAAAATCCTGCGGGGGTTTGAGCAGCGCCGCAAGCTCATTGGCGACTTCGAGCTCAACGTCGCTTTCCGCTTCGGTGGGACCCCCTACGCCGTCGCGGAGCGGGGTCTGAAGCTCTTTGCCAAGGAGGTGCTGCCGGTACTCAAGTCATGGGAACCGGCGCAGGTCGTCAAGACGCCCGCGTGAACCCTGATCGGCCATGGGGGATCGTGTCATGTTCTGTATGGTCCTCCAGCGTCATAGCAATGCTTTAGACGCAGCAGAGTCCAATCAGTGTACTGATGTCGTCCGCGGCTTGGAGATTCTGCGCCGCTTTCAGGAGTCTTACAATCCGCTCCTGGCCTAATGCCAGGCCGGCATTGTCGCAGAATTTGCCCTGCACCTGCGCGGGTGTCATCGGGTTGGCGAGGCTGCCCCAGTTGTCGTCAATCACGCATTCTAGCCGTCGACCGTCCGTTGTATCGACTTGTACCCAGCCCTTGAAGTGGCCGGTGCCAGGGGCGTCGGGGTCGGGGATACAGTGAATCTTCTCCGCCAGCGATAGGATCGCCGGATTGTGGATGTTCGCCTCGGTGAACGCCTCGACGCCGAGCCGCCCCTCACACAAGGTGGCAGCCATGGTGAAATAGAAGCTGAACTTGGCGTGGTAGGCGGTCTCGGGTGTGAGTTTGAGCGCACGCGGCTCACACATGATGGGGAGCATCCATGCCGCCGTTGGGCAGGTGATGCGTTGCACCTGATCGGCTCGCAAGCCCTCTTCACGGTACAGTGCCAGGATTGCGTCCAGAAACCCGTGCACTACATGGCCACAGGGATAAGGTTTGAATGAGGTATGGCGGCAGCTCCACTCCTGACCTAAGCCCTCGGTCATGCGGTCGAACGCATGGGCGGCGCTGCCTAGATGCGCGTTGAAGAGGCCGTCGCGCCCTTCGAACACGGTGGCGGGGCCTGTGAACCCGTCTTGCGCCAGATAGGCCGCGATGATGCCGGCATGGGCGGCCCAGCCGGGATGCAACTGCTTCACGGCACTGCCGTCGCGGAAGCCTTCCAGCAGGCCAGCGGCCTGGCTGCCGGCAATGCCAATGGCATTGCGCAGTTGCACCGCGTTGTGGCCGAGCAGCTTACTGGCTATCACAGCCGCGGCAAACGTCCCCATCACACCTGTTGCATGAAACCCCCGCTTGTGGAACTCGCCCGGCGCCACCCGCCCAATGCGGCACCCTAATTCAGCCCCCGCCACCATGGCGGCGAGCACCGTCTTGCCGTCCACGTGCAGGGCCTCCCCCAAAGTCAGCCCGGTAGTCACCACCGGGCTGCTGATGTGGACGACGGACTCATTATGGGTATCGTCATAATCCAGCGCATGCGCCAGCGACCCATTCACCATCGCCGCCGTGGCCGCGGTGGTGCGGTCGCCATAGCCCCACATGCGGCTCTCCTCACTCGCTCCCAGACGTAAGGCGGCGGCACGCACCGGTGCACTCGCCGGAAAGGTACTTGCTGCCAACGCCACGCCAAGGATGTCCAGGACGCGCCATTTTTCGTCGGCGATCACCACCTCGGGAATATCGTCAAAGCGTAGTCCGGCAGCCCAATCGGCAATCTGCATGGCATAAGTCATCGTAGTCTTCTTTCTGTAGCATGAGCCAGGTGGTATCAGTTGCCTGGATGGAGTGTAACGGAATCCAGGACTTCATTCGCCATAGCATCCCGGATGCCGCAAGCTCCATCCGGGCTACCCCAAGACGTTGCGGCCAATATGTTAAAGCACCTGCTGCCCAGCCACAGATTTCCCCTGCTCCAGGTTGCTCAAATACTCCTCAAAGCCGCTATTAAATGCCTGTGGACGCGCATTCATGGAATCGTGCGGCGCCTCCTGAATCGACACAAAATGCGACTGCGGCAGGTGCTGGTGCAAAATCTCAGCCCCACGGTGCATGACATCTTCTGTCCCAGCGATAATCGCCACTGGCATTTTGAGCGACCGCGCCGCGTCGGTGAGCCAGGCTTCACGCCAGGGGAGGGCCTCGCCAACGCCCAGGTAACCATGCAAGGGCTGGTGCGCATAGCGCGTCACAAAGCGTTCTTGCTCCTGGGTATTCTCCGAAATAAAGCGTGGCACGGTTTTGTTGACGATTTGCTGGCGGGCATAATCGGCCAGCCCGCGCACGCGCACCAGTTCCATTGCTTTACGACGCGTCTCGGCGGCTTCTTGATCAAGCACCGGGTCACTCGGCTGCTGGCCACCGTCAATGTTGCAAATCAACGCAGCTCTGGTCATGGCGGGATAGCGGGCGGCAAAACCAGCGGTGGTGGCGCCGCCCATGGAATGGCCGGCAATGTAGGCTTGTGGAATCCCCAGATGCCGCAGCAGGGCGTGCATATCCTCCACCAGATGCGTCAGCGTATAGTGCTCCTTGCCGGCGGGCGCTGACGACAACCCGTGGCCACGCGCATCGTAGGCAATGACATGATAGCGCTGTGCGAGCAGTGGGATCTGATGCTGCCACAGGTTAATGCTGGTGCAATAGCCATGCGCTAACACCAGCGGCTCGCCTCGTCCATAAGTTTCGTAATACAAATCCACCCCATTGACACTGGCAACGGCCATGGTAGTCTCCTTGACGCTAAGCGGTTGCTGCCTCGGCAGGCATGTTGTAAGATGCAAATACTCCCGGTGGCCTATTATACACAAAGCTACGGCAGCATGTTGGGGACAGCGAAGAAAAGCCCTGGCGGGAAGTGGAAAGCATGGCAGACGACATCGAGGTGTGGAAGGGAAAGTTATACAGGCACATTGTCAACCGGCAACCCGAGGCGTTGTCAGCCGTGCTACCAGGACTCAGAGCCAACCCGACGAATTCCGACATGCTCCTTCTGGCCGCGGTTGCCGGGCTGTTGGACGAACGCCCGGAGGCCACCTTACAGTACCTCAATCGTTTTCCCAAACGCTATGTCCCCTTGGCGGCTGAAGAACAGTTGCTGCGCGCCATCGCTCTGGCGCAACAAGGCCAACACGCCAAAATTTGCGACAGAACCCTCAGTCGTGGCATTGAGGCCCCGGCACTGATGCCGTGCAAGCGCGTGACCGTCTGTACGGTCGATGAAGAGTACATTGGCCAATTCGGTCAAAAGGTGCTGGTGGAAGACGCCGGTCCCGCCGCCCCAGATGGCACCTTCATGTGGCCTGCGGCGATTGCCCTGGATCAACACGACAACGCCTACGTGGCCGATGAATGGCTCAACCGCATCTCGATTTTCAGTAAAGACGGTGACTGGCTCGGCAAATGGGGCACGCCGGGCGAGCGCGAGGGAGAGCTCAACCACCCGTCTGGGCTGGCCTTTGGGGCCAATGAGCAGCTCTATCTGGTGGACAGCCGCACTAACCGCATCCAGGTCTTCACCACAGAGGGCAAATTCCTGTTCGCCTGGGGTCGCCAGGGCAGCGCGCCTGGCGAGTTCCAGCTGCCCTGGGGGATCACCACCGATCAGCATGGGGATGTCTACGTGGCGGACTGGCGCAATGATCGCCTGCAAAAATTCACCGCTGATGGCCAATTCGTGCTGCAGATCGGCCGCTCTGGACGGGGGGATGGCGAGTGTAAGCGGCCTACCGGCGTGGCCGTCGATCAAGACGGTTTCATCTACGTGACGGACTTCCACAATGACCGCTCGCAGGTGTTCGACGCCGAGGGCACTTTTGTCACCAAGCTGGCGGGCGAGGCCACGCTGTCCAAATGGGGACGGGAACGGGTGCAGATTGATCCGATGATGTGGAAAGAGCGCAGCCTGGCCAAGGATCTGGAAGCGCGTGAGAAGCCGTTCCAGGGGCCAATCGCCGTTGCCGTGGATGCTGAGCAGCGGGTCTTTGTGCTGGAGTGTGCCCGCCACCGCTTGCAGGTGTTTACGAAGCAGCCAGCCCTCGCTACGGTCTGAGCCGGCCGCTCGCTTGCGGGGCTGCGTGACCGTCACCGGCCCCAGGCTCTCTCGCATGGAAGGGACGTGTTATGTCCACCTCTGGCACCGCAGTCGTCTCTGTCACCTACCCGGAAAGCGATGGACGCCCGATGGCCGACAACACCAAGCAATTTCGCTGGATCGTCACCATCCAGGGGGGCATTGATGCGCTGTGGCGTCACGATCCCCAGGTGTTCGTGGCCGGGGATTTGTTCTGGTATCCCGTGCAGGGCCATCCCGAGATTCGGGTGGCCCCGGATGTGCTGGTGGCGTTCGGGCGTCCAAAAGGCGACCGCGGCTCCTATCGGCAGTGGGAAGAGGCAGATATTGCCCCGCAGGTCGTGTTTGAAATGCTCTCGCCGGGTAATACCCCAGAGGAGATGCGCCGCAAGCTACTCTTTTACCAGCGCTACGGCGTGGAAGAGTATTATCTGTATGATCCGGATACCGGGGCCTTGAGCGGCTGGCAGCGCCAGGGGACGACGTTGCACGCGATCACCCCGATGAGCGGCTGGGTGAGCCCACGCTTAGGCATCCGCTTTGAGCTTGCAGACGACGTCTTGCACCTGTACCACCCGGACGGCAGCGAGTTTGCCACCTATGTGGAACAGGCGGCCCAGCGCGAACAAGCGCAGCAAAGGGCCGAACAGGCCGAGCGTCAGGCGGCGCAGGCCGAGCAACGGGCCGCACGGCTGGCCGCACGGCTACGGGCTCTCGGCCTTGATGTCGATGACGAAGCCGTGTAGGGGCGACCAGTTGGTCGCCCCTACTTGAAACCCTGCCGCACCGCCTGCACCTCGGCGAGCACCGCGTCCCGCGTCTCCGCCTTGAGCGCCCTGAAGAGCTGCAGCAGCCAGGGCTGGTACGGCGCCAGGCTGTCGTACTGGCCGATAAAATGCGTCACCCCCTCAAAACTCCAGGTCCCCTGAAAATCCTCCGGCTGCGCTGTAATATGCGCCAGCAGGGCATCAAGCCCCGGCGACACCTGCGCCGCCTGCCCCAGGGCCAGCAGCGTCGGGATGCTGAGCGCCCGCAGGGCCGCGGCGATCCTAGGCTCAACGTCCGTGCGGGCCAGCAGGGCGCTGAGCCGGGCCTGCGCCTCGGCCAAGCGCCCGGTGGTCAAGTGCTTCTCGGCAAACCCGATCAGCGCGTTGAGGTCGTCCGGGTGACGCTCCAGCCACTGCGCGTTCAGGGCAAAGGCCTCGGGGAAGGCGAATAGCACTTCGTGGTACAGCCAACTGGCGCGCTGATACGCTTTTCCTCATCAGGATACAGTTGCAGGACGTTGGCATAACTGGCCGCCGCCGTGGGCCAATCCTTGAGCGCCAGTGCCGCGCGCGCCAGGTTGTTGTGCGTCATGGCCCAGTCCTGCGGCAGCGTCGCCCGCGTGTACACCTCCAGGGCCTGGCGATAGGCCGCCACCGCCTCAGCTAGCAGCGTGGTGCCGCCCTCGCCCGCCGTGCGCGCCCCTTACGCCTGCAAGACGAGGCCCAGGTTGTTGTGCGTCCCGGCCCACTGTTGCGGCAGCGTCGCCCGCGTGTACACCTCCAGGGCCTGGCGATACGCCGCCACCGCCTCGGCCAGCAGTGTGGTGCCGCTCTCGCCCGCCGTGCGCTCCCCTTGCGCCTGCAAGACGGCGCCCAGGTTGTTGTGCGTCATGGCCCAGTCTTGCGGCAGCGTCGCCCGCGTGTACACCTCCAGGGCCTGGCGATAGGCCGTGACGGCTTGCGTGAGATGCTGGTGGATGGCTTCAGCGGCGGTGCGGATGCCGAGTTCCCAGTGGGTATTGCCAATATCCACCTGGAGCGCGGCCCAGAGTTGTGGGGCGTCGTCCCGCGTCATATAGGTCAGGGCGCGCTCGTAGGACTGCAGTGCCGCATCAAAGCGGCCCTCCTGGGACTGCGCATCGCCGGCCAGGCGGTAATCGCGCACGGTTTTCTCGACCAGGGAGCGCTCCTGGCTACGTACGGCTTCCAGTTGTTTGGCGTGCTGCTCGGCGGATTGCGTGAACAGTTCGCCAGCTTTGCGAAACTGCGTTTCGGCAAGGGCGGCCAGGCCAAGCTTGTGCCGGTCTTCTTCGGTGTTGGCCTTGACCTCAGCGATCCACTTGTCGATCTCCTCCTTCGCCTGCTGGGCGCTGAAACCATATTTCACGGCCCAGTCTTTGATGGCACGCCCAAAGTCCAGCGGCTCGGGGCGACCCTCCGGCGTGGTGGCGCGTTTGGCGTGCTCGGCGGTATCTTCAATGAATTTCACAATGCGCTCATGGCTCCAGAACAGCGGCGAGCCGGCCGGCAACAACTGCACTGTGATCACCTCGGCCAGGCTGGCCGGAATGCGCACCTCGCCATCGAGCGGATACTGCATCAGCCAGTCTTTTTTGACGACCACCAGGGTGACGCGCCAGCCGGCCTTGAGGTCGTCGGTGAGCTTGAGGCGGAACAGGCCATAGTCGTTGGTGGTGGTGTGGCCCACTTCTTTGAGGAGCACCTCAAGGCCCTGTTCGGGCGTTTTCTCACCCTAGGGGCCAAGGCTGAGCACTGCGCCGCGCAGAAAGCGCTCCTGAGCGCCCACGAGCGCGGGGACGCACAGGGCCAGCACGAAGAGTAGCACGGCGGGACGCTGGAGCAGAGGCATCGTTGATGGTCCTTTCAGTAGACGGAAGCTCCTGGAGCAGCCTGGGAGCGCCATGCTCCAGCGTGGCCCCCGGAGCCAGGGTCGCCCCCAGAGCCGGGCTGGAGCCCGGCGTGCCCAGGGTGACTTCATTCGGCGCGCATGTTCAACTGCAGATTCGTCGTGCCCATAGTAGCATCAATAGTACGTGGCGCAAAGCCGCTCTTGCGGGCTATCAGCCGTACCGCGCGCTCATGCGTGGCCGGCGCCTGCAGGGAGAAGGCGCCACGCGTATCGGTGATGGCGGTCAGGTGCAGCTCCGGCACAAACACCTCCACCCCGGCCAGGCCCCGGCGCTGTTCATCCCAGACCACCCCCGCCAGTGGCTGCAGCACCAGGCGCGCTGCCGCTGGCCCGTACCACAGTTCCTGCACCTTGCCCGGCACGTCGAGGGCCAGCGCCAGCACGGTGAGCAGCGCCACCAGCAGGGCGGCCCAGGCGTACCAGGTCTCTAGCCAGCCGCGTGGCGGCGGGAGCCCTGGCGCGGGCGCCATGGTGATGTGCATCGCGGTGGCCTGATAGACATTGCCACCCACCTGCCAGCCTGGTTGCACAAAACGACTGCGCAGGGTCTGCGTTAAGGCCTCCGGCGTGGCCGGCGCCGTGCTGGGCAGCGTCGCCAGCACCTCCTGCTGATGCTCTAGCGACGCGGGCCGAGGGAGCGTTGGCAAGGCTTCCAGCAGGCGGCGCAGCGTGGTCTCACCCTCATCCCCTGGGATGCTGTGCACGGCCCGTAGCGACGGGGGAAACGGTGTGGCATCGAGATGGCACAGCAACAGCGGTTTGTGTAAGGCCAGGGCGGTGGTCCACTCCCATTCCACCCACGGCGACTGCGCGGCACGCTGCGACCACATCAGCAGCAGTGCCTCCTGGCCGGCAATGGCCTCGCCAATGGCCTTGGGCCAGCGCTGGCCGCTGTACAGGTTGTCTTGATCGCGCCACACGCGCAGGCCCCTGGCTTCGAGGTCGCGGGCCAGCGCCACAACCTGGTCGAGATCCGCGCGGGCGTAGCTCAGGAACAGGGTGCTCACAGGGTGCTCATAGGTGTACAACTCCTGCAACAGCGCCGGGAACCGCAACACCTGCTGGCGGTTGCCCGTGCTGGTCAAGTGGCCAGCCAGGCGTGCTCCCAAGCGCAGCACACCTGTTCAGGCCCGAGCGAGTTGGGTGACGACCCACTGATAGGCCTGGGCCACATCTGTGACGTGGACGCTCTCTGGCAGCGCAGGGCGCTGGACCATGAGCACGGGGAGACCCAGCTCACGGGCCGCGTGCAGCTTGGCATCGGTGGCAGGCCCACCGCTGTTCTTACTGACGATGGCTTCGATGGCATGCGTGTGCAAGAGTTGCCGCTCATGCGCCAGAGTGAAGGGGCCGCGCTCCAGCAGCAGGAGGCCGGGCGGCATGGGAATTGTGGGCGTGGGTGGATCAATCATGCGCATGAGAAACCACAGTTCCGTCAGCGGCGCAAAGGTGGCCACTTCCTGACGGCCAATGGTCAGAAACACGCGCTGGGCGAGGCCTGGGAGCTGTGCGGCTGCGGCAGCGAGGCTGTCAACGGCCAGCCAACGGTCCCCCGCCACCGGCACCCAGGCTGGACGCACCAGCATGAGATGCGGCAGGCCACAGGCGTGAGCGGCGCTGGCGGCATAGAAGGAGATCTGGGACGCAAAGGGGTGGGTGGCATCGATCAACAGAGCAATCTGCTGTTCCCGCAGGTACGTGCGCAAACCCTCTATCCCGCCAAAACCGCCTACCCGGAGCGTGCCAGCGGGCGTGGCCGGTTGCCGGAGACGTCCAGCGAGCGATGCAATGACTTCTAGCCCTGGGAGCGGCGCGAGTTGCGTGACTAATTGCGCCGCTTCCTGCGTCCCTCCGAGAATGAGCAGCCGTGTCATCATCTTTGTCCCTCCTGGCACTGGCCCGCTCCGACAGAGAGGCTGGAGACCCCCGCTCTGACGCAACAACCCTCGCGCTGGCCACAATGCGCCTGGCTGGGACTGCACACTCGGGGCTTGCGGCAGCGCCTGTGCTCTGTTAGAGTAACTTCCTATGGTCTCAAGATATACACATTCGTCATATCTGATGAGCCTGCCATACCCACACCGTGCGGCACAGGACTTCTCGAAGAGACAGCGCACCTATGATTGATTACCTACGGAACGGTGACGAGATCTATCGCCACTCCTTTGCCACCATCCGTGCCGAAGCGCCCCTGCATAGGCTGGCGGCGGACCTCGCCCAGGTGGCGGTACGCTTGATTCATGCCTGTGGCATGACGAATATCGTCGATGATCTGGCCGCCTCACCCGACGCGGTGCAGGCTGGTCGGGCGGCCTTGCGGTCCGGCGCGCCCATCCTCTGTGACACGCGCATGGTGGCGGAAGGTGTCATCCGCCGACGCTTGCCAGCTACGAATCTGGTGCTTTGTACGCTGCAGCATCCCGAGGTGCCGGCGCTGGCCGCGACCCTGGGCAACACCCGTTCGGCGGCGGCCGTGGATCTCTGGCAGCCACATCTGGCCGGGGCCGTGGTGGCGATTGGCAACGCCCCCACGGCGCTGTTTCACTTGCTCGAATTGCTCGATGCGGGTGCCGCCAAACCGGCGTTGATTGTCGGCTTGCCGGTGGGTTTTGTCGGGGCGGCAGAATCCAAAGCGGCTTTAGCGGCTGACAGCCGTGGTGTGCCGTTTCTCACCGTGCACGGTCGCCGTGGTGGTAGCGCTATGGCCGCAGCAGCGATCAATGCCCTCGCCCGCGAGGAGGAGGACTAACCATGCCGGCAGGGCGTCTGTACGGGCTCGGCATTGGACCGGGCGATCCCGAGTTGTTGACCCTCAAAGCACTGCGGCTCTTGCAAGCGACGCCAGTGGTCGCCTACCCGGTGTCGGAGCATGGCAACAGTATGGCGCGCACGATTGTCGCCGACTATCTCACGCATGCCCCGATTGAAGTGCCGATGTCTTTTCCCTTTAGCGCGGAACACTCGGCGCAACCCTCGTATGATCGCGCGGCGGCAGTGTTGGCGGAGCATCTGAGCCAGGGGCGGGATGTCGTGGTGCTCTGTGAGGGCGATCCGTTTTTCTACGGGACATTCATGTATCTCTTCACCCGCCTGCGCGACCGTTTTGGCACGGAGGTCGTGCCGGGCGTGTCCTCGCTGATGGGCAGCGCGTCGGTCCTCGGCACCCCCCTGACCTATCGTAACGACGTGTTTATGGTGTTGCCCGCCATGTTGCCGGCTGAGACGCTGGCCACCCGCCTGGCACTAGCCGATGCCGCAGTGATTATCAAACTCGGCAGACATTTTCCCAAGGTGTATACGGTGCTGCAACAGGTGGGATTGCTCGCACGGGCCCATTACATCCAGTGTGCCACTATGCCCGAGCAGCAGGTGCTGGCCCTAGAGCAGGTGGACCCCGCTCAGGTGCCGTATTTTTCCATGATCGTCATCCCGAGTCTGTGGCACACCGACCCTGGACTCCCGGCCTGACTGCGGGGGAGGGTGCGCCGCATCCCACAGCGCCCTCCCTCGCCAGCACTAACGACGCTCAAAAATGGCTGCCACGCCTTGGCCACCACCCACGCACATGGTTTCCAGACCATAACGCGCATCACGCCGTTGCATTTCGTGCAGCAGCGTGGTGAGAATGCGGGCGCCGGTGGCGGCAATCGGATGGCCCAGCGAAATGCCGGAGCCGTTGACATTGAGCTTGTCCCAATTGTCGAGCTTCCATTCCTTCACCACCGCCAGTACCTGGGCCGCAAAGGCTTCGTTGAGCTCGATGAGATCCAGGTCATCCCACGTTAAGCCCGTCCGCGCAAACGCCTTGGCCACAGCGGGTACGGGCCCAATGCCCATGTACGCCGGATGCACCCCAGCGACGGCCCAGCCTTTGAGGAAACCCATCGGCTTCAGCCCCAATGCGGCGAGTTTATCAGCCGCCACCACGAGACACACCGAAGCGGCATCGTTTTGCGAACTGGCGTTGCCCGCGGTGACCGTGCCCCCTGCCGTGACGGGCCGGAGCTTTGCCAACACCTCCATGGAAGTATCCTTACGTGGCCCTTCATCGACCTGAAAGAGCTTGGGATCGCCACGGCGCTGCGGGATAGTGACCGGCACGATTTCTTCGGCAAACTTGCCGCTCTCGACCGCGGCCACGGCGCGTTGATGGCTACTGAGCGCATAGGCGTCCTGCTCTTCGCGGGGAATATGATGCCGTTCCGACAAATTCTCCGCAGTTTCGATCATGCCGGAGATAACGCCAAAACGTTCATCTGGAGAGGCCGTGGCGCGGGCCCGCGTCAAGCGGTCGTGCAGCGTCACCGAACCCATCCGGCTGCCGTTTCGCATGTCCGTGGTATAAAACTCCACCCGGCTCATGCTCTCGACCCCGCCCGCGAGCACGACATCGGCGTTGCCCGTTTGCACCATCATGCAGGCATTGAGAATCGATTGTAAGCCGGAGGAACAGCGGCGATCCAGCTGATAGCCCGGGACTTCAATAGGCAGTCCGGCTTTGAGGGCGCACAAACGCCCGATGGCCGGTTCTTCACCGCTGGGATAACCATGACCGAGAATCACTTCGTCAATTTTGTCGGGCTCAAGCCCTGTCCGCTCGAGGACAGCCTTGATGACCGTGGCCCCTAACTCGGCAGCCGAAATGTCTTTTAAGCCCCCGCCAAAACTGCCAACGGCGGTCCGTACGGGACTGACAATAGCGACTTCACGCATGCGAGCCTCCTTGCGAGGTAGGAGAATGTCTAGAGACGGAGACCTGCTCCATCCCCCTGTGCGCCTCTAGGGTAGCGAAACTTGGCGCGATTTGCCATTCACGTCTCGCGTGTCTCGGCCTGCAGGATGCTCTCCAGCATGGGACGCACGTGTCCGTAGGCGGCTTCCAGGGCCTCGATCCCCGCCGCGGCCTGTACCGGGCAGTACGCTAGCCCTAGCGCTTCGAGCGTCTGGCACAGTGCCATCATGTGGAGTGCGCCCATATTGCCGCAGCTCGATTTCAGACTGTGGGCCGCTTGGCGCAGAGCGGTCGCATCATCGTGGGCCACCGCGTCGCGCATGGTGGCGAGCATCTGCGGGGTCTGACTGAGATAGATCTGCAGCAGACGACCGAGCAGATCGGGTTTCCCGCGGCTTTGCAGGGCCCGCACCAGATCCAGGGCCCGCGGGTCGAAAATCTCTGGGGATACCGGAGACACCGCGGTGGACGCAAGAGGCGGGAGGGGGACTTCAGGTGGATCCGCGACAGGCGACACGACCGGGGTGGGCGGCATCAAGAGCCAGCGCTGCAGCAGCAGACGCAGTTGGTCGATGCGAAAGGGCTTGCTGAGATACTCATCCATCCCGGCTTGCAGACAGGCGTCGCGGTCGCTCGTCTGCGCATGAGCCGTCAGCGCCACGATAGGGCAGTGCCTCCCACTCTGCAATTCATGATGCCGGATACCACGCGTCGCCTCCAGGCCATCCATCACCGGCATCTGGCAATCCATGAGCACGAGGTCATACGCCTTAAGGGTATACGCCTCTACCGCTGCCTGGCCATCGCCCACCACATCAACCTGACAGCCACAATGTTCAAGCATCCCAACGGTGACTTCTTGGTTCACCAGGTTGTCTTCGGCCAGCAAAATTCTGCCACGAATCTCTAGTGCCTCTTCCTCTGGCGCCGGCACGTTGACCAGGAACTCCTCAGTATTGGAGAGCACCCGGGAGGGCTGCACGCTCCTGGCGCAGCAGATCGTAAACCAGAAGAGCGAGCCGACTCCAGGGGTACTGTCCACCCCGATGGTGCCACCCATTAAGTGGACGAGATGGCGCGTAATGGCCAAGCCCAACCCGGTGCCGCCATATTGGCGCGTGGTCGAACCATCGGCCTGTGAGAAGGCCTCAAAGATGCGGGTCTGGGCCTCCGGGGTAATGCCAATGCCTGTATCCTGAATTTCATAACGCATGGCCACCTGCGTTGTGTCCTCGCTCACACACGTGACCCGCACCGCGACCTTCCCATGGTTCGTAAACTTGATGGCATTGCCGAGCAGATTCAGCAGGATTTGCCGCAGGCGCAGAGGATCGCCATGCACCGCGGTCGGGACAGTCACAGCAGCGCGATAGGCCAGCGCAATACCTTTACTATGGGCCTGCTCGGTCAGAAGCTCAATGGCTTCTGCGACGATCCGCCGTGGCCGAAAATCGGTATGATCGAGCTGCAGCTTCCCGGCCTCGATTTTCGAGAAATCCAGGATGTCATCAATCAGGCTTAGGAGCAGCGCCCCTGAACGATGCACCGTGATGGCCAAGTGCCGCTGACGCTCGCTCAGATCCGTATGCAAGAGGAGTTCTGTCATCCCTAGCATGCCGTTCATGGGCGTGCGAATTTCATGGCTCATATTGGCCACAAATTGTGATTTCGCCCGGTTGGCCGCTTCTGCCGCTTCGGTAGATTGTTGTAAGGCGTGCACGGTCTGCTCGAGATCGGTGTTCGCCCGTACCAAGGCGGCGGTCCGCTCGGTGACCTCGGTTTCCAAATGCGCCCGATAGCGCAGCAGTTCGGCATCGTGTTGCTGGATCTGCTGCACCATCTCATTAAAGCCCTCGGTCAAAGCGCCCAGTTCATCCTGGTTCTGTGGGGCGGCGCGGAGGGTATAGTCTTTCGTCTGCGACACGGCTTTCATGGTTGCCATCAGATGGAGCAGCGGAGCAGAGATAATACGCTGCAGCCGCGAGGAGAGCAGCAGAGCCAGGAGGACTGCCGCACCCAGGAGGGCCACGGTCAACAACGCATACCGATACACCTCGGTATACAGGGCGTGCCAATGCGCCACGATGTGCAGATCGCCCAGGCGCTCATGATCCAGGATAATCGGCTGCAGCAGATGGAGATAGCGGTTCTCGATTTCATAGTGGCTGGCGGGATCAGTGCTGCTAGCGGTGCGTAAGCGCCGCCAGCTGGCCGCCAGCGCAGCAAGGGATGGCACCGCCTCCATGGCTCTCGTGGGGGCATCCTCTGCATACTGGACGAACACCTTGCCCTCGGGCGAGCGAATCAGCGCGGTCACGACAAACGGTTCGGCTTTCAAGGCCGTCAGCGTTTCCAGGGCCGCTTTGGCATCCCCAAAGGCTAGCGCTGCCGTGCTGTTGGCACCGATGACCGCGGCCACCGTGGACAGATGCGCCACGGTGGTGCGCCGAAACGTCAGCACGTGATTGAGCATAAACGCACCGGACGTGACCAGCAGGACAAAGCTGCTGGTGAGCATGGTGATCAGTATCAGCTTGCGTTGGAGAGAGACCTGACGCAACATCGTGTGCGGCACCCTCAGTACTTAAGGTTGGGGCCGATATGCCAATTGGAGCAGTGTGGAACTCATCGTGAGTCCGGCCTGCTTAACGGCCTCGGCATTGATCATAAACCATATTTCATCCTCAATGACCAGAAAATGAATCATTCCCCCATAGGGCCGGATATTTTCCTGCTCGCCTATGATTACTATTGGCATATTTTGTATGGGGCTTATCACCTGCACGATCTCTTCGGCACGTACCACATGGATAAAGAGTATATGGCAGGCGTGCGCATCGTCGGCCGAAGTAAGCGGCTTCAGCACAAGGCGCTTCTCCTGCACGTTTTTCCCCTCAATGCTGGCAAACGCCTCGCGGACCAATGCCTGGGGAGGAATGCACAGCGTCAACTGCCCTGGGTCATGCGCAGAGGCATGAACGGGCCAGGCAATGAATTTCGTAAAATTGTAGATAAAAGCGGCTTTCATACGATAGACGTCTATCGATGAGAATTCTGCATGCGCCATCATCCTATTCTGCAAGAGCATGGCGAGGCACGACGTGACGACCAAATACCTTCTTAATCTAGATTTCATAGGTATTTGTCAACAGTGGGCCCAAAACTGTCAGGTACGGCTCGCTTAAAAATGCCAGGTGAGTTTACCATAGACTGCACGTGGAATAGTCTCCGAGACGACTCCACGCTCCAGAAATTCTGCGTGATGGCCATGGGGCAAATTTTGTCCTACCAACGCCATGTCGAGCTGTGGCCAGGGACGCCAAGCCAGACGGACGTCGAACGTCGTATAACTGCGCACGCCGATACTCGGGCGCGCATTGACATAACGGCCCCAGAGATCAATAGAGAGATGCCAGGGCAGATCCCAGGAGGACCGGAGGGAGAACTGGTGCTGCGGACTGGCGGTATTCAAGCTGAGCGAGCTGGTATCACGGCTTGCAGGCGCTAGGCGGAAATGGTGATTGAGGTACGTGTAGAGGGCACGCACGCGCCACCAGGCAAACGGCTGCCAATCGGTAACCAGCTCTACGCCAAACGTCTCGCCCTGCTGCTCGTTCGCAAACCGTAGAGGCAGGCTGAAAAACGGTTCTGGCGTCGTACGGTCGAGCGCAGGTTCCTGGGGTTCCAAAGTCGTGAGATGCCGGTAGACATTGTAAAAAGCACTGAGATCGAACGCCAGGGATGGCCGAGGATGCAGACGATACCCGAGTTCATACGCGCGCACCGATTCGGAACGTATGTCCCGATTGCCGACAATAGTGAAGGCCAGCGGCAGCGGCCCTGGATTGCCAGACACCCCAGGCGGTATGGTGGCGATGCGCAGCCGAAAGTCTTCGTCCACACGCGCCGGAGCGCGTACGGCACGTGATAGCGCGGCCCACACCGTAATGCTGGGTCTGCGGCGTCCACAGGAGCCGGGCGTTGGGCTGCACCTCCCAACCCGTGGCATCATGGTGTTCAAACCGCGCCCCGAGGGTCAGGCGGAGGCGTGCGGGCACGAGCGCGATATCGTCCTGCACGCAAGCACTCCAGAGTTGTGTGCTGCGGGCATCAGGCACAAACGCAATCGGGGAGCTGCCGCGTGTGTCATCCTGGGTCCAGCGATAGCCCAGCCCCATGACGAGGGCCGGGCGGTCGCCGAGCGTGTACTGGTATTGTGCATCGAGATCGACCGTATCACGCCGTTCCGCTATGAAGACGCTCTGGCGCTCTGTGCGGTCGTAAGACAGCTGGACGGTGCTCAGCGACGCGTCGGCAAACGTATAATGCCAGCGCAGCAGCGCATGCCCGCCAAAGAGGTCCGTGGGATTGTCCTGCCTCTGCTGGAAAGGCGAGTGCAGCAGAGAGACCAAGCGTTGCTCGTGCAGTGCCCCACCATAGAGGTCGCCCTGCACCATCCAGGCATGCGGCGCAGATGGCTGCCAATCAAGCCGCACGCCCCCCCGGTGCATGTGCCAGCCATTGGGCATGGCGGTACCAGCTTCGTCCTGTAAGTCATCGCGGTGCGTACTCTTGGCATAGGCGCGGACGTATGCCGCCGTGCCGAGCTGGACCCCATAGCGTACGCTGCCAAAGGCCCATTCCTCCGTGCCCGCCCCAGCGGTGACGAGGCCACCTTGCGTCTCTTTGGCGTGTTTGGTGATGATGTTGATGACGCCATTGACGGCGTTAGCCCCCCACAGCGCCGCCCCAGGGCCACGGATGACCTCAATACGTTCGATGTCCTCCAGCAAGGGGTCCTGCACATCCCAGTAGACGCCTGCAAACAGGGGCGTATACACACTACGACCGTCCATGAGCACCAGCAGCTTGTCGGTAAAGAGACGATTCAAGCCACGGATGGCGATGGCCCATTTGTTAGCATCAAGGCGTGCGACGTCCACCCCAGGGGCCAAGCGGAGGGCTTCCGGCAGGCTGGTCACCCCGGAGCGCTGGATGTCCTCCCGTGTCATGACAAAGACCGCGGCGGCGGCATCAGACCACTTCTGCACTTTTTTCGCTACCGAGGTAATCGGCAGATCCATCAATTCTTCAAGGCTCAAGACGGTGTAGTCAGGGAAATCAGCCGGTGCGCCAAGCGCGCTGTGTGCCAGTCCCAGTATAAGACTCAGGGTATAGCACAGCCTCCTGCCGCCTCGACACCAGCGCCTCCGTCCAGCAGCGCAGTTTCGCCCCTCAACAATATCTCTGGCTCGCATGGTCCATCGTTCCGCTTGGAGAAAGAGAATAGAGTGTTGCCTGCGCTCTGCAGCGTATATGATACGGGCTGTCCATCCGAGAGCCCCCTCCCATCGCTGGTGGTATCCTGTGGCACGAGGCCGCAGGGCGCATATCGATCGCACAGCCAGGAGACGGCACACTATATCACGGCCAGGAGACCGCACACCATGGCATCACCCATCGTGCTCGTGATTGTCGACGACTTGTTCTTCCTCGCCAAAATTACGACGACCTTACAGCATCTCCACCTGTCCTCCAAGGTGCTGACCCAGCGCGCCGCCGTGCAGGACTATGCGAACACAGCGCACACGCCGCTCTTCGCGCTGGTCGATTTGACCTTGCGGGCCGATGATGCGGTGGCGGTGATTCGCGCGCTCCGAGCCAGCACCAACACCGAACCCATCACCATTCTGGCGTTTGGCGCACATGTGGCCGTGGACACGCGCCAGCAGGCCCTGGAGGCCGGCGCGGACCGCGTGGTGGCGAAATCGGTCTTTGCGCAACAGCTTCCGGAGTTGATTCAACAGGGGATGGCCCCACAGTAGCGCCGTGGAGTGTTGACCCCGGCAGCCTACGCCCACACCAGCCACGCGGGCTCCCAGCGCCGCACTGCGCCATAGACATCGCCAGCATGCTTCCAGAGAAAAGATAAGAATTCTCTTGACCGCAGGCAGGGGCTCTGGTACACAGTTGCACAGGGGTGGGGACGGCATCTGGGTAAGACCTGACAGCCTGGTATGGGGTGGAGAGTCTAATGGCCGCGGTGTCGTAGGAGGCACAGGCTGACATGTCCAATGCGTCTACCACGTACGCAGGAGAGGGTGATGTTCCGGAGTAAGCCAGGGCTGCACACGATGCAGCTCCCGGTGATGTCATAAAGGAGGGGGGAGATGGCATTAGGGAAGGTCAAGTGGTTTAATGACCGTAAGGGCTACGGTTTCATCGAACAGCCGGGAGGGGAAGACGTCTTCGTGCATTTTTCGGTCATTGAAGGCGAGGGTTTTAAGTCGCTCGACGAAGGGCAAGAAGTCGAATTCGAGGTCACTCAAGGCCCCAAAGGTCTTCAGGCCGCCAAAGTCGCCAAACACTAACGACGGCATCTATGTGTGCGCCCCAGCGGCGACGTACCGCTGGGGCTCCATGGTCTCACGCCACGCTTACCGGCGCCACCTCCCGCAGTCTGGGGAGGACTTCCCGTGCGAAACGCTTGATCCCTTGCTCCGCCTCGGCATGCGTCATGAAGCCCGAGCGCCCGATCATCACCAGATGGTCAAAGCCGCCAACCGTGTCATAAAAATCCATGATCTGCTGGTACACCGTATCTGGGCTGCCCGCAAAGAGAATGCCCCGCTGCATGGCTTGGGCGGCGTTGATACCAATGAGCGCCCCGGTATTGCGCACGGTGGCAGCCCCGGCTGGCATTGCCCCGTCGGTGGGCGGTCTGGGGACCGTGCGGTAGACCTGCGGTGCCAAGGCTGGCGGCACGGCGCCCGGTAAAAACTTCGCGTACTGTGGCGCTGATTTGAGGCTGGTATTCAAGAACCACAGGAGTTTGCTGCCAATCTCCACCCCCGCCTCGTGCGTATCACCCACATACACCAGGGCCGCATAGGCAAAGTGATCGGTCGTGACCGGCGGCAGGCCCGCCTCAACACGCGCCTGTCGATAGGCGGCCCAGGCGCGCCTGGTGCCCTCGGCGCCACGTAGCACCAGCACATTCACCATGCCACGACGCCCCACCTCTGCGGCGGTCTCAGGATCGCCCGTCGCGGCCCACATACGCGGATGCGGCTGTTGCCATGGACGAGGCCAGATGTTGACATGGCGGTGCGTAAAGTGCTTGCCTTCCCAGCGAAACGGTCCTTCCTGATGCGTCAGCGTCTTGGTGATGAGATCAATGGCCTCCCAGTAGCGCGCCACGTTGGTTACCGGATTGGCGTTGTTGGAGGCCATCTCACTGCCACCCGACTTGACAAAGCCAATTTCCAAGCGCCCACGTGAGATGACGTCCGCGGTGGCGTATTCTTCGGCAATACGGACGGGGTCTGGACGCAGCGACACCAGTGTCCCCAGGCTCAGGATACGGGCCCGGCGCGTCTGCCGCGCCAGGATGCCCAAGATGAGCGGGTTGGCTCCAAAGAGGGAGTTGATGCCGGCATGGTGCTCGACCGCCACGACGTTGAGCCCCTCGTCATCGCAGAGCAGAAACTCGTCGAGAGTTTGCTCAAATAGATCTGCGGCAATGCGGGGATCGCAGTACTTGTTCGGCAGGCTGGCGCGCACGGAGTCCACGCGGTCCAGCACTTCCTGCGGTACGAAAGGATAGGTGTTCTCGTTGTGAAACCATGCGTCCATGGTTCTGTCCTTTCCCGGTCGAAGTGTAGGGGGCTAGCGCGCTAAAAACGCCGTGAGGTGCTTGACGAACGCCTCGGGTTGCTCGATCTCGGGATGATGACCCGCGGCGGCAATGGTCTCAAAGCGGGCCTGGGGAATGAGCGCGCTATAGGCCCGCCCATACGCCGGGGTGACAATCCCATCGCTCGCCCCCCAGAGCACCAGCGTCGGGCAGGTGATGCGGTGCAACCAGCGTGGTAACTGGGGGTTGTACATGTAAGGCTGCCAGCCATAGAGGCACAACGCTTCCCAGTTGCGCGCCCGCACTACCAGGGCCTCGTCCTCCAGGGCGTTGACATCCGGCGCCCACAGCTCCGGCGCGTGCCAGCTCTGCCGCTGCACTTCCGCCGGGGAGGTGTTAAACACATCGAGGATGTCGGGCGTCTCGCGGTCGCTGGGTTTGATGCCAAAGGCATCCACCAGGATGAGCCGGTCAAGACGGTGGCAGCACTTCACGGCCAGCTCTGCGGCCAGCCAGCCCCCGAAGGACAGACCCACGAGCGTCACCCGTTCATCGGGCAGGGCCTCCAGCACGTCGAGATAGAGGTGGACGAGGTCGTACACGGTATCAAATCCGGCGGGGCGTGGCGAGTGACCAAAACCGGGGTGCGACGGGACCAGCACAGTCGCCTGTTGACCCAGTAACTCCAGGAACGGCGCCTGCGGATCAATGGTGTGCATGCCGTGCAGGAGCAGGAGTGGCCTGCCCGTGCCCCGGCGGAGCACTTCCAGTGTGATGTCCCCAACCGCTAGCCACTCCTGCGGGCTGGACTCCGTGGCCTGCGTCATGCCTGCTCCTGTCATGTCTGAGGATCATCGCGGGTGTGTCGCGAGGCAACCCACCTCGCGCGGCACGCTATTGTGCCATCATCAGCTCCATTGCGCTACTGCCCGATGCACGATATCCCTCGCGGAGAGTGCACATGGCACGACGACCATCACACGGATGGAATGTCCGTCGTGGGCCTGTGGGTTGTTTCCAGCGAGCCCCTCGTCTGCCTGGGGCAGGGTAGAACATCAACATGGGAGAGAAGCATGCGACAAGGCCAGGCACTCCTCCTCGTGCTCGGGCTGTGGTGGGCAGCGCTGACGCCACTCGGGGCCGCGGCGCAAGACGGGGCGTCACGCCATAGTCTGCTGTCTCTGCGTGACAGCGCCTGTGTCGCCAGTGCTGAGCTGACCTATGCGCGGAACACCCAGCACCCGAGTCGGCCACTTGACGCCACAGCACAACGCTATCTGCGGCCCTGGTTTGGCGTGCTGCTGGACAAAGTGCAGGTGATGTGGCGGGCCCGGCTCAATGACCACCTGGAAATTCTGCGCTATGTGCTCACCAGTGGCTCACGGGCGCAAACATACGGCTATACGATCTACGTTGCGCCCAGCCAGGGCGCGTCGGACCCTGGCAACACGCGACAATTGCTGCTCCTGGCCCATGAACTGGTGCATGTGGAGCAGTATCTGCGCGCTGGAGAAAGCCTGGCGCGCTTTTGCCAGGCCTATATGCAAGGCTGGGCGGAAGGGGGTGGGGTGTATCGGCGCAACCCGCTGGAGCAGGAGGCGTTTGAGAAAACGTTTGCCTTCGCCCAGTGGCTGGGGCAGCAGGTGCCTGCTGCCACCAAAGCGGATCCCATACCGTACCGGCACGAAGGTGAGAAAGGCACACCACACCAGACACTGGTGCCACGGCGCGTGCCGCTGACAGAGGGCGTCAAGCCGCGGCGTTAGTAATAGACGGCTTGCCCAGCGCCGCCAGTGGCCACGACCAGTTCGCCGCTGACGGCCCAGGCTTTGTCTGAGGCCAAAAACACCGTGAGATAGGCAATTTCATCGGCATCGACCATGCGCCCTATGGCGTTGCCACGCGGGGAACCGGCGGCAAAATCGCGCTGCTCGACTTCCTCGGCCGAAATCCCCAGTTGCGCGGCACGTGCCGCCAGCAGTCCGGGGGTGCGCTCCGTGCGGGTGGTGCCAGGGTGGATGCAGTTCACGGTGATGCCATCGCGTCCGAGATGCAACGCCAGGGTCTTGGTGAAGTGCACCAGAGCCCCGTTACGGGCGCCACCGCTGAGATTGCCGGCCGTGCGGGCATTGGTGCCACTGATGTTGATGACGCGGCCCCAGCCCTGCGCTTTCAGGTAGGGAATGGCCGCCCGGGTGCAGCGCAATGTCCCAACATACTTGACGTTAAAGTCGTACAGTAACTCGTCATCGACCAGCGTTTCGATCGGTCCTGTGGCTGAGCCGCCGGGCATGGCGGCACTGTTGACCAGAATGTGCAGGCCCCCGAGTTGCTCGGCGGCCTGGGCCACCATGCGGTCGACCGCCTCTGTATTGGTCACATCCACGGCCAGCGGAATGATGCGCCGCCCCGTCGCCGCAGCCAGTTCCTGCGCCGTAGCAGTGAGCTGCTCTAGGGAACGGGAGGCAATCGCTACATCGACCCCTTCACGGGCCAGTTCGCGCGCAATGGATTTGCCAATACCACGTCCGCCGCCGGTGACGAGGGCCTTTTTACCTTGTAGTCCAAAATCCATCGTGTATGTTCCTCCGTGTGATGAGCCCCTGAGAGCGCGGCCATCCTCGGCACGCTCCCAGGGCACGCCTGGCAACAGCACCGCGTCTAGGCGTCTTGATGCCTGGCGTAGATTGTGACGGCTTTCTGATGCGCCTCCTCGACGGCTTTCTCAACCTCCCAACTTTCCACCAGCACGCGCTGGATCATCCGCGACATGACACTGGTCGCAATGACTTCGCCGGCGGCGGCATTCATGATGCCTGGTGCCGGGAAATCGCGCCCGCGATCTAACATACCACGCCAGTGTTGGAACGCCGGGCGTTTCCAGAAATCCGACTCGTACATATTTTTATAGACCGGCCCCCAGCGGCCATCGCCTTCCTCAATCGTTACGCGATATTGTTCCGGAGCCATCCAGTACTCCACCAGACCTTTGGCTAATTCTGGATTGGGGTTGTGCTTGAACAGCAGCCACTCCGCGGTGGACATTTCCTCAAACGCCCCCGCCGGGCCGGCGGGTATGGGGAGCAGCCGCGTCGCGTCATACAGCTCCTTATCCGAATCCGCCAGGTGGGCATAGATACTGGTCGGATTGAGCACGAAAATGACTTGTTTCGACTGATAGGCTTTATTATTCCCGGTGTTGTCCCAGCCGGTCGCGCCCTTGGGAATGATCTTGTGCTTGGTGTACATATCCGCCAGCATTTGCACCCCGGCAATCGTGCCCTTCGAGTGCAGGACCACCGTCTTGTTGTCCGCTTCCACGAGCTTGCCGCCGTGGCTCCAGATCATGTTCATGATGTTATTGTCCGCGTCACTGTGCAGACCCAGGCAAGGGCCAAAACCCGTGAGCTTAGGCGGCTGCTGCAGCTTTTTACAGACGTCGATAAACTCGTCCCAGGTCTTGGGTGGCTCGACTTTGGCTTTGTCCAGGATACTCATATTGGTTACGAGCGGCCACGGGCTGATAGACTGTGGCACACCATAGATCTTCCCCTGGTGCGTCGTCGAATTGAGCGACGCCTGGAAGAGACCGCCAGCCGTTTTCTGCATCTTGTCGACCAGATCGGTCACCTCGAGGAGATGGCCCTGGGCGCGATAGCGCTGCACATCGCCCGAGCCCCGCCGCACCAGGTCCGGGGGACTCCCGGCTTCAAGAGAGGCGACGAGTTTGGGCAAGAGTTGTGCGGTGCCCATCACCGTGTAGTCCACCTCGTTCTCTTTGACGCCCGCTTGCTTGAGGAAGGCGTGGAATTGCTCTTCCATGATCTTGTCGACCTGGGGCGCCAGGGCCGAAGGATTCCATACCACCAGCTTGTGCTGGCGCGCCGCATGAGCCCGGCGTACCAACCACCACGGCGCCGTGGTAGCCAGGACCGCAGCCGCCCCGGTCTGTCGTAAAACTGTCCGGCGTGTCCACATACTATTCTCCTTAACCTTTGACTCCACCCAACGTCAACCCTTGCACCACCCAGCGCTGGAGCAGCAGAAACATGAGCACCGGCGGCAAAGCGCTCAGAATCGTCGAGGCCATCAACGGCCCCCAGACAAAGACGTCCTCATTCATGAAGATCGCTAAGCCCGTGGTCAGTGTCCGGGCGCTATTGGTGCTGGTAAACACGTGCGCATAGAGAAATTCATTCCACGCCCGCGTAAACGAGAAGAAGATCACCACCACAATCGCCGGCAGCGACAGCGGCAAGACGATGCGTATCAAGGCAGTGACCCGGTTGCAGCCGTCCACCAGGGCGGCTTCCTCCAGCTCCACCGGCACGGAGCGAAAATAGCCCATGAGCAGCCAGGTACAAAAGGGCACGTCCGACCCCAGATAGACCAGCGTGAGGCCGAAGAGGCTGTTGGTCAGGTGAATGGCGCTCATCAGGGCAAAGAGGGGACTGAACAGCAGCGAGGGCGGCACAAGATAGGTCACCACCAGGCCCCGCGCTAAGAAATTCCTCCCCGGAAAATTGAGTCGTGCAATAGCATACGCCCCCAGGCAACCGGCGATGATGGAGAGTAGCGTGGAGCCGACCGCGACCGTGATACTGTTGCGCAGAAACACCAGATACGGCGTCTCGCGGAACACAGTGACGTAATTCTTCAGTGAGGGCGCTTGCGGGATCAGCGTGATCTCAGAGCCGTAGATTTCCGTATTGGGTTTGAGCGAGGTCACAACCATCCAGTAGATCGGGATCACCGTCCACAGCACCATCAGCGCCAGCATCGTATTGCTGACGCCTTTCACGACACGACGCGAGGTGGTCATACTCAGCGCCATGAGCTACTCCTCCTTGTCGCGCAGCATGCGACGCGTCAACAGCACGATGCCGCACACCAGCACCGGGAAGAAGAACAACGAGACCGTAGCGCCCATCCCCAGGCGTTGGGCCCCGCCCAGGGCCAGATTGTAGGACAGCGTGGGAAAAATCTGCGTGCGATCCGCCGGGCCGCCATTGGTCAGGATGTAGACAAAGTTGACGCTGGCCGAGGTCCAGATGGCCGACAGCATGATCGCCGTAATGAAGATGGGACGCAGCCGTGGGATGGTGACATACCAGAACTGTTGTAGCATGGTCGCCCCATCAATCTCTGCTGCTTCATAGAGTTCCTTGGGGATGGACTGCAGTCCGGCCAGAAAACTCATGGTAAAAAACGGCGTGCCTTGCCAGACGACCACGACAATGACCGAGAGCATGGCGAGCTTCGGGTCGGAAAGCCAGGAGATGCTCTCCGAGACGAGATCGAAACGCATCAAGATGTTGTTGATGAGCCCGCTGGCATCGTCATAAATCCAGCGCCAGTTCAGTGCCGTGATCACCGTTGGAATGGCCCAGGGAATGAGTAAGAAGGTGCGGAAGGCGTTGTTGGCCCAGCGCTCTTGATTGAGCACCAGCGCCATACTGAGGCCGACGAGAAATTTGAGCGCCACCCCCAGCCCGGTATACACGGCGGTGTTCCACACGGTGCGCAGAAAGACGTCACTGTGCAGAAGTTCCCGGTAGTTCGCCAGCCCGATCCAGCGGCCTGGGGCGCCAGCGGTTTTTTGCTGAAAGGTCATGATAATGGCATTGAGAAAGGGGTAGGCGACCATGCCGAGAATGATAAGAATCGCCGGGAGGAGAAAGAGATACCCCAGCGTGCTATCGCGGAGCAGGAAGCGTGCAAGCCGCGGTCGCCAGCCACCATACGCCGGGCGCGACGAAGGGAGGGCAAGACCTGCGGTCGTCGTCGAGGTAGCCATGTCCGTCATCCTCCATACAAGGGAGTGTCATAACACACCTGGAATGGGAGAGTGTGCAGAGTAGACCTACACGTGGATACCTACGCGTGCTACCGTCCCTCTCCCACAGGCCTGAGACGTGAAGGGTAGCGTAGCGTAGCATAATGTGCGGTCTGTTGCAAAAGATGCATGCAAAGGATGAGGCGGATTGATGGACTCCCTCCCCCACAACGTGTGGGAGAGGGAGAGAGGGCAGGACTAGAAGCGCGCCCGGAAGCGTGCTTCGGCCCGGAGAGCCGGGTCGTTACCGTCACAAGCCTGCGTCCCGGCGTTGGGATTACAGTCCGCCAACTTGGCGAGGTCTTTATAGCCTTCCCCTGGGATAGCAATTTCCCCGGAGAGGCGGATATCAAAGTGCGGATTGAGCGTCCACTGCCAGAAGCCGCCGACGCCGTGGTACAGGGTCTTGTTGATCTTGCCACCCCTGAGTTCCGGCGCAAAGGCCACGTCCAGCAGCTTCGAGCTTATCATAGCGCGATAGACGTACCACCCGGTGACCTCATGCCCCTTCATGGGAAACAGGCGGATCCCAACGGGAATAACGAGCGTGCCTGGATTCGAGTAGGTCGTCTGGATGCCGAGATGGGAGGTGACGCCAAGGCGGGAATTGTAGACGTTCGAGGTACTATGGGCACATTCGGTGCGGCCACCGCCCGCTCCTAACACCTCTCGGCCCACGGCATATGGATTGCGAGTCGTCCCCGCTGGCTGCGCCACGGGCGAAATCTGGGCCAGTCCTGGACACGAGTAGTCACGATGGGCAAAGGCCACACTCGTATCGAGGTGGTTCATGAAGCCGTTGCTGGCGATGGCGGTCGAGTCGCTGACATTTTGGGTCTGAAAACCATGCAGCTTGTTATCACGCGCATCCCCATCGCCCGAGCCGTAGACCAGCCCGACGAAGGGGCGTACCATGCCCAACTCGGCTTCGAGATAGGCAATGGCACTCGCCGCGAAGATGTCATACTCCCGCCGCAAGGGCACGACGGTCGGCAGACCTGTGGCCCCGGATCCACGCACGGTGCTGCCGCGTGCTGTACCCGCAAGCACGTTGCCTTGCACCAGACCCCGGATGGGTCCCATCTTGCCGCTCCAACTGGCGTTGACCCACACGCTGTCGACCTTCTGCCCGGTCCAGCCGATATCTCGGTTGCCCGCGACTGCGGTATCCGCGCCAGCAAAGCGATCCCGGAACCACACCACGTCCATACCGAATTTGTGCGGTTTCGCGTCGTAGGACCCGCCAAATACATAATACATTGAGTCATTGTCGTTTTGCAGCCCAAGCCGCTGTGATTCGCGTTCGATCACCGCGGAGGCCCACACCTTGAGCTTGCCAAAGTCGCCGTCAACGGCGATCCGTGGGTTGTCATTGGCCAGAATGCCCGCCTGACTCACCTGCCAATAATCCGGGCCCACATGCAGGCGAATGGGTGTACCGGGGAACTGATACCGAATGTAGAAGCGTTCCACCCGAAAGCCCGGGTTCTCTGTCGAGGCCGACCGACCAAACACATCGGTACCGCCCGGGTTGCTGGTGTTGGCCCGGTCATCAATCAAGCTGCCATCGAACACCGATTGGTTTTCGAACAACAGGTGGAACGTTAAGTTCTTCTGATAGCGGAAATCCACCCCAAACCGCAACTCGGCATAGCTCAGATCGCCTTCCTGCTCGTGCTGTGCGGTGCTGGTTGGATTTCTACTGAGAGTACGGTCGCGCACCCGGCTCTCAAAATCCGCATTTTGCGATGTCTTATAGCGGATATCCGCGGTCGCGATGATGTGCATGAACACGTCATTGCCGACTTCAATAAAGTTGCCCAATCTGACGACGGGCTGCGGGGTCTGCTGCGCGAATGCGGCGGACGCACTCACAAGCACCAGCCCGAATAGGCACACGAACTGTACGACACGTTTCACGAAATACCCCCTCCAGAATGTAAGCGTTCTCTCACTCGACTTGCAGGCAACATGGTTGTCTCTTGACGGTTGTGCTGCCCATGATGCGGTAACTCCTAACGCCCTCGTGACTGCTCGGAGAGTCAGGCAAGGCATCTGAGTTACACGTTGCACGTATACGACCTCTCCGGTTCACCCTCTTGCAGTCCTGTGCTCCGCCAGTCTCATACAGCCTGGAGCTACGCTCTCCGTCCAGCCTTCTGAGATTGACGCACCCTCTCTTGTCACACCTGGAATGCCCACCTCCTTTCTTTGGTGCCTAAAGAATGGTGGCGATACCAAGCCGATAGACAACGTCGGGGCTTGGTGTGGAGCCGCAGTATACGATATTTTACTTGCAAAAACCTACAGGAAAATTCTTGACAGGGCGCACTGGGGGCATATCGGCGAAGCAACCGAGAGGGAAATTCGTCCGCAAGTATTTGATATATATTTCTTAAGCAAATTGCTCTGGTGTAGAGACACTAGAGCCAAAACGCATGCCCTGAGCCCATGACGCACCCGCCCGGGCGAGAGCCCTGATGACACACAAGGTGTGACCGCAGGGCTGGAATCGGCAACCGCTGTTGTCTACAGGTACCACCTGGCTGGTAGGTCGGGCAGCGCCCGAGCCGAGGATGGCGACCGTAGACATCTCGGGGCAAGCTTTTCGATGACTATAGTTGTTTCACACGGGTAGGCCGTGCCAGGAGGAGAGACGCCATGGCTGTCTAAGGCATTGTTATAACGGTCGTTGATAGCACAGAAATATTTTTTTGACCCCAGAGACAGCCGCGGGACTGCTTCACTCGAGAAACAATGTGAAGCGCGGCGGGAGCAGGCCAACAGGCAGCGGCGTGGCGGTAATCTCGCGCGCGGTGGTCGCATCGAATATCCGGAGGCCTGGTGTCCGCGTCGTCACATCAGTGACAGCAAAATACACTTCCTGCTGGCTGTTAATGGCCAGGTGAGCGGCAAGACCAGGGGTGGCGCCAGTGAGCCGTGCCACCTGTTGCCCAGTCGAGGGATCAAACGTCGCCAGGTGATAGGCCTCCTGGGCCTCGCGCACCACGGCGAAGCCCTGGCTACGTGAGACGATCACGAAGGCCGTGATGTCACCCCCCAGAGCTGCCGCACGTACCACTGCCCGCGGGTCGAGTGTGTTGGTATCCGGGTGCAGGGCTTCGATCCCCCCGTCAAGACTCGCCGAGGTGCCCACGGTACTCACTAAAATACGGTTGAGCGTCGGACTCCACTGTAACTCAGAAGCCGGATTGCTGCCCTGTAACCGCAGGACCGTGACAAGGCGATCCGTCGTGGTATCGAACACCGCCACCGTGCCACGGGCAATCGCAGGTGGGGCCGCTTGCGTACGATCCAGATGCCGCAGCGCGATGTACAGCAGGCTGTTGTGTATCAACATGGCGGCGGGCTCTGGCGCGCCATCCGGGTCGTTGGGCTGCACCAGCGCACTGAGATCGATGTCGCGCAGACGCACCAGGGTCGTGGGATCAATGACCAGGAGTGTGGGGGACGCCAGGCGACTTACATACGCCTTGGTGGCACTGAGAAACACGATGTCCTGTGGCGCAGTATCGTTGCCTAGTGGGAACTCGCCGCTGGGTGGCGTGAGAAAACCCAGCGACGGCGTCAGGACTTGGAGGCTGGAGTTGCCGGAGCGATTCACCACATACACTCGGTTCTTAAACACGCGGGCAATGGCATCCTGTTGCACCCCAGCGCGCCAGAGTTCCTGGAATACCAGGCGTGTGGCCAGATCCACGACTGTGTAGGAACCCGTGCGCCCATCGCTGGTGAGCACCAAGGCAACGTTGGTGCTGGGAAGAACCTGGGGCACGAGGGACAACGCCGTCTCGCCATTGCCCACAGTGAGGCGCAGCGTCAGAGTGTCCCGATGCACGTCGCAGGGATCAATGGTAAAGGGCGTGTCGTTTTGGGGACCGCGCCCAGTGGGGAAGGTACTGCGGTCAAAGCGCAGGATGCAGGGACTCAGCGTGACCGTGCCGCTCGCCACACTGCCGCCGGCATTGAGGCTGACCGGTGCGACGTTGGTGCCGCCAACACTGCCGAATTGCAGCGTGAAGGCTTCCCCAGCCGCTAACCCCAAGGCCGCCGCCAGCGTGGCCTTGGCCCCCTGGGCAAAGGTGAAAGAGCGATTGCTGATATTGTTGACCGTGGCCGGTGCAAAGGGATCGTCCGTATTACTGCCGCTACACCCCAGCAGGCTCATGGCGCTCATGATGAGCAGGAGCGTGAGCGCCGTCGTACGCCGTTGTGGCACGGCGTACGCCCGCACACCGGCCCCGCGTCGTGCGGGCAGGACGAGAGCATAGGGATGGGACATCGACGTCTCCTTTGGGCTGTGTGCGACTCGGTATGAGCGCGTTAGACTACAGCCCCCTGACACCGATGTCAAAAAATCACCGGTCTGAGGCCCGCGCCATAAAAGCCCGCGCTGCCTCCTCCATGGTGTGGAACACCGCGCCGCCTTCCAGTAGCCGCAAGATCAACCGTTCAAGCATCAGCATGCGGTGACCGCGACCAATGACATACGGGTGCATGGTGTAAGTGAGCACCCCCCAGTCCGTCACCCGTTGCATATAGATAAAATCGTCGATCCAGTTGGCCAGGACGTCCTGGGCATTCATGAGGCCTGGCAGGATCGTCGTCGGGGTGCGGAGGAACTCGAAATGCGGGTAATCGTCCAGCGTCCAGCTAATCGGCATTTCGATCAGGGACGTTGTTGGTCCCCACACACACGGTCCGTCGGGCAGAATTGTGTCACCCTGACGCGCATAATATGGCGTGTAGTCATCGCCCATCATGCTGCTGTCATAGAGAAACTGCTGCGCCAGGAGGAGTGCCACCGTATGGGGACTGAGATCCCAGGACGGCGAGCGGTAGCCGCGTGCTGCCTGGCCGCTGAGCCGTTTGATCATCTCGTTCCCACGCACGAGCCCTTCCTCTTCTTGGTCGCGTGCGAGGTTGGCGGGCGGGATATGCGTGTAGCCATGGTGGCCAATTTCATGACCAGCGGCGACGATGGCCTCACACGCCGCGGGATACATCTCAATCACCACGCCAGGAATGAACACGCTGGCCCGGATGCTGTACTTGCGCAGGAGATCGAGGATGCGGCGTACGCCCACCAGGCCGAATTCGCCGCGTGAAATCGGCGTGGGCGTGGTGAGGCCACGGGCAATAAACCCAGTCATGGCATCAAAATCAAAGGTCAGGCAGACAATATGGCATGGCATACAGCATCCTTCGGGCATCAGGTAAAGTATCCAGGCTGGCATCGTCGGCGCCAGCTTCCAGCGACGATCTCGGTTGGTCGGCGTGCGGGAGAACGACCAACGTCCTGCCCAATCCCACCGTTGCAGCGTCTTGACACACACGCTCATCCGCTTGGCACACTGCTCTAGTGCCTTCACCGAGCTGTTGTGCCAGTTGCTGCCCCCTGGGAGCGCCGGGCTCCAGCCCGGCTCCGGCAGCCACGCTGGAGCGTGGCGCTCCCAGGATATGTCTCACATGCGCTCGGTTGAGGCACTAGCCTATAATCGGCGGAAGATGTGGAGAGCACGACGTTGTGCACTGCCAGTCTGCCACCGTCGTCGATGCCCCACAAGCCCGACATCGCCGCGGATGTTGTCAGCCCTGGAGCAGACGCCGTGCGTATCCGCCTCTTGGCGTCAGACACCTAGGCGGGCCCCTCGTCAGGGCGCACCGTGCTGGCCGCCTGGTAGGCCTCGGTGGCCGCCTCGGCGTAGGTTGCTATGCCGGTGAGGTCATACAGCGCTTGGCAGCTATTGCCCAACTCGCCTTGGAGCGCCGCCCAGAGTTCTGGGGTGTCCTGACGTTGCACCTGGGCCAGCAGCGTCTGACACAGCGCCTGCTGACGTTCCAGGCTGTGGCGGTCATCGTGTGCCTGTAACTCCACCAGCTCCTGCAACAGTTCCCGCAGCGCCGCCGGCAGGGCGGCCGGCATCACCTCGATCGTTGGCGCCGGAGCCGCTTGCGCCCGTTGGATGGCGTCTTCGGGATTCAAGCCCTGTTGCACCAGGGGTAAGGCGAGGCGGAACACCGGGGCGACTGCCAGCAGCAAGCCGATGGGCTCCTCCAGGGCGTCGGCCGTGAGGCTGGTGTTGGATACGGGCATAAGCCGGCGCAGGCGCACTTCCCCGTCGTGCGGCTCACGTGTGAGGTTCAGCGTCTCCGGTAAGTATTGATCGAGCCTGGCGAGCAGCGCGGTGTCGGCCGCGTCTAGCGTCCCCAGGCACAGGGCTTCGAGTCAGAGCGTCGTGGCATCCGGGGTGGAGAGCGCCAGGGACACGGCGCCCTGCGGGGTCTCGAAACTGATGCACAGGCGCTCGGGGTCAGGATGCCGGGTGTAGGTCCAGCCCTGCGCCTCGAACAGTGTCGCCAGTTGGGTCAGAAGAGCCGGCATGCACACACCTCCGTTAGGGATAGACGATGATGCTGCGCCCATGAATACGCCCGGCGGACAGATCGGCGACAGCTTCGTTGATCTGCTCCAGGGTATAGCGCTGCGTCACCAGGGCATCGAGATCGAGCTGCCCACGTTGATACCAGCGCACAAACACGGGAAAATCGCGGTCGGGGCGGCACAGGCTCCCGCGTGTACCGGTGTAGGTGCGCTGCGTGATGCGTAATTCCTCCACATCAATGCGCCCGAGTTCCTGCACCGCGCCCACCAGGCAGGCGGTGCCGCCTTGCTTGAGGCCAATGCCACCGGGGCGAGCGGCATAGAGGATTTGCTCCTGGGTGCGTGCCGCGCCAATGGCGTCAATGGCGTAGTCCACCCCGCCGCCGGTGAGGTCGTGGATCGCTTTGACCGGGTCGTCGTGCGTCGCATTGACCCCATGCGTGGCCCCGAAACGCTGCGCAAAGGCGAGCTTGTCGTCACTGAGATCGACGGCAATAATAGGATAGGCTCCAACAATACGGGCCGCGGCAATGGCGCACAGGCCGACGCCCCCGGCACCGAATACGGCGACGGATTCATTGACGCGGACGTCTAAGGTGTTGAGAATTACCCCAGAACCGGTGAGCACGGCGCAGCCGATAATCGATGTGACATCGGTGGCGACCTCCTTGGGAAGTGCCACCACCAGGCGTTCGGAGAGCAAGGCGTATTCCGTCCACGTCGCCGGGCCCGCTGGCACGGCTTGCCCGTGCCACTGCACCGTGGCGGACGAGCGCGGCGCCGCACCCTCGACGGCCCCACGATCGACCCAGGTGGTAATGACGTGGTCACCTTCCTGCACATGCGTCACCTGGCTGCCGGTGGCCACGACCACCCCGGTGGCCTCGTGACCTAGCAGGGAAGGGAACACCGCCGGCGTGCCGCGGTGCGCGGTCTGCGGCGTGCGATGCATCTGGTGCAACTGCGAGTGACAGACGCCGCTGGCAAACAACTTGACCAGGACTTGATCCGGGGCCGGGTCGGGAAAGGTGACTTGATCAATCACTAAGGGCGCATGGGGTGCAACGAGAATCGCGGCTTTGGACGGTGTTGGCATAGTGTGCCCCTTGGCGCGCCCCCACAGACGACGGCTCTCGCCGTGGCCCGCTGGATGGCGCTGGGAGGATAGCGACAACGCGCTGGCATGATCCGCAAGCCAGCACCTTAGCATAGACGGTTGTTTTGAAGCAAGTTACGTGCACGGAACCCTAGTGCCTTAACCGAGCTGTCGTGCCAGTTGCTGCCCCCTGGGAGCGCCGGGCTCCAGCCCGGCTCCGGAAGCCACGCGGCGCGTGGCGCTCCCAGGAGACGTCGCACATGAGCTCGGTTGAGGCACTAGAGCACCCCGCCCGTTAAAAAAACAGCTCGAGCTGGGCCAGGTAGAGATGGGCCCGCGAGCCAAACTCGCTACCCGCCACGCCGCCGAACAGGTGGGCACCGACGGTGAGGGTGAGGCTGGCCGTGGCGGACCAGGCCAGGCGCGGTGCCACGAAGTAGCTGCCTTGCTCGAGATCCACAATGGCCAGGCCATCCACACGCCACAACGGCGTCAGGTCGTATCCAGCGGAGAAGCCCAGTTGATGCGGGGTGCGCGACTCGATGCGGTTGGTACTCGTCAGGCGCAGGCTGGAGGGCGGCAGGCTGCCCACCTGGGGCAGCGTGGGGAGACCCGTGGGCGTCGTACGCGTGACTGGTAGACGGAAATCCTGCGCGGCTCCGTTGTAAAAATACTCCACCAGGAGAGCCAGGCCATCGGGAAACAGGGCATTGGTGAGGGTGTAGTCGTAGCCCGCCACGGCTTGCGTATACGAGCGTGCCTCGTCAGGGCGGGCATGCAGGACTTCGAGTCGCACGGTGCCTTGCCACAGGTTGGCTGCCAGTTCACCCCCGAAGACGCGTTCTTGATCGAGCCAGCCGGCCAGCACGGCGTAGTCGGTCGCCCCAATGGTATCACGCCAGCGCCCAGCGACTTTATCGCCTACGCCACGGGACGTCTTGCCGGGGGCGCCGATGAGTTGCAGGGCGCCAAACGGCCCGCGTTTGAAAGTCAGCAGCAGGGCATCAACGCCTGTCTTCTCGGTACGCTCAATGGCCGTCGGGTGCACCGGGTTGAAGCGATCGGTGGGATTCCACAAACGCCCGCTGCCCCAGGCCAAGCGCTGGCGCCCCAGGATAACATCGCCATACGGATGCTCCCAGTGCAGCGTGGCGCGGTGCAGCCGGTGACGCCAGAGATAGTCCCGACCACGGCTGATGGTGTCATCCACGTCGAGATACGTCGGACTGCGTACGGTCTGGAACAGGGCCAAGTCTGGACGGCGTACGAGATCGCCGACCAGCGCCTCGTGGTCGTAGACCAGATGCCAGGCCAGGGAGCGGTAGCGGCCCTGGAGCTCCAGGCGCAGGCGGTTGAGAGCGCTGGTGACTGGCTCGTCGCGGCTATCCTCTGTATGAAACAGGAGATGCTTAGCACTGCCACTGAGCGCGCCCAGCCCTGCCAGGTCAAAAGCCTGGAGCATGCCGGGGCTGATGAGACTGAGGCTCAGACAGAGCCAGCGTAGCGACCAACAGTTCATGGCTGGGGCTCCTCCTCGACCACCCGGCCGTCACGTAGGCGAATGAGGCGCTGCGCGTGGGCGATCACCATGGGATCATGCGACGAGAGCACAAAGGTGATGCCCTGGGTGCGATTGAGGCGCTCCATGAGGGCGACCAGCGCCTCGCCGGTGGTCGAATCCAGGCTCGCCGTGGGCTCGTCGGCCAGCACGATATCCGGGCGTGTGGCCAGGGCGCGGGCCACAGCGACGCGCTGTTGCTGGCCTCCGGAGAGCTGATCAGGACGGCGGTCACCATGCCCAGCCAGGCCCACATCCGTCAGGAGTTGGTCTGCGACGGCGAGCCGGTCCCGTTTGGGCATGCCTTGTAACTGTAGCACGTAGGCGACGTTTTCCCGCGCCGTGAGCACGCCAATGAGGTTATGCGCCTGGAACACAAAGCCAATGTGGCGCAGGCGATAACTGGCCCGCTGGCGTGGCGACAGGTGGACAAAGTCTTCGCCCTGGATCCGCACCACCCCCTGCGTCGGGAGGTCCAAGGCGCCAATCAGGTTGAGCAAGGTCGTTTTGCCTGAGCCTGAGGGACCAGCCAGGACGACAAAGGCGCCGGCCTCAATGCTGAGATTGACATCATGCAGGGCGCACACCTCCAGCGCACCCAGGTGGTAGATTTTGCTGAGGTGCTCAACGGTAATCACGGGCACAGCAGGATCTCCTAGCGCTGCCGCAACGCGGCAACGGGTTGCAGCCGCGTGGCTTTCCAGGCGGGGTACAGCGCGGCGAGCAGCGCGACACCGCACGTCAGGCCAATGAGGTGCACCGCGCTCTGCCAGGTGACGACCGGGCGCAAGACCGGACTGAGGTACACGAAGGTGACGGCCTCTGCCGCATGGGTGAGGTCAATACCGGTCCGCTGCAGATACAGCGAGATGAGGGCGCCGAGACCATAGCCGCCCAGGCAGCCGCTCATCACCAGCAAGACGCTCTCCCACAAAATCATCAGGAAGAGCTGGTCTTTGCGGGTGCCCAGGGCTTCCATGAGTCCGAGTTCGTGGGTACGTTCGTGTAACGCCATGAGCATAACGTTGAGGGCTTCGACGACCACAACGACCACGACGATGAGCAGCACAAAGGTGGCGAAGACGTCGCCGACTTCGAGTCGTTGCTGCAGCAGCGGATTAATCTCTGACCAGCGCAGCACTTCATACTCCGCCGTGGGCAGGGCACGCCGTACGTGCTCCCACACCACATCCGCCACGTCGTGACGCGTGGCCCGGATGACCACATCGGTGACGCCCTGGGCGAGCCCTAGCATGCGCTGCGCCGTGGCCAGCGGGATGACGGCGAGGGCGTGATCGACCTCAGGCACACCTGCCCGCAAGATGCCGCGCAGGCGGAACAGCTCGGATACCAGCTCCCCGGCTGGCGTCTGTGCCATGAGAATGACTTTATCGCCGAGGCGCACTCCGAGCATCTCCACCAGATGCTGCCCCAGGAGCAACCCCTGGGCATCCGCCGCCGTCAGCCAGGCCCCACTGACCACCGATGCGGCCAGCCGGGAGAGTTGGGGCTCACGGGCGCGGTCAATGCCGAGGAGTTGCACGCTGGTACTGGCCGTCGCCACGGAGGCCAGGCCCGACGTCTGGAGACGCGGACTCCAGGCGGCAATGTCGGGCAGTCCCTGCAGTGCCTGGATGACCAGCCCTGGATCAGGGATGTGATGCTGTATCTGCGACGACAGCGCAAAGCCGGTGGCGTGCACCTGGAGATGGCCACTCAAGGTCAACAGGGCATTATCGCGTAAATCGTTGTGCAATCCCTGCTGCACGGCACCTAGAAAGGTCAAGGCGGCAAAGCCGACCACTAAGGACACCAGCGTGAGCAGGGTGCGCCGCGGATGACGGCGCAGATTGCGCAGACCGAGCAGCACATAGGTGGCGCCCGCAAGCGCCGCCGTCTTAGTCATACGCCAGCGCCTCCACGGGTTGTAAGCGCATGGCACGCCAGGCGGGATACAGTGCCGCCCCCGCCGTGGCGATGAGGCACGTGCACAAGGTGTGCAGCAAGTGCGTGGTGTTGACTTCAGGATAGATCACGGCGTCTACGTAGAAGCGCGCCAATAAGGCGCTCATAAACGACAAGTCGAGGCCCACGTGCCCATAGATGCGCACCAGACTGAGCCCTAGCAGGCTGCCCAGCGTGAGGCCGCAGGCCCCGAGGAGCACGGCTTCCAGAGCGACGATGGCGCCAATCTCCACGTGCTGCGTGCCGAGGGCCATGAGGATGCCAAATTCCCGCTGGCGTTCGAGCATGGAGGTGAGGACGGTGTTGACCACCCCAGTGATGACCACCACCAGGACGACGCTGAGAAAGATGTAGTACATGCTGTTGTCTAATTTTACCCACTCCCGCATGAGCGGAAAGAGTTCATCCCAGCGCAGCACGTCCACCCCGGTGTCCTGCAGGGCGGTGCGGAGGGCGTCGGTGACCTGCACGAGGCGGGCCTCTGGGACCAGCAGCACGATCTGCGTCACCCGCTCCGGCATGCTCAGCATGGCCTGCACCGTGGCCAGCGGTGCCAGCACCATGCCGCGATCAATCTCCTGGGAGCCCGTCTCCAGCAGGCCCACCAGGGTGCAGCGCTCCGCCGCGAGGCTGCCATCGAATCCCTGGGCCAACACGGTGACCGGCTCGCCGACCGCCACGTCCAGGAGGCGCGCACTAGCCGCGCCAAGGAGGCAGGCATCCGTGTCCTGCGCGGTGAGCAGCCGCCCCTGCACGACTTTGGCCGTGAGACGACTGACCACCATGTCCTGTTGGGTGTCCACCCCGACCAGCAGCGTGCCGATGGACGTCTGCCCCCCGGCGGCGATGGCAGCGCTTTGTAAGCGTCTGGTCCAGGTGAGCCCCTGAAAACGCTCCAGGATGCTACGCAGCATCGGCGTGTCCTCGATGGAGTTGGCTAACGTGGGGCGGTAGCGAAAACCCTGGCGCTGGAGCTGTACGCTGCCGATAAAGGTCGCCTGGAAATTGCGGATCATGGTGTTATGTATCCCGTCGCTGATACCCCAGAGCAGCAAAAGAGCGGTGAGCCCTATGGCAATGGCTGTGATAGTCAGCAGACTGCGACGTCGATGGCGCAGGACGTTACGCTAGGCCAGCGGGAACACGGCGGCGGTCACGGGCCTCTCCGACTCAGGTGGCTGCGCTCGAAGATGGCGGGCGGTATCTCGAGATTGAATTCGATGTGCTCAATGTGTAACTCGGTGCGCTGGGCAGGGTCCGCCGGGAGCATAGTCCAGTGCGTCGGCAGGCTATGACCGTTGAAGGTTTGCACGCGCGCATACAGCAGACGGCGCACGAGGATGCCGTGCTCATCGTAAAACGCCGTCTCCAGCGGCATGCCTGCGCCGGTGAGGCGATGTTGCAGCTTGCCCCACACCACGGCCGCCTCGGGTTTCGGGAGCGAGACAATGGTCACCACCTCATCTGACCCGGCACCTTGGCGCTCGACTGTCTGGTGTGTATAGTCCTCGATAGTGGAGGCAACCTTGACCATATCATCATTGGTGAAATCCGAGCCCATCCAGGCATTGAGCATCATGGAAGGGGGAAGTTTGATGTCACGTTCCAGCTTGGGGAGGTAGGTCCACAGATTGACCCCGACTTTCAAAAACGTCGTATCTTTATCTTTGGCTGGGGCCAGGAGGCGGGTAAACGAGCGTTTCCGCACGACATCATCCCAGCTGAGGAAGGCCAGGGTGCGCTCCCAAGTGGGACGGACCAGCTGCATGCGATAGCGTCCAAAATTGGTTTGGCTGCGCAGAATGTCCTCGCGCTTCTGGATCAGGGCCAGCGCCGTTTCATCGGCGCGACTCAGCCCCGGCCCGAGGAGGCACAGCCCGCTCAAGAGCCACGCGAGCCAGAGGCGCACAAGAGACTGCCGCAAAGGCGAGCGGGCATCACACACGCAGGCACTCCTGAATGTTAAGTAGGGTGTTGACGTCCTCCCCGCCCTCAAGGACGGGGATTCCCTTGCTTGGCGTAGCACGTCCGCTACGGAACGCGAGGATGTTCCGTGCCGCGTTGACATCGCGCTCATGCATGAGGCCACAGCACAGGCATACCCATGTTCTTACCCCCAGGCCACTCAGTCCACGCGGGCCACAGCGGGCGCCACAACCCGAGCAAGTGACACTGGAGAAGGCTTCACGACCTGACACACAGACCCCAGCAAGCTTGATGGCTTTGTAGCGCAACTGGGTTCTGACGCGATGCCAGGCCGCATCATACGTTGATGTGGCGAAAGGCGTGTTGACGAGCTTGGCGCTGGAGACGTCCCCGATGATGATCAGCTGCGCCCGACGCGCAATCGCGGTGGTCGCCTTGTGGGTCAAGTCGCTGCGCCTGTTGGCTATCGTCGCCTGGACCTTCTTGACGCGCCGTCTCTTGTGGGCCCTCTGGGCCATGGCGAGAGCATCTTCATAGCGACGAGTCAGATTGGCGCGAGAGTATTGGACGCCATCAGAGCAGGTAATTTGATGGGTCAACCCCAGGTCAATCCCGAGGTCGAGCTGTCCAACCGGCGCCGCCGCGTCAGCCACATCACACTGGAGATTGACGTACCACAGGCCGCGAGCGTCCTGGGTGAAGCTGCCCGTCTTCACTCCCCCCTCCACGGGACGGGAGAGCCACAGGCGGAAGCGGTGTCCACAGTACGTGATCGTGTCGTCTTCCAGGCGGATGTACGCGGCCTTAAAGGGTATCCATCCCAGCGAGCGCTTGCGGGAGCGCCACGTGAGCTTGATCTTCTTGCACTGGCGGCGGCGCGTGGCATATTCGGTACAGACTTGCTGAATGGTATCGGCAGACAGGCGCAAGTCTTTCGAGGTGCCAGCGGTCAGCTTGTGTAGGTCGTAGGCCGTGAGCCAGGTCTTGTCTCTGCGGAACGCCAACAGGCTCACTTCCTTGCAGTAGTTCCAGACGTCGTGGATCGCCCCGGCCATCTGCCGCAGGTGCGTCCCGGAGGTCGCGTCTTTGATGCGGTAGCGATACGTCAGGATGGACACTAGCGGACGCCTGTGCGCTGCGCTTGCTCGCGTATCATGATTGCGAGCCCCGCCGTCATGGCCATGCCGGACGGCGGGGCCAGCGCTCGCACGAGGCGTTTGGCTTCTGAAGTGAGTCGAAGACTGCTTGATTGTTTGGTTTCCATGACGCAACTGTACATCATCGTAGATTGCAATGCAACTCTATTGCTCCTATGGAGCAAGCGGACTTTCCTCTCCGCCCTGAAGGACGGAGCCCCCAGTCCGCAAAATCTTGGTGGCGTGCAGCCAAGGTTCCTGTCTGATGCTGGCAGTGTAGCAAGCCCAGGCAGGAGCGACAAGGCGCTTTTCGCCGAGCGGCCTCATATCCAGAGCGCTGCGCGTGTCACAGCGCTGGGCGCTGGAAGTGTTGCCACAGGTGCATTGGTGAACAGCAGTGTATGATGGCACGTATCGCATTCCAGCCGCAGAAAGTGTTGCAAGCCGCGCTGCGCCACTCCATTGCCGGAGAACCACCCATTCCCGCTGCTGTTCCAGGGATTGTAAGAGCGGGGCCAGCCTGTTTCTGAGCTATGCCCGGGCAGATCGTGACCACGTTCTGCCCCTCATCCGCGACCTAGAGGCGCATGGCCTGCACGTATGGCGCGATCCACATAGCCTGAACAGCGGCCAGCGCTGGCCTAGGGCGCTTGGCGAGGCGATTGCCACGCAGGAAGTGCTACTGCTGGCGTGGTCGCAACGCACTGCACCGTCGCACTATGTGGAATGTCAGTGCATCATCGCCCTGGCCCTCTAAAAACCGCTTCTCTTGTGCCATCTGGATGCCACCAGGCTGCCGCCGTCCTTGTAAGCCATGCACAGCATTCCAGGGTACGTGGGCAAGGCTACCGTGCAAGGCCTGCTGCGGACCCTGCCAACGCTGACCCTCATGCGGCGTCTGTGGAGCGAACCGAGTGTGGTGTTCCAAGGACGGCATTTTCAGCTTGAAGACGTCAGCCTGGGCCTGCGCCCCATCCAGCCCACCGGGATTCCGCTGTGGATCGCTGACTCGGTCGCCAAGCAGCGTTCGCCCGCGTTTTTTGCTACGCAGTGGGAGCAGATCCAGGGCTTTGCACATGAGATGAGCCAGGACGTGCAGGCGCTGCCACGCTGTGTGTCTACGACGCTGCACGTCAACAGCGATGTGCCCCAGGCGCAGCGGGAGGTGCAGGCTTGTATGGAAAATTACTCTGGCGCGCCCTACGAAACGCTGTCACGCCAGCAGGGCGCCTGCGCCGGCACGGCAGCCAGCTGCGCCTCGTGGCTCAACGGCTTTGTGGCAGCTGGCGCGCAAATGCTGGTGGTGCGCTTTGGGGGGCCCGACCAGTTCGGACAGTGAGAGCGCTGTGCCACGGAGGTGCTACCGCACGTGCGGCAGGCGTGACCACTGGACCTCACACCAGGCGGCCTGGCTGGATAAGGAGCAAGGCCGGGCAGTAGACGAGGCCCACCGGCGGCAGAGCCAAGGCGAGGCGGTGGGCTCCCGCGCCGTCTCAGGCAAACATATCGGACATGATGCTGTCGTACCATCCCACCGCATACTCTGCTTCGCGTTTGCGGAAGTCGGCAGGGGCATTGGCCGGGCTGACACCCCCAGAGCCCTGCACTTCCACCAGGCCGTCACTGGAGGGTTTGTAGACCCCGGCAATGGTAATGCCATAGTCAGGGCTAATGAGGCTGTAACAGGTATTGATCAACAGCGGTTCGGCTGGCGTGCCGCCCGCCAGTAAGGTGGCGATGGCCGCGGCACAAATTTTCGCCTGGTTGTTGGCCGCGAAACCGGATTTGGGCATCTTGCCGGCGATGCAGGCATCGCCGATGACGTGAATACCCTTGTGGATGGTCGATTCAAAGGTCGTTTGGTCGACCGGACACCAACCCTTGTCGTTCGCGAGCCCGGCCTGGAGCGCAATCTGTCCAGCGGATTGGGGTGGGATGACGTTGATCACCGCCCCGTGCTCCGCCCCGAGGTCGGTCTCGACGGTCATGGTCTGCGGATCAACCCGGAGCACCTTGCCTCCGGCCGTACCGGCGCGCCACTCGATCATCTGAGGGTAGACTTCTTGCCAGGCATTCATGAACAGGGCTTGCTTGGAAAAGCGTTCCTTAGCGTCCAGGATGAGAATTTTCGATTTCGGTTTGTGGGTCTTGAGATAATGGGCCATCAGACTGGCACGCTCGTACGGCCCTGGCGGACAGCGGAACGGGTCAGCCGGCGCGACAATGATCACCACGCCACCATCGGGCATGGCCGCAAGCTGCTGGCGCAGGAGGGTGGTTTGCGGCCCGGCCTTCCAGGCGTGGGGCATGATCTGGCTGGCGGCTTCGTCATACCCTGGCAGGGCGTTCCATTTGAGATCAACGCCGGGCGATACCACCAGCCGATCATAACGCAGCGTCGTACCCTTGAGCAGCGTGACGGTACGGCTGGTCGCGTCAATCGCCGTGGCGGTGTCATGGACGATTTTTACGCCATGCTTCTTGCGCAGCTGGTCATAATGCTGGGTGAGGGAGTCGAGGCTACGGAAGCCCCCGAGGACGGCATTGCTGAAGGGACACGTGAGGAAACGTGTGTCACGCTCTACCAGGGTGACTTCCAGCCCGGGATTGAGGCGACGCAGGTATTTGGCACAGGTGGCGCCACCAAACCCTCCGCCGATCACCACCACACGGCCTTTGGCAGCCCGGGCCGTGGCAGGGAAGCCGAGCGTCCCGAGTACTGACAGCGTGCCGGCAGCGCCGACCCAGCGGGTAAATGTACGGCGTGTCATAGGGGCCATGGCCTATTTTCTCCCTCGCTTCGTCCCAAAATGGGTGGCAAGTAAGGCAATCTCGGCGTCGCTATAGCCTTTGGCCAGACGATTCATGACCGTACTAGAGCGTTGGTCTGTCTTGAACTCCTGGAGCCGTTGCGCAATGAAATCTGGCGCGCGGCCTTGTAAGGGCGGAATGGCACCAGGGCTTTGTCCGTCTGTGCCGTGACACGCGGCACAGGAATTGGCGAGCAAGGCCGCACGTGGATCAGCAGCCAGAACCTCCAGGGGGAGGCAGAGCCAGAGGACAACAAGGCTCAGAATGGGAATCAACAGCGCTGGCATATGGTGGATTCTCCTTGCGTGGGGGAACCGTGAGACTCTAGACTGACTAGAGCAGGGCTATCATACCGGAATATGCTGACCACCACAAGCTGGCGCGCAGCGCGCTGCGCCCTTGAGGCGTCGCGGGCTCTAGCGTATAGTGCGCCATCTCATACTGCATCACGCGCAAGGAGAGTTGAGCATGTCCGATGTGCCTATGGTCGCCTCACTGAGCCGACGCCAGATACTCCAGGTTCTCGGGGCGGGAGCGCTCGGAGTGGCAAGCCTGGGCGTCTCCCTGTCTCCCGCCGAGGCCACCCCGGAAGCCACCCGGCAGGCCATCACCAGGCTCATTGGTGCGGCGCCGGTCCAGGCGGGAAAAATCACCATCCAACTGCCCCAGGTGGCGGAAAATGGCCACACGGTGCCGCTGACCGTGAGCGTGGACAGCCCGATGACTGCCAGCCATTCTGTGCAGGCCATTCATGTCCTGGCCGAAGGCAATCCCAATCCTGAAGTGGCGTCCTTCTATTTTTCCCGGCGTTCCGGGAAGGCGGAAGTGTCAACGCGGATACGGCTGGCCCAAACGCAGGACGTCGTGGCCCTGGCGGTGATGAGTGATGGGGCGGTCTATCAGGCCAGAACAGATGTCAAGGTGACCATTGGCGGGTGTGGCTGAATGATGCGGAAGAAAGGCTGCCCATGGAACAAGCGCGTGTGAGTGTGCCTAAGACCGCCCGGAAAGGGGAGATCATCCAGGTGAAAACACTGATTTCCCATCCCATGGAGTCTGGACAGCGCCAGGATGCAGCGCGTGGAGGTGTGATACCGCGCAAAATCATTCCGCAATTTGTCTGTACGTACAATGGCGAGGAAGTCTTTCGGGCCGCCTGGTATCCAGCGATTGCCGCCAATCCCTATATGGCCTTTTATCTGGTAGCCACGGAGTCGGGAGTGGTCGAGTGTCGCTGGACGGATGATGACGGCGTGGTATATACTCAGTCAGCCACTATCACGGTCAGTTAACGCCCTGCCTGGCCACCTTGCGGCTCCCAAGGTGTTGGCAGACCGCGCGCACACTGCCGTGCTGTAAGTACGCCAGACCACAGTAACCGCCTACGAGCAGGGCCAGCCAGGCCAGCACCGAGCCCAGGGCCAGCGTCGCCAGGCCCGTGATCCCTTGCCCAATGGTGCAGCCGAAGGCGAGCACTCCCCCAACGCCCATACAGGCGCCACCGACGAGGTGCCGCAGGAGTTCCGGGGTATCCCGAAAACCTTCGACGCGGAACTCGCGCCGCAGGAGCGCCATCACCCACGCTCCAAGCACGACGCCACCCACAGCCGCAATGCCAAAGTGCACCGTGGCCCCGGTAAACGTCATGAGATACTGCAAGCTTTCCCCCACCGGCGCCACAAAGGTAAACGACGCCAACGGCGTTGGCTCAAACACATCCAGGCCCAGGACACCGGTAATGAGCCAGCCGGCGGGAATCAAGAGGCCTACCACCACGCCTCCCACGATGTCGCGGCACGAGGTGCGGAAGGCTCTATCGCGGAAACAATACCACAGCAGGACGCCAGCGCTGGCCGCGGTCACTAGCCACCGCACCAGCAATCCTGGCATGCCTGTCCAGAGCGCCAGGAGGTCCACGATGCTCTGGGAGGCCAGACCAGCGCGGCTCAGATCAACATGCGTCGCGGTTTCGAGGTGCACCCGCAGCACGCCAGTGAGGCCGCGCAGCGTCATATAACTCCAGATGCCCATGGTCACGGCGGCAATCAACGCACGCAGATTGCCCTCGCCGACATGCACCAGCGTACGCTGAGCACAGCCGCCGGCCAGCGTCATCCCCCAACCGAACAACCAGCCCCCCAGCACAGCGCCCAGCCAGCCAACCTGCGGGCGCAGATAGATGGATTGGTACATGTCGATCACGCCCGTACTGTGGAGTGCTTGCGTACCCAGCATAGCGACAGCAATGGCGAGGAGCCAGGCACGCCAGCGACGATAATCCTGGCGGAACACCATATCCGCCAGCGCCCCCATGGTACAAAATCTGGTGCGTTGGGCCACGGCGCCAAAGACGACACCTGCCAGCAAGGCGGCACTGGCCACGAGCGTGCTAGTGGGTACGACCATGATGATGCCCTCCTTCCTGTCGCCGCCTCCCGGCGGTCAGCATGGTGCCAGGCTCAAGGCAGGCGATATGCCCGGCGCGCCGTGCCGCTGAACAGGGCCAGTTTCTCGGTGGCGGAGGCGCTGGCGGCAATGCGCTTAAAGGCATTCCACAGCACGGCAAAGCCTGTACCCATCTTCTCGACCGGGAAATTGCTCTCGAACGTACAACGCTCCGCCCCGAACAGCGCAATACACGTTTCCATGTACGGGCGCCAGTAACCCGCCAGTTGCTCCGAGGTCGGTGGCACCGGCGCCGTCCCGTAGTCGAACGCCGCCAGGCGCATCATCATGCCGCCGAGTTTGACGAACACATTCGGACAGGCTGCCAGCTCGGTCATGCGCGCCTTCCAGATCGGGAAAATTTCGGCGCTCTTGCCAGCATACGGCCCATAGCCCAATACCCCGCCGACATGGCCCAGGATAATAGTCGTGGCCGGAAAAGCCCGCGCCAGCTCGACCACATCCGCCAGCTGGGGATGAAACACCCAGGCATCCAGGGACAGGCCGAGGGCGGTCAAACGTGCCAGGCCAGCCCGGAAATCGGCCTGTTGCAGCAGATGCGGCCCATCCACCCGGCTGTTGCCGATGACTGGGCTGGCGTCCCAGGCTGCGGAGTGGCGCACGCCACGAAAGCGCCCGCCGCTGGCCTGGATGTGCGCCGTTAACACCTCCTCGACGCGGTCGCCGAGGGTCAGGTCGGCAAAGCCCACGATGCCGGCAGCAACGCGGGTCGGGCCGTAGAGGCCGCTGGCGCTCATGGCGGCGACACCGGCGACGAACTCGGTCTCGCCCACCGGACGCAACGCCTCGGGGCCGTCGGCACGGTACATCGAATGGCATTCGGCAAACACGCTGGCCACGATGTTATGGCCGGTGTTGAAGTCGGCCAGCAGTTCGTCGAGGAGATAGCGGTGATTCGGACGCTGCCACAGGTGATGGTGCGTATCAATGATCGGCAGGTCCGGCTCCAGAATCGGCTCCGTGGGTTGTTGCCCCAGCCAGGCCTCGTTAGGTGGATTGCTGCGGCCAAAGGGGGTCGGTTGTGTGGTCTCGCTCATGCGGGGGCTCCCTGGGTATGAGATGCGGCTTAGATCATGGACTGGGCGCGTGTGGTGGGTTTACGGGCTTCCCCTGGGAACGCCACGCTCTAGCGTGGCTTCCGGAGCCGGGCTGGAGCGTGGCGCTCCCAGGGGGACTCTGATGCAGGACTTCCAAAAGGAAGGCTAGCCGCGCAGCTTAAACTTCTGATGCCAGGTCGAATCCGCCCCAGCGCCCACCGGGGCAATGCGCACATCGAGCACATACGGCTCACCGCTGGCGGTGGCTTCGACGCCGCGTTGCAGGGCGCGTTCCAGGTCGTGCGGTGAGGTCACCTTGGTGCCATTAATCCCCTGCGATTTGGCCAGCATCACAAAGTCGATCTCCGGGTCGCCGAGATACACTTCCGGGTACTTATTCTGCTTCACCATCTCACCACCCCAGGCGGCAAAGTTGGTGCGCACCGTCTGGTAGTTGAGGTTATTCCACACAATGGTCAGAATCGGCAGGCTGTAGCGCGCCATGGTCCAGAAACCAGACGAGCTGTACATCACGGCGCCGTCGCCCAGGCTACACACCACCGGGCGATTGGGGGCCCCGAGCTGGGCCCCAATCGCCGCGCCAATACCGTAGCCGAGTGAGCCGCCGTAGGTGCGGATCAAGCGCCATTGGCCCTTATTAAAACCAAACGGCATGAGGTGATCGGCAGCGCGGAAGTTTTCCGACACCACGACGGTATCGTCCTGCAACACTTTGCTGGCGACGTGTGCCAGGTAGTGCGGGTGGATGGGGGTTTCCGAGGCCAGGGCGCCCATCTCTTCCTGGGTCTGTCGGTCGCGCCATTCGCCTTGCTCGCGCAGGCTGGCGGTGCGGCGTTGGATGTGCGGCTGGCTGGCGTAGTCGGCCTGCCAGAAGCTGTTGAGGGCTTGCAGCAAGGGTTTCACATTCCCCCAGACGCTGATGTCGAGCGGGAAGGTGTTGCCGAGCTTGGTGTTGTCGTGGCCGATGCCGATGATGGTGCCGGCTTTCTTAAAGCGCAGATCCGCCGGGACGCCGGCACCGCTCTGGCGGAAGCCGACGCAGCACACCACGTCGTAGGGTTCTTCGGACAGTGAAGTGACGGAACCCAGGTAGTTGGGATGATGCACTGGGAAGCTGCCGTAGTCGAACATATTGGTGGCGACCGGCAGGGCTAGGCGCTCGGCCAGTTCGACGATCTCGCGCTCGGCGTGGGCGTAACGGATGTCGTTACCGCACACCAGCAGGGGGTTTTCGGCGTTCAGCAGGGCGTCAAAAATGCTGCGCAGGGTGCCTTCTTCAGGCAGGCGTCCCATGGCTGGAGCGGCACCGGCCTGGATCACACCCTCGACGCCGGGTGTATCCAGCGCCTGGCTGGCGTAGGCGATATACACTGGGGCGGTGGGCAGGGTCATGGCTTCCTGAAAGGCACGCCGGGTGACGGTGGGAATGCCGCGCGCATCCCAGATTTCCCAGCGGCGCTTGGTGATGTCTTCGACCACGCCCATTTGCGAATAGCCGCCGGTGGAGCCCAGGGTGACATGGTCGCCAAAGGAGCCGCTGTCGCGCATGGCCGCGGTGACGACCATCGGGGTGCCGTCAAAATAGGCGTTTTGCAGCTGGCCTGAGCCCTGGCGCGTGCCAGCGGCGAGGTGGACATTGACAAAGGCCGGCTTGTCGGCAATTTTGCCGTAGCCATCAGCGGCCGACAAGACCAGCGGCTCCATGAGCAGCAAGATGGGCTGGATGCCCGGCACGGCCAGGAGGCCGTTGAAGAAGCCTGCCTCGGCGCTGCCCGTATTGGTGAAGACGTACTCGACGCCCTGGGCGACGAGCTGATGCACCATGAGTTCGCCACCGGTGCCGACGACGGTTTTACGTTCCATACCCATATCCTAACCCTCTCTCTCCAACTTGACTCTGCCGTGGGACACACGTTTACAAAAAGCATGCGGTCGTTATACTGTATTGCACGACAATGGTCAACGGGTGGTCAACTGGTTTCGGAAGAAGGATAGGGGTCTATGCCTGATACTCAACATCTTGCGACACGTTTAACCGCGTTGTTCCAACGCATGGCCGCCGTGCCGGTGGATGCGTACCTGGTGCTCTCCTCCGATGCGCATCTGAGCGAGTACGTGCCCGTGTACCAGCGCCGCCGCGATGCCATTACCGGCTTCACGGGCTCGGCTGGTAATGCGCTGCTGTGCCCCGAGGGCAGCCACGTGTTTGTCGATTCGCGGTACTATTTACAGGCCGAGCAGCAAATTGATCCGACCTATTTCCGCATCCATAAGCTCGGCATGGACGGGGTGAAGCCGCTAACGGAATATCTGACCGAGTTGGAGAAGGAGCGCGGCCCGTTGCGGGTGGGGTTCGATCCGTTTAGCATATCGATGAAAACCCACGCCTCTTCCGTCAAAGCCCTCAAACAGGCGGGTTCGGCCCTCGTGCCGATGACGCCCGATCTGGTGGATGCGGTGTGGGACGATCGCCCGGAGGCCCCCATGCAGCCGATTTACCGCTTGCCGGACGACGTCACAGGACGCTCGGTGGCGGACAAGCTCACGGCCATCCGGGCTGAGATGACCACCGCCGGGGCCGAGGTACTCATCCTCACCAAGCTCGACGACATTGCCTGGGTCACCAACCTGCGCGGCAATGATGTGTCGCACAATCCAGTGTTTGAGTCCTACATGATCATTGAGCGGGAACAGGCCACCTGTTTTACCCGCGTTGCCCCGCCGGCTGCGGTGCAGCAGGTGCTGGGATCCGACGTGACTTTTGCAGCCTACAGCGCCTATCCCGAGGCCGTGCGGCGTATTGCGGCGACGCCCAGCCGCACCGTCTGGCTCGATGCCTCGGCAACGACCATGGGCACGCGCCTGTTGCTGGCTGAGAACCAACGCCTGCACACCGAGCGCCATCCCGTCGTGCTCATGAAAGCGCAGAAAAACGCCGCCGAGATTGCCGCCATGCGCAATGCCCATGTGCACGCTGCCGCCGCGAAAATCCGCAGCCTGGCCCGTCTGGAGCGCCAGGTCGCCGCCGGGCAGCATGTCAGCGAGCTGTCCTACGCTGACATGCTGTACGCCGAATACGCCAGCGAGGCCGGTTTTCGAGATCTCAGTTTTGGCACCATTGCCGCGGCCGGCCCGAACGGCGCTATCGTGCACTACGGCGACGCCAGTGCCGCGGTGGCCTTGCGCGCTGGCGAGCTGTTCCTGGTCGATTCGGGCGTGCAGGTGCTGGGCGGCACCACGGATGACACGCGCACGGTGAGCATCGGTACACCCACGGAGCGCCAACGGCAACTGTACACCCTGGTGCTGCGCTGCCATATTGCCCTGGCGCGCCAAAAGTTCCCGGAAGGCACCTCGGGGACGGTACTGGACGGCGTGACGCGCTCGCTGTTATGGAACGCTGGGCTGGACTACGGCCACGGCACCGGCCACGGCGTGGGGGCGTTTCTCAATGTGCACGAAGGCCCGCAGCGTATCAGCCCCAAGGGCAGTGATGAGGCCCTGCTGCCGGGCATGGTCGTATCGAATGAACCGGGATACTATGAGGAAGGCTGGGGCGGCATCCGCCTGGAAAACCTCTATGTAGTGACGACCGATGATGACATGCCACCGCATCCGAGCGGCAAACGCTGGTTGCAGTTTGACTCACTGACCCTGATTCCCTTTGATAAGCGGCTCATTGAGTGGTCGCAACTGTCAGACGGCGAGCGTGCCTGGCTGGCGCGCTATCATGAGCAGGTGGCGGCGAGCATGGGCCCGTTGCTCCAGACAGATGATCGTCTCTGGTTGCAGGAGGCCTGTGCGCTGCCGTAGGCGGATAGGCCATATCCACGGGATGGGCGCGCCCGTCCCGCTCCAGCGCCGTCCCACTGTGCCTCCAGCGCGGGCGACGCTCCCAGCATGAGGCTACTCGTCGCGTGGGCTACGCACGGCTTTGGCCCCGCGATTGCTGTGGCAGGTGACGGGTTTGTCCATCCCGGCCAGGCGTACAGCGGTGCGCACGGCTTGCCACCGACTGCTGGCATCGAGGTGAGGGCGACGTGCGACACGCGTACGGTAATCCATCGAGCGGCTTTTGGCGGGAAACACGCCTTGCCAGCCCCACGCACGGTTAGCGTTGGGATATGTGCGCTCCAGGGCATAGGGGAGAGACCCCGCGCCGTAGCCCTCCACAAGGTCAATGGCGTGCACCTGTTGCGCCCGCGTCAGATGCTCCGGTCACGGTGCCACCCCATGCTCTGGCAGCATCGTGCTCCGATCTTGTGCGCCTTGGCCATCGCGGCCAAGGCGCACAGGCTGTGCAACATTGACATCTTTGACCCACACACCCTCCAGATCCCGCACGCCGCTGCTATAGAGCAGTGTGGTTATTCATCGCGGCACACCCACCGTGGTAGGACAGCCGATGTCTGGTCTCTTTTCTCCCTTGGAGAGGGCGTCGGGAACCCTCTGCCGGGGATTCCACCACGCCTCAGCCCTCCGTCTGCACACTCGGCGGCGCCGCCGCTGGCTCCGCCGGAGCCTCCTGGCGCCGCCGCTGGCGCCACAGCCCCCCTGTGCTAAAACACTCCCAGCCCCAGCGCAGCCAGCGCAGCAAGGCTAAAACCATCCACAAGGCCCAGGCCAGCATAGCCAGACGATAGACCCACAATGGCAGCGACCACACTGACGCCTGCGGCAAGTCCGCAGCCGCACGGTCTTGATACCAATGCAGCAGCAGATTGTGCGAGCCGTTGCCAGCGATGCGCATATCCGGCGTGCCGAGCAGACCCGCTTGGAGGGTGAAGAACAGCGCCCCCAGGGCCAGGGCTGTGAGCAGCACCAGGCCAAGCTGCGTGGCATTAAACAGCAGCCGGCGGTTCTCCGCGCCCAGGCGTTGGCGCAGGCCGAGGGCGAGGAGCCAGCCCACCACCAGGAAGGCCGTTTCCACCATAGTCGGGGCCAGGCCAATGCCCAGCACAATCCAGGCAGGCGTCCGGATGGGCGTCAGCGGCAGGCGGCCCAGCACCAGCGCCCCCAACACGATAATGGCCAGCAGGCTCCAGAACAATACCGCGGGTCCCAGTGGTGGCCCGCTGCACCACAGCACCCAACGATCCGACGGCATGAGCAGGCGGACGTGGGCGTTGACACTCGGCAACGTGGCGTTGAGCCGTGGCGAGGTAAAGCGGGTCGCGATACCGTTGGCTTGCCGCCAGCGTAATACCACTCGTTGCGTACCAGGATTGAGTGGCAGCGTCACCACACGGTTTTCCTGACGCTGCGCCTGGGTCTGGCCATTGCTACTCACCAGTTGCAGGGTGGCGTTGTCTGGCAAGGTGAGACTGTACTGCCCGCCGCGACTGCTGCGCAGTTCCAGCACGGCTTCGACGTCAGTGGCGCGGCGGCCAGGGGTGACGCTGATGCTGCTGTGGTCAATCGTTAAGGTGGCGCCTGGCACGCCCTCGGGGCGCGTGATCTGCACCTCCACGGTCTCGCCCGGCCACGGGTGCCACTCGGGAAACCAATGCCCGGCGCTGGGATGACGATGATGAATCACCGGAATGCCGCTGGGTTGCACGCGCCACAGCGGGCTGACATCGAGGCGCCAGATTTCCGTCCAGGACAGCGTCTCGGGGGCGCTGAGCTGCAGTTGGGGGCGTGTCTCCAGCACCGAGGTCCAGCGCGCTTCGCTCTCACTCGCCGCCATGTTGACCGCGACTTTGCCTTGCTCGACACGCACGCCAGGAGTGGTGACGGCTTCGCCAGCCAGCAGCGGCACGGCCAGCACCACGGCGCTGCCAGCCGGGGAAACGCGCCACACACGTGTCTCCACGCTCCAGGTGAGGCCCAGGTGTAGGGTGCGCTCCACCCGCACGAAGGGCGGCAACGTGCCGGCCTCGATGGTAGCCGTGGCCGCCTGGGCCTCGGGACGCCGCACACGGCGCAACTGCAGTTGCGCCTCGACCAGCCCGTCTTCGTGCCGGCCCTGCACCTCCCAGCCAGCGGACTGGATCTCGGCGCGGTACGGTTTGAGGGGCAAGGGCAATTCCACCGTGTCGCGGTTGGGCAGCGGCCCTTCCATGACGAGCTGATAGCGCCCGGCGGGCAGATCAAGCCAGAGGTGGCCATTGGTGTCCCGTGACAGTCCCTCGGCCGGCATGCCGTCCAGTAAGACGGTGTGCGGTAGCCAGTGCCGCGCCTGGCCGGGCAGCGGCACGGCAACATGGGCGGTGGTGTGCAGCTCCTGGCGCAGGCGCAGGGTCTGTCCAGACACTTCCAACTGCAAGCGCGGACTGATAGCACAGTCGGGCAGGCAGCGCGGCGCCTCCTGGTGCGTCAGCCGTGTGCGTAATTCTTTGAGCAATTCTGGTGGCGGGAAACCGTCTTGCGCCTGGATCACGAGGGGCGTCAGTAGCAGGACGCCCGCCGCGCTGGCCCCGGCGGCCAGGGGGACGATGGCCCGACGCAGGCGCTGCCAGAGGTTCTCCGAGGCGCCCAGCCGGAGTACACAGGCGAGCAGCGCCGCAACGCAGAGGAGGCGCGCATAGGCGAATGCCCGGTTCATCCACGGCGGCAGTAACCACAGAGAGAGCTGTTGCGTGCGTACCACTGGACCACTCCAGCCAAGGGTCACTGTGGTCCATTGCCAGCGTGGCAGGCCAGGGCCTGTTTGAATGGCGGCGTTGGGATCGTACTGCTGTGGCCGTTGTGATGCCGAGGCGCGGGCGCTGAGGCTCCCGGCTTGACCACCAGCGAGGCGATCCGCCAGGTAGTCCCCGGATGCCGCTGCGGCATCCGGCTTTGGCGCTTCTGTTGCCGGTAGCCTTTTGGCCAGTGGCCTCGGAGAGTCTGCTTCGGACTCCATCCTCCTCCCCATACGCCCCTCCAACTGCGCGCCCTGCGGGGCTGGAGGCGGTGCCTCACTGACGACCTGCCACGGTCGTTCTAACTGGGGATGCAGCCCAAGCCGCGCTTGCTGGATCATGAAGGACACCGCCACGAACAGGAGGCACGCCACCGCCGCCAGACGATACAGCCCCACCAGGCGCCGCATCCAGCCCACCGGCAAGACGCGCAGCAAGGCCACCGCTACCAAGACGTGCAGCCACACGCTCCAGGGCGCCTCGGGCTCGTGCACCAGCAACACCAATGTCACCAGGGCCACGCCGCCCCAGGGCCAGCCCCAGAGCTTGCCGATGGACAGCGCCAGCAACAAGACCAGAAAGAGGTCCATCAAGGTCCACTGTTCCAGCCAGGCTTCTGGAATGCTGTCAACCCCCTGGGCCGTCAGCACGCGCCACCCGGGCGGCAAGTGCAGGGCGCCGCTCACCTGGTGGAAATCGTGCTCCCAACCCACCGCCGGCAAGGCGCTGCGCACGCCTTCGAGGCGACTATCCGCCACGAGCTGCACGTGCCCGTGCCGCAACTCGACTCCAGCCCGTCCCTGCTGTGCGGCGGTGGTGATAAATTGCTCCTGCCCATCCACCGCCACCCGGCCCAGTCTCGCCGGGGTATGCAAGTCCAGACGCCAGCCGCGGGTCATGCTGCCGCTGATCTGATCCTGCACCGTGTAGCCGGTGCCGGCGAAATCCAGCCACCACCGACGATGCAGCACCAATTGATCGGGGGCGGGGTCCGGGTCGCCGCGCCGTTTTTCGATGAGTTGCATGCTGTCACCAGCCCGCAATTGGTAGGCCGGTAGCGTGCGCCATTCCTGCGGCAAGGTGGTCTGTTGCGCATCGATGGGGGCCACGCCGTCGATCTCCACATGGCGCAAGGGCGGGCGCAGCTCCACGGTCCAGATTTCGTCTGGCGGCCACGGCGCCTCCACCCCAGACGGTAACGCCAGGGCGCTCAGGCGCACGCCGGTGTGGCGCATCTGCAGGACGATGCTCCAGGCCCCAGGGCGCACCTGGGCACGCAGGCGTCCGTCGGCTTCGAGGCGGGCTGGCAGGGGACTGGTGAGTACCAGAGGGATAAAGTCGGGGCTCAGCACTGGCCCGAACACCACCTCGCGTTGCTTGCCGGAGACGTTGACGTCCATCCTGACCGTCACCAGCAGCGGGATGTCATCGGTGATGCGACGATAGACGCGTAGCTCCAGGCTGTCCTCGGCTTGCTCCTGCTCCGCTCCCCCGCGCCGCAGCCAGAGTTGCCCCGCCTGGTCCAGGTCTGGGAACTCGACTGTCTGGCCCTCCAGCGTGAGCCCCACCAACCCGGTGGTGGCCGGGATGGCCAGGGCCTGCGGCAGGGTGTCCCAGACGAACGTCCCCGTGATGCTATGCGTCCCCGGCGGCACCAAGAGCGCCGGTGTGCCAGCGCGGGCGCTCACCGCCACGGGCTGGCCGTTGCGCTGTACGTCTTGCGGCCAGTGCTCCGCCCCGCCTGGCAGCGTGATCCATGCTTCCGTGAAGGTGACCCAGTGCTGCGCGAAGGTGCCGCCCTGGGCGGTGAGTTGGAGGGTGAGGCGTGATGGCCACAGGCAGCGTAGTGCGGGGTGCTGGTTGTAGACGAAGGGGCAGTCGTGCGGCTGGTGGTTGTACAGGGCCCAGGGAATCCACGGCTGCAGCGCCGGTGGCACCTCTGCGACGGGCAGCGGCCCGGCGCCCACGGCGGCATATTGGAGCAGGCATAGCCACAGGACCAGCCAGGTTCGTCGCTTCATATGTTGTCTCCTTGTGCGGGCGATTTCTGGTAACGCTTCTCTGCACTGCCTCCCCTCGCTGGGGGAAGGTATGCCGTGCGGAAATCGCCTGACGCAATGGACATTGGGCACGTGCGTACGAGGAGTGTATCGTCTGCAGATCTGGCGGGCCCATGCGACTGTGCGTCCTGCCCCCCCCTCCCACGCTTACCGCTCGCAGCCGAGAAACGCGCGCACGACACGCTCAAAATCCACCGGATTGTCCCCCTGCACGAGATGTCCAGCCCTGGGCACTTCCGCCAGGTGGCTGTGCGGCACCATGCGGTGCATTTTCGCCGCGGTCTCACGTGACAACATATTACTCTCGGCCCCACGGATGATCAGCGTCGGCGCGGTGATGGACGCCAGTTCAGCCCACGCCTCTTCGGTCATCTCGCCACCACGGTCGCGCCGAATGCCCCGACGTCGGTCGTGCTTCCAGGTCCAGCTTCCATCCGGCAGTTGCTTCAGATTGTTCAGCAGACTGCCGCGAATCTGCGCTTCCGGGCGGCGCGGGTTATAGCGCCGCACGCGCTCGACCAGCCAGTCAAAGGAGTCAAACGTTTCGGTGCCTTCGAGAAACTCGCGGATGTGCTGGCGTCCCTCGGCCAGGATGTCAGGCCCCACGTCAATCACAATGAGGCGCTCCACTTGCGCCGGATGGGTGGCGGTGAAGCTATAGGCATTGCGCCCGCCCATGGAGAGGCCCATCAACAGAAAACGCTCGAAGCCAATGGCCTCCGTAAAGGCGTGAATATCCGCCACGTGGAACGCCGTATCGTAGTCGCCCGCCTCCGACCACTCACTATCACCATGGCCGCGTTGATCGAGAGCGATAATATGGAAGTGGTCGCGCATGGCCAGCGCGAAGAAATCCCAGCTATGGGCAGCTTGCGCCCCGCCGTGCAGGAGGAGCATCCGGGGTTTGTCCCGATTCCCCCAGTCGCGGTAGTGCAAGCGCAGGCCATTGGCCTGCACGAAGTGATCTTCTGGGGTGATTTCCGTGCTGAAGGTGATGCCGGCAGCCCGCGCTGCGTCAAATAACGACATGCCACCCATGGCTTCGGCGGTGGTCATACAGAGCTCCTCCTGTGGTGCAAGGCGTATCGAGAGTGATGTCGTGGGGCTGGCCAGGTCCGTACCGAGTCCGCGACTCGTGCCCGTCCAGGCCAGCGCCGGGCCCAGTGTATAGAGCCTGGCGAGACCATGCAAGAGATGCCAACAGTTTCTGCGTCCGGCGCGAGCCCGTGCTGGCCAGGCTTGTACCAGCCTACTCTGTCGTGCTATCCTCGCCTCAGGGTAGCCAGGGCTCCGGGCCACGACGATGCTCCCGGCAGACGGACAAGGCCATGCCGGCGTGGCAGCGGTAGCCGCGTGCAGGCGTAGATGCTTGAGGCCGACGAGACACGTCGTGCACTCAGGGTGGAGGTGGATCATGGCGAACGTCTATCCCATGCTGTCCAGTGATGGGCACCTCGAAGTCCTCCCAGAGCGGTGGACGAACCGGATGCCGGAGAAATACCGCGCACTCGCTCCACACACGATAACCCTGCCGGATGGAAGCGACGCCATTGTCATGGCAGGCGCCGGGCCTTTCAAGGTCAACTACATTGACTTGCGAGGGGGCCGCAAGGCCGACGACTGGCAGCCGGTGGGGGTGAAAGTCGAGAATACGCCGGGCATTGGCCCCCCAGAGCAACGCGTCGCCGAGCAGGATGTCGACGGCCTGTTAGCCGAGGTGCTGTTTCCCAACATGACGGCAGGCCCCACGCTCTGGCGCAATATGGCGGATGATGCCGCCTACAAGGCGGCGGTGCGGGCCTACAACGATTGGCTGGCGGAAGAGTATTGCCCGGTGGCGCCGGAACGTTTACTGGGCATGGGCGTGATCCCGTGGACCAATATCGACGATGCGCTGGCCGAGCTGACGCATGCCGCTGAGATGGGCTTAAAGGGTGTCGTACTCGGGGTGTTCCCGAGTGGGAAATCCTATCCTACCCCCGAGGATGACCGTTTCTGGGCTGCGGCCCAGGCGATGCACATGCCGGTGACCGTGCATGTCGGGTTCAACCGCACGGGCCCGCGCGCCAACGAGCCGACGTTCCTGTTCCCGCATGCCGATCCCGAGCTCCTGAAATCAACCAGGCACATCGTCGACTACGTGGCGCGTTGGGGCATGGATGCCGCCAAGAGCCTGGCACCGCTAGTGCTCTCGGGCGTGTTTGATCGCTTCCCGGACTTCAAGATCTTCTTTGCCGAGACCCGCGTCGGGTGGATTCCCTTCTGGCTGGAGATGGCGGATTACTGGTATGACAAGCATCTGAGCTGGAACAAACGCCTGCTCGGCTTCCAGCCCCCGCAGCGCAAGCCCAGTGAGTACATCCGCGACCACATTGTGCTGAGCGTGCAGCACGTGGAGCGCACCGCCATTGAGATGCGCCACCACCTCGGTGTGGACCATTTACTGTTTGCGACGGATTTCCCGCATATCGAATGTGATTGGCCGGAGACCCGGTCGTACGTGGACCGCATGTTTGCTGGCGTACCGTGGGAGGAGGCCTATCCTATCCTGGCGGGGAACATGCTACGGTTCTTCCATCTGCAAGACACGGCCATGGCGCACCAGGTGGAGGCCCAGGCGAAAGTCGCCGTGTGGGCTTAAGCTCCCTGCTGTAGTGCCCACCCCAGGGCACGTCCGCATCAACGTAGGGGTGACCGGCCGGTCGCCCCTACTGGAAGCGCGGCATCACCTTCTTAGCAAACAACTCTAAGGTTTTTAGGCACTTATCGCGTGCCAATAGCCCCTGGCCGCAGAGCAAAAACTGTCCATGCCGCGTTCCTGGACCATTGCACCGAAACGTGCGTGAAGCCCCTGGATGTATCCATGGGGAGGTCAGCACGTTGGTCCGTCTGCGGACCAACGTGCTGACGATACCACTATGGTAGCCACACTCCCTGCCGAGGGGCAAGGAGTGTGCCTGATACAGTAGACATTATCGGGCAGAAGAAACGTGAGGCTTACCGACACTCCTCCCCCCAGCGGGGGGAGGTTGGGAGGGGGGCACAGGGCGGCCAGGAGTTCCCCGTCTCCTCACCCACCGTCGTTTCCCCTTCCTGCCTCCCCCCGCTGGGGGGAGGTTCCAGATCCCAGGAGGGGGCAGCGTGGCCGAGGCAGCTCCTGCATGAGCCCATCTTCTATTCCCGATAATGTCTAGTCCTGGACCGAGCGGAGAGGCCATGGCCATTCGTATCCTGACTGCGCCTGATCTCGCCGAGTTTACTCGGCTCCGCATCGAGGCTTTAAGCTAGGAGCCCTATGCGTTTGCCCGGGCCCCAGACGATACGCCCTTGTGGCCCGCAGACAACGTGGCGGCCCGTATGCGTGCCGTGTCTGCGGGCAATTTCCTGGTCGGGGCGTTCTCCGGCGTGCAGATAGTCGGTCAGGCCGGGTTCGTACGCCATGACGGACGCAAAATGTGTCATAAAGGACACATCTGGGGAGTCTATGTGGCGGCGGTGGCGCGAGGCCACGGGCTGGCCAGGGCCATGCTCACCCAGATCTTGAACCGGGCGCGGAGTTATCCTGGGTTGGAGCAAGTCTCGCTGGGCGTATCGGTGTCCCAAACCGCGGCGCGTCGTCTCTATAGCACTTGAGGCTTCGCGGTCTATGGGTATGAGAAGCATGCGCTGAAAATTGGCGACACCTACATGGATGAGGAGCACATGGTACTGTGGTTGTAGGGATGCCCCGCGCCTGCTGGGCCGGCGTCGCCGCGTCGCTACGCTAGAGAGTCCGCGCCGTTGCCATGGATCAACTGGCCAATGCTGTACCGCGCCTCATCGGTGGCCAGGAAGACCATTACGTCCGCGATGTCCTCCGACTCGGCCAGACGCCCCACCGGCAGTTACCGCGCCAGTGCCGCGACACCCTCTGCGGTGTTGCCCAGGCGGGGCATGGCGGTATTGGTCACGCCATGGGCAATGGCCTTGACGCGCATACCGTGACGCTTTGCTGGGCAGAACGCCTACGAAGCCTCTCTCGGTTGGGGGTGGACTGCCTTGACGGTCACACGGACTGGTCGGCGCGTGGTCTGCGGCGCGCTGATGGGCTTTGTGCCTGGGAGCGCGGGCGTCCCACCCGCTCTGACAAACGGCCCGGCGGGCCGCGCTCCGAGAGCGGGTCCATCTACATGTTCTGTCAAAAATTTGACACAAGGAAAAAATATCGCGGACCAGGGGCACATCCCCTGGTCTCTCTGCCGACAGGGCTCTGCCCTCCGGGCCTAGAGTCCGGTCGGCTCCCCACACATGCAAAACCCGTCAAGAGTAAAAGGGTAAAAGGGCAAAGGGTTAGGGGACTGCCCTCAGCAGGCGAAAGCCCAGGATGTCGCTGCGGCCGCCCGGGACGATGTGGCCGCGGCCCGCCGCCCGGCAGTCGCCGGCACCGTTGCCCCAGCTCCCGCCCCGGATCACCCGATAGGCGCCTGCTGCTGCAGCCCCCGCAGCACCCACTGCAGGATCGACTGCAGCAGTTCCTGCAGCAGCTCTCTTTTTATACGCCTCGCTATCGTATATATCCTGCACCAACTCCCACACGTTCCCATGCATGTCATGCAGTCCCCACGCGTTCGGCTGCAGCGTGCCTACCGGATGTGTCATCCAGCCAGCATTCGCGTGATACCACGCATAGCGCGCGAGCTGGCGCTCATCATCACCATAGCAGTACGCTGCTGAGGAGCCAGCTCGCGCCGCGTATTCCCACTCGGCTTCTGTTGGCAGACGATACCCTGCGCCAGGTTCGCGGGTATTGAGCTGCTGCAGAAAGTGCTGCACATCCTCCCAGGATACCCTCTCGACTGGACGTCGGAGATCTCCAACAAAGCAACTGGGGTTATCCCCCATGATGGCCTGCCACTGCGCTTGCGTCACCGGATATATCCCCATGGCAAAGGGCTGGCTGAGGCGCACCGTATGCACGGGCTTTTCATCATCAGACCCCGTCGCTGAGCCCATACGAAACTCCCCGGCGGGCAGCGTGGCGAAGACCAAGCCCAGGCTGTTCGTCCAGACGTGCTGCAGGCGTTGCACTTGCGCTACGGGCACGGCCAGGAGGCCATAGCGCGTCTGCACCGGCAGCGGATCGGGCGCCGTGATCGTGCCAGTCTGTGAGCTGCCATCATCAAGGCCCAGGCGTCCATCCACTAGTGCGACAATTTCCGCACTGTCAAGCTGCAGCGTCTCCACCGCGGTGGTAAAGGTCAACGGCACCTCGATACGGCCCATGAGGCGCTGTCCGCCCTCCAGGCTGAGGCACAGCGCGGCGCTGGCCTCCTGGGACTGCGCTGCCGCCTGGTAGGCCAGCGGCTGCAGCTGCTCGACTGGCAGGCTACGGTCGCGGCGTGGCGTGTGCACCGTGAGGGTGTCATTACTCAGCAGGCCGTGCAGCACCGTACCATCGGCAAACGTCCAGCGTTCGCCGTGTACGCTGACCAGTGCGCCCTCGGGCCCCTCCAAGCGCCCGCCGAGGGGCGAGGCCAGAGTGAGCGGCTGCGTCACGTCCCCGCGCACCGTGTCGCCGCTGCGCAGGGTGAGGGTGAGATCGCGCAGCGGCACCACCAGCTCCACCTGGCCGGGCGGCGGGGCCGTGGTGGCCGGGCGGGGCGCCGGCGCGGGACGCACCCCGGACTGCCCTGGCGCGGGGGACGCGCTCGGCAGCAGCCCCAGGGCCACAGCCCACGACTCCACGGCCCACCGGGCCGCCTGCGCTTCGAAAGGTGCCTGGTCTAGCAGGTTCTGCGTCAGCCGGGGCAGCAGCAGCGCCACCGGCTGCTGCTGTACGCCATCCATCAGGGCCTGGTACAGGCCATGCTCCAGAGCCCAGAGCAAGGCGGTGCGCTGACGCTGGCTCATATCCTGCGGATGATCGCTCAGCAGGCTGCGACAGCGTTTCGGGTCAGTCGCCAGCGTGTGGCCATATTGGGTGATGAGTTGCACGAGCAGGTATCGGGGACGGTCATCCATACATTGCGTCTCCTCAGTCAGTACGATCGCGGGCCTCATCCCCGGCGGCACGCTGACTGGCTTCGCGGTGCGCTTGCTTCTAAAGCGCGTTCACACAGCCGAGCGCTAATCCAGAGGTCAGGACGCCGCTTGATGGTCTCCATGAGCTGGCCGAAGGTGTGGAACGAGAGGTGGTGGTGACGCCAGGCAGCGAGCAAGAGACCCACCGTCCCTTTGAGAGGTAGTCCGAGTCCACGCGCCGCGTGTCGCGCGTGTTCATTGTCGATCAGCACCCAGTCGGTGACCTGCTGCTGGGCCAGGACAAGCACTTCGATCTCACCAGCATCCAACGGCTGTGCCCAGTTTGGGAGGGATACGGGCATGGCCACGTCCACCACCTGGATCGCGGCCTGACGCACGAGGGCCTCAACGGCTGGCGCCTCAGCAGCGCCAAGACGCAAGCCGTTGCTGACCACTTCGTGATAGACCTCCCGTGGGATGCGGATCATGCCATAGAGCCTGGCCAACAGCGGCAGGTGGCCCAGCTTGCCCAGGGCAATGAGCGGGCCAGCGTTACTCACTACGTTCATGCCAACTCCTCGCCGATGGTCTCATCCCCCACCAGCGCTTGCACCCCATGGGCCACCGCATACTGCATCATCTCCCTCAACGACACGCCGGCCAGCCGGGCGGCTTTCCAGAGGGAGATCTCCCCATGCTGATAACGTGTCAGGCTCTGGGCTTTGTGCACTTCCTGCAAACCGAGACGAAGTACCTCCGGCAGGGTGTCATGATACGGAGCGAGTTGGGCAGAGAGTTCGTCAGGGATGGCAATGGTCACCGTCGGCATAGGTTGGCCTCCTGGTGTGTGAGAGGGCGTCAAGATGGCAACCCGCAGGTACCGCGACGGCCGTCGTACTGTCTCGCACAGCCTACCAGACGTCGCGGCCATAGGCTCTTTGGCTGGCCAGTGGCCAGCGCCGGATGCCGCACCTGGACAGATCCTTGGGCGCACAGGGGCCGTCCGTAGACGTCCCCTTCTGGCCACGGGACTGTGCTCAGCAGGCGAAAGCCCGGGTTGTCGTTGCGGTTGCCCGGGTCGATGTGGTTGCGGTTCGCCGCCCGGCAGTTGCCGGCATCGTTGTTCCAGCTCCCGCCCCGGATCACCCGCTGGGCACCTGCACGGTGGGCACCCTGGCGGAGAGGATAGCGTATCACGTGGCGGGAGGAAAGGCCCTGCAGGAGACCCAGCGCACTGTGATGATGCAAGGCCTTGTCCTGGGAGCGCGGGCGTCCCGCCCGCCTCCGGAGCGGGCGAGACGCCCGCGCTCCCAGGGTCGGACAAGCCAACAACCAACAACTGAATGACCCTGGGAGACCTTGCGCACCGTCGACGTGCGGTCGCAGCGTGCGGCACAGGTCTCCGCGACAAGGCCATGGTCCTGGCACAGGCCTGCACGCGCTGCCTGGTGGCAGACGTTCCAAGCTGTCGACCCACGCCCGGTGCGGTACTGCGTCAGTGCTACTTGATCAGCAGATCGGCTGGAATGCCTCAGTGCTCTCGCAGTTGCGCAATTTGTGGCAGTGACAGACTACCGGTCCCTTGCAAAAAGGTCCGCAGTGGGTTTTCGCCTCCCAACCATTGCCTTAAATCCGCCTGTGAAAAACCTTTTTGCTCTAACATAAAGGTCACGACATCTTGCGGCGTTGTGAGCTGCCCAAGGGGAAAGGATGCCTCTTCATAGGCGTGTACGAGCACCGAGAGAAATTCTAGCCGCTCGTAGTCCTCGGAACAGGGTGGTGGATCCAGGTCAAGAAGCTGGTCAATTTCCACCACGGCAGCCGTATATTCGGTGGCGTTGCGTAAAACATGCGGTTTGGTAAAGTCAAGCAGTTCAGCCATGCTCGCCTCACGTGCCGTGATGTTGTGGGGTGTGGCCGTGCTGTAAGCGCTGCCGTGTGATCACGTGCATCGGTCTCGAGGCTCCCGCTGCCCTGCGCCCCTCACTCCCACAAGCGCCGCCGGGCTGTCAGCGTATTGGCATGCTGTGCATGCCCTAGCCGACTGGCCACAGAGCGGCGCAACGTGTCTTGGTCCATCCGCCCGGCCTGATACGCCGCTTCGCGCCGCCGGATACGGCGCTGCCAGCGCGCCCACTTGCGCCCATCCACCCGCAGCAGGCCGGGAAAGATGCGCAAGCCAAGAAACGGCAGGCCCTGTGTCACTGGCATGACGCGCACCACTTCGTCTTTGAGCTGCAGATGCAAGTCGTCATGCAGAAAGGCGCGCACCACGGCCAGCGTCTCATGCAAAAACGGCTTGTCCGGCGCAAACAGCAGCACATCGTCCATATAGCGCACATAGCCCGGACAGCGCAGACGGTCTTTGACCAGATGATCGAGGGGGCTCAAATACAGGTTGGCAAAATACTGACTCGTGAGGTTGCCAATCGGCACGCCCTGGCCGGGGGCGCCCGTGGGCAGAGGGTGGTCGATGATGTGATCGAGCAGGGCCAGCAGGGCAGGGTCTTTCAAGAAGCGCCGTAGCAGGCGCTTCAAGACCGCGTGGTCGATGGTCTCGAAGTAATGGCGCATGTCTCCCTGCAACACATAGGGCCACTGGCGGGCAAAGTGCTGGGCACGGCGCACCGCGGCGTGGGTGCCTTTACCACGCCGGCAGGCGTAGGTGTCGTGGATGAGGGTGGCCTCGAAGAGTGGATCGAGCACATGGCAGATGGCGTGCTGCACCACGCGGTCGCGGAACGCTGCAGCGCAGATCTGACGGCGCTTGGGTTCAAAGATGGTAAAGGTGCGGTAGGGCTGCAAGCGATAGGTGCCGGCGCGCAGCTCCGCCTGCAAGGTCAGCAGCTCGGGCTCCAGGTGAAACAGAAAGTGCGCCACACTGTGGCGCTCGGGCTTGCCACGGCGGGCCTTGCGGGTGGCGAGCAGCAGGGTGTCAAAGGCGGTGATGTGCTCGAAGAGGTGTCCGGCGCGTTTCATGTCTGTGTCTCCTGTTGCCGGCGCCAGCCGCCTAGCATGCTGCCGACCTGATGCAAGAGGCGTACCGCGTGCTCGTACTGCGCATGCGACACGTAGGCCATGTGATGGCACAGCCGCAGCAGGACACGCAGCTTTTCGAGCCGCAGGTTGGCCCGCGCCAACAGGGCCTGTTTCTGGCGGCTGTAGCGCGCTTCGACGAGGTCTTCGACCATATCGAGGGCGAGATTGTCCAGGCGATTGGCAAAAGTGAAGCGGGCGCGCTGTGGGAATTTGGCAGTCAGTGGCAAGAGCCAGGCCAGGAAATCGAGCCAGTGCACGAAAATAGGCAAGTCGTCAGCTGGAGGGGGTGGCATGGGGCGTCTCCGGGGCTGGCACGGTGTCGGGATGACTGGCCAGCAGGGCCAGCAGGGCCTGGCCATAGCGTTCCAGCTTGGCGGCGCCAAAGCCTTCGATCGTCCCCAGCGCGGCCAGCGTCTGGGGGCGGCTGCGGACGAGCAGGGCGCATTGGCGATTGTTACAAATAATGTACGGCGGTATGCCTTCGCGCTGGCTCTGCGTGCGGCGCCAGTCACGCAGCGTATTGAACAGCGGCAGGTCTGCCTCGGTGAGCAAGTCACGCCAGGGCGCTTCGCGTGGGGTGCGCGCTGGCACCGTACGCGGCGCCGCTGCGGCGGTCGGAGACGGCAGCGTATAGGTAACGACCACAGTAAGGTAGTGCCCCTGGTTTTTGCTGAAAAAATGCGCGCCGAGAGCCAACACCTCTTTGTCTTTGACGAAGTCGCGCACAGGCGTGTCGTCAAAGCCCTCCAGCAGCGCATCAAAGCGCAGCGTGAATACGTGGAGAAGCATACGAGAGCGTACCTGTCAAAATTTGACACATGAAAAAAATATCGCCGACCGGAGGCCGTCTTCCTGATCGCCCTGGCGTCTGCGCACTGCACCACGTGGCGGTCGCCGTGTGACGGGCTCCCTTGCCACGTAGTGCGGTGCCCGACTCTTCTACTATATGTGCAAAACCCGTCAAGAGTAAAAGGGTAAAAGAGCCCAGGGTTAGGGGACTGCCCTCAGCAGGCGAAAGCCCTGGTAGACGTTGCGGTAGCCCGGGTCGATGCGGTAGCGGCTCGCCGCCCGGCAGTCGCCGGCATCGTTGCCCCAGCTCCCGCCCCGGAGCATCCGATAGGCGCCTGCTGCAGCAGCCCCTGCAGTACTCACTGCAGAATCGACTGCAGCAGAGCCCGCAGCGGCCCTCTTTTTGTACGCATCACTATCGTATATATCCTGTACCCACTCCCATACGTTACCATGCATGTCATACAGCCCCCAGGCGTTCGACCGCTTCTGCCCGACTGGATGTGTTGTCCCGCTGGCGTTGTCCCTGTACCACGCATATATACTCAACTGCTTCACGTCATCACCAAAGCTATACGCAGCACTGCTTCCAGCCCGGGCCGTATATTCCCACTCCGCCTCCGTCGGCAGACGGTAGCCCGCGCCGGGCTCACGGGCGTTGAGCTTGGTGAGAAATTGCTGCACGTCCTCCCAGGACACCGATTCCACCGGAAGGTTGTCTCCCTTCAACTGACTGGGGTTACTCCCCATCACCTGCTGCCACTGGGCCTGCGTCACCTCATATTTGCCGAGGTCAAAAGCTTTGCTGATCCGCACGGTATGCACCGGTTTTTCGTCGGTATCGCCGGTACTGGAACCCATCTGAAACGTGCCAGCAGGGATACGCACGAACGCCATACCCAGGCTGTTTGCGGGCGGCACGGTGGGAGCCGCTGGCACGGCGGGCGGGGCTGGAGCGGGCGGAGGAGGCTGTGCGGGCGGCGCCGGGGGCGGGGACGGCGCCACCGGTACGGCTGTCATGGCCTCGAAGGCGCGGCGGTCCTGCGCCAGCTGCTTCCTGTCGCGCTCCACCTGCTGCCGGGCCTCCTGCACGGCTTGCACCCCTATCTGCCAGCCCGCCAGCAGCCCCAGGGCCAACGTCAGCAGGGCCTGCAAGACGACCCGGCCCCAGCGGCGTGGCGCTAGCGGGGCTGGGGCCGGTGGGGGCGGGCTGGCCGGTGTCACGCGTGGGCTTGCTGGGCCTCTGGGGGCGGCACCTGGCACCACCGCTGGCGGGCGAGGGGCGGCGGGGGCTGGGGCCGGTGAAGGGGCCGGGACTGGTGGGGTGGGTGGCGGCAGCGCGATCCCCAACGCTACGGCCCAGGATTCCACGCCCCAGCGCGCCGCGACCTCGTCGAGCGGTACCTTACGGCGTAAGCGCTGCGTCATCTGCGGCAGCAGCAGCGCCACGGGCAGGGTGGGGGTCTGGAGCGCCGCGCGCAGGTCGTGCACGATGCCGTGCTGCAGGGTCAGCAGCAGCACGTTGAGCTCAGCTTCGCAGGTGCCCTGCAGGTCATCCCTTAGCAGGTTGATGCAGCGCCGGCGTTGGTCACACAGCGCTACGCCGTGTGTGGCCAGGCGCTGCGCCAGCAACTGGCGCGGGCGGGGATCCATCGCGGGGGGCTCCTTCTTCACCAAGAAATCAGACACCTTCCACAACAATCTTGACAGCCAGAGTCTACCTGTCTTACCGTTCCCCTACAATCGTCTAAAATCCTGTCCCGATAGGTCGCCTCAAGGCGACACGACAAACACGTGGGATCACCCGTCTGCTCACCGTTCCAGCTGCAGCCGGTTGCCATCACGGGATGCCAAGGCCCTACGAAAAGAGGCGCTCAGGAGGATAGCATGCCTATCGTAACCGTGTCTCAGGAAGGATATATTGTGCTGCCAACGACGCTGCGGTACGCCCTGGGACTGCAGCCGGGGGCTCAACTCGACATCACTCTGGAAGCGAACCGTCTGATACTCACCCCAGTGCCCTCAGCGCCACCCCAGCCCTGGCAGTCCTGGCGCGGACGCCTGGCAGGTACCCAGGCGCTCCAACAGCACCTCGCTGAGCACGCGGATGAGGTACGCCGTGAGCATCTGTCTTGATTCCTTTGCTCTGCTCTCCTGGTTACAAGATGAGGCCGGCGCTGCCATGACCGAGGGATTTCTCAGCCAGGCTACTGGCGCACACGATTTCCAATGCTATGTGTCGGCCATCAATATGGGGGAAGTCTACTATCGCCTCTCGCGTATCCATAGCGCAGCAGAAGCCGACCGGTTTTGGGAAGAAGCGCAGCAAGGGCACATCCCTCTGACCATTGTGGAGCCGACTCTCCAACGCATCCAACAGGCAGCGCGGCTTAAGGCCCGCTACCCTATCGCGTATGCCGATGCCTTTGCGGCTCAGCTGGCCCAGGAAAAGCAGCTTCCCCTGGCGAGTGGCGACCCCGAATTGCGGGTGCTAGAGGCCCATGGAGAGATCACACCACCATAGACCTTCAAGACATTTCCCCCGCCAGTCGCAGCGCTTCCGCGACCAGTGGATCACTGAGCCAGATACCACCCTGACGTATAGCAGTGATAAGCGGTCGGAGTGCTGGGATGTACTGCGCCTGTTTTGCACGCAGGAGCACGCCAAGCGTCCCCGTCAGTGGCAGACCGAGATGCCTGGCATGACGGCGTGCCAAACGCTCGTCAAGAATCACCAAGTCGGCAGGTAATTCTTGCGCCAGGGCCAGGACTTCGGCTTCGCCACGATCCAGGTCGGTCAAGAGATCGGCCCGTCGTGGGTCGTACAGGGGCATGCGCTGTATCCAATGCGCGTCTTGCAGCTCTTGTACCCCGATACCCCTGCTCCCTCCTGCAAAGACTTCCGCCTGGACGGCAAGCGGAATGACCACCCGGGCATAGAGACGGGCGAGGAGGGGCAAATGCCCGACGAGGGACAAGGCAACAATCGGCGTCGTATTGACCACCACAAGTCTGTCGGTGTCACGCATTGGCAAGATCGTCTCCCAACTCCTCGGCGTCAACGCCCACTGGGGAGAGACCAAAACGGCTGAGGGTTAACATGAACGTGACACGGCTCATCCCCGCCAATGTGGCTGCCATGCCGGTAGACACTTTACCCAGTTCATACAATTTCACGGCGAGGAGAAGACGTGCCTCAGCTGCGAAGGACTCAGGCGTCTCTTTGAGAGAGAGCAACAGCACATCAGGATACGTTATCGTTAAGGTCTGTGTGGCCATAGGCAGGCCTCCTACGTTCTATCTGTCGATCGGCTGGATACCAAGCCATGGCATTGTGGCTATGCCACAGGGCGGGAGCGGGCGAGACGCCCGCGCTCCCAGGGCACACCGGAGAAGTCTGGCTGAGCGTTACGCCACTATTGTCGCCACTACCCCGGCCATATCGAGCCGCAACCCCAGATTGATCGGCGCGGCGCGCTGCGGCGGCACTTCCTGCACGGTGCCATCGGTGAACGTGGCGCGCCAGGGGGTCGTCGTGAGATTACGCAGGCCAAAGATGGAGGGATCGCTCGGATGCTGCACCACCTGGCCACGCACGCTGAGGGCCTCGTCATCCTGGGCCGTGGGGTTGAGATGGCGCTCGAACAGGGTGGCATCACGACTCAGCAGGAGCGTGGTCCGCGTGCCATCGGCATGCTGGCACAGCAGCTTGGGCGGCAGCGCAATTGAGGTGCCACAGTGCCAGCAGGACAGCGCCGGCAGGGCCGGCTCCCACAGGTTGGCGGCCTGGCAGGTGGGGCAGGGGATGGCCCCATCGCGCAAGTGCCAGAACAGGCGCTGCCATTCGCCCTCGGTGACGCGCCGCGCCGGGTCGCGCAAGCCGACGGTGAAGGCGCGCCGGAACAGATCGCGCAGGCTCGGTGGGCAGTGCTGCCAGAGGCGGCGCACGCCGGCGTAGTCGGGATCGTTGGGTGGGCGGTTGCTGGCGTCCTGCGGGTCAAAGAGGAACACCGGGCGCTCGCCGTAGACGTAGCGTTTGGCGGGCAGATCCCAACAGCGCACGTTGTACTCCAGCAGGCCGTGCAAGGGATGGTGCCAGCACCACAGGTGAAACAGTAAACTGGCGAGGGAATACAGGTCCGTCTCCGTCGAGGGATCGGCCTGGCCCAGGATGACCTCGGGGGCCATGAATTCCATGGTGCCGAGCACCTGGCACTGCGAGGCGCGGTTGACGCCGACATTGTCGTTATCGCAGATCAGCACCTCAGCGGTGCGGGGATCGAACAGCAGATTGCCGGCGTTGAGGTCACGGTAGCAGTATCCGGCCAGGTGCAGGGCGCGGTAGCTGTTGGCAATCTGCGCCGAGATGGCGCACAGCGTCGGGTAATCCGGGGCGGGCTTGAGACGTGCCCACACCTCGCCCAGGGTGGCAAAACGCTGCGTCTCAATGAGGGGCATCAGGTAGCCAAAGAGCGGCGTATGTGGCGCCGTAACCAGGGATAGGGGCCAGACAAAGCGCCGCCCGGCGGGCCCGCGTGGCGGCCCGGACTGGACGAGCGTGTGGATGGCCTGGCGCTGCTCGTCGGTGGCCTGCACGCTGTTGTACCACTTCAGGGCCTGGGGGCCGTGGGCGCTGTCGACCCAATAGACGATGCCCTGGCCGCCTTCGCCGAGTTTTTGTTGGACCGTCACGGTGCTCTGGAAGGCGGTGGCGGTGACCTGTTGGCCGATGGTGAGGCTCATCGAAGATCTCCTTGTGGGGATATCGTATGATGGCGGGCGAGACGCCCGTGCTCCCAGGGCACACTGCTTAGGAGCCGTTAAAAAATAACTTCCCGTTTTGGCGGCGTTCCTGGGAGCGCGGGCCTCTGGCCCGCTCCGGAAGCAGGCGAGACGCCTGCGCTCCCAGGAAAAACCATGTCACATCGGGAAATAATTGTTTTACAGGCCCTTAGGCCTGGGGCGCGGCCAGGCACAGGAGCGCCAGGGTGATATCGTCGCCACTGCCCTGCGCGGAATAGTGGTCCAGCCAGGTGGGCAGGGCGGCGGCCACCGGCATGGGGCCAAACTCGCTGAGACGCTGGCTGAGGCTGCGCGCAAAGGGGGCAAGCGCGGCAACGTCCTCGCCCAGCGCATCGGTGAGACCGTCGGTCGTCAGTACCACCAGCCCGGCGCTGGTGCGCGTCCACACCGCGGTCTGCCAGAGCTGCGTGGCATCGTTGGAGCAC
>SXND01000009.1 GCA_005777235.1 Pseudomonadota bacterium
AGCGGCTGGCGCAGCATGCCCTGCGCGGCGAGGTGTGGGACAAGGCCCTGACCTATGGCCGCCAGGCGGGGGACAAAGCCCGCACGCGCTCGGCCTATCGCGAGGCGGTGGGGTACTTCGAGCAGGCGCTGGCGGCCCTGGGGCATCTCCCTGACAGTCATGCGACCACCGCGCAGGCCATTGACCTCCAGCTCGGCTTACGCATCGCGCTCAATGTCCTGGGAGAAGCCCCTGAGCGGATGCTCGACCACTTGCGCCGCGCCGAGACTCTGGCCCAGACGCTGGGCGATCCCCTGCGGCTCGGGCGGGTCTACGCCGACCTGGGCGCCCATTGCTTGCTGGAGGATGAAGTGGACCGCGTCATCGACTACGGCCAGCGTGCGCTAGCCCTGGCCGCCACGCTCGGGCATGTCGGCCTGCAGGCCTGGGCGCATCTCATCCTGGGTCGGGCCTATTACGACACGGGAGATTATGCACGGGCCGTCGAGAGTCTGGGGCGGAATGTGGTGACGCTCCAGGGAGAGCTGCGCTATGAACGCTTCGGCACCAATGTCATCGTCGCGGCGTCTTCCCGGTCCTGGCTGAGCCTCTGCCATGCCGAACGCGGGGCGTTCCCGGAGGGGCTCGCCATGGCCGAAGACGGGCTCCAGATCGCCGAGACCGTCCAGAGTCCCTTCACCCTGATTGAAGCATGCCTTGGGGTGAGCTTGCTGTATCTGCGCCAGGGGGACATGCAGCGGGCCATCCCGGTGCTGGAGCGGGCCATGGGTCTGCGCCAGGACTGGCACATTCTGCTCTTCTTGCCTTTGCAGACCACAGCCCTGGGCCTAGCGTATGTGCTGGCTGGACGTATGGCCGCAGGCCTGGCGCTGGTGGAACAAGGCGTGGAGCACGCGGTCACCAGAGGCAGACCGCGGGCTCTGGCGTTCATGGTCGCCTACCTCAGCGAGGCGTATCTGCTGGCGGGTCGCCTGGAAGACGCGCACACACACGCCGCACAGGCGCTCGAGCTCGCCCGTCAGTACCAGCAACGCGGCAATCAGGCCTGGGCCCTGTGGCTCCTCGGCGAGAGCACGGCGCGCCAGGCGTCCCCCGAGGTCGAGCCTGCTGCAACCCACTATCGCCAGGCCCTCGCCCTGGCCGAGGAGCTGGGCATGCGTCCGCTCCAGGCGCACTGCCAGCGCGGCCTCGGCATGCTGTATGGGCAGACGGGTCAGCGGCAGCAAGCACGTACTGCGTTAGCCACGGCTGTCGAGATGTACCATGCCATGAACATGACTTTCTGGCTGCCCCAGGCGGAGGCAGCCCTGGCGCAAACGAGATGAGGCAGCAGGCAGAGCGATACGGTACGCCCGGCAGCGTTGCATCTGTGCAGGGCATGCCGTACGATAACACCCGGCGGTGTCACGCCATAGCTGTGGCTACTGCGATATGGGTGCGGTGCTCCCCTGGGTAGCCCGCGGTAGAGGCTCCGAGGGTACGGGTGAGGAGGTTCCATGACCTACAAAGGCATTGTGCGAGGCAGCGTGATTGAGTTGGAAGAGGGTGTGGAACTCCCTGAAGGGACACACGTCAGCATCATCCCTGCACCACAACCACTGCACACTGCCTGGGTCTCGCCGCCTGTCTTAACCCTGCACGAGTGGTTGTTGACAGCGCGCGGTCTGCGGGCTCAACTGCCTCTCACCAGTGACTCGGTGGATATCTTGCGACAGCTTCGGGAGAGGCGTGCCAGCCGATGACGCCCGAGGCGTACGTGTGTGTGGATGCCAGCCTCGCCATTAAAGTGGTGGTCAAGGAACCAGACAGCGATAAAGCGGATGCGTTGTTCGCCCAGTGGTCCAACGAGGGGACACACCTGATTGCCCCTGCCTTCTTCGACGTGGAGACGGACAGCATTCTCAGACAAAAAGTGATCCTCCGGCAGGAATTAACGTCCGCACAGGCTGAAGCTGCCTTCGCAGCGCTGCAGGCATTGCCAATTCGGCAGCTGACTGTCCCAGCGCAACGGCAGCTGGCATGGCACATCGCCACTGAGTTTCGCTTTGCGACGGTGTATGATGCCACGTATCTGGCCCTGGCGGAGTGGCACGGATGTCCATTTTGGACTGCAGACAAACGCCTCTTTGATCAGGTAAAAGCCAGGATTCTGTTTGTGAAATGGCTTGGGGACTACGTGCCCAGGACTACCGTCCCGTAGACCCTCTCCCGCTAGGGAATCGTAGCCATGGAGGCATAGCCATGGACTTTTATGCTGTGTTTGACCAGGTCGTCGTCCTCCTGCAACACCGTGGTCGCGCTTCCTATCGCGCTCTCAAGGTGCAGTTTCAGCTTGACGACAACCAGTTCGCAGCGCTCAAGGAAGAACTCATCGAGGTGCAGCAACTCGCTGTCGAGCAGGACAGTCGGATGCTCGTCTGGACGGGTGGTCCGGCTGCCTCCTCCCCACTCGCCACCGCACCCATCAGTGCCCAGAACGCTGCACCCCGCACCTAGACCCCACCGTATCTCGTCGAGCAGATCCTCTCCAACAGGCACGTCCTGGAGGGCGAGCGCAAGCAGGTCACGGTGCTCTTTGCCGATATCAAGGGCTCCACCGAGCTGATCGCCGGTCTCGACCCGGAAGAGGCCCGCACCCTGTTGGACCCCACCCTGCGCCTCATGATGCACGCTGTACACCGCTATGAAGGCACGGTGAATCAAGTCCTGGGCGACGGCATTATGGCGCTGTTCGGGGCGCCACTGGCGCATGAGGACCATGCGGTGCGGGCCTGTTACGCGGCGCTGGCCATGCAGGCGGCCATGCAGCGCTACGCCGACGGGGTGCGGCGCACCCAGGGGCTCCTGGTGCAGATGCGCGTGGGCCTCAACAGCGGCGAAGTGGTGGTGCGGGCCATTGGCAACGACCTGCATATGGATTACTCCGCCGTGGGCCAGACCACGCATCTGGCCGCCCGTATGGAACAGCTGGCCGCGCCGGGCAGTATTGTGCTCACGGCGGCGACGCTGCGGCTGGTGGAGGGGTTGGTGCGGGTGCAGACGCTGGGCCCGGTGCCGGTCAAAGGCCTGGCGGAGCCGGTGGAGGTCTACGAGCTGGTCGGGGTTACGGCCCTGCGGCGGCGTCTCCAGGCCGCGGTCGCCCGGGGGCTGTCGCCGTTTGTGGGGCGGCAGCCCGAGGTGGCGGCGCTGCAGCAGGCCCTGGCGCGGGCCGGGGCCGGCCAGGGGCAAGTGGTCGCGCTCCTTGGCGAGCCCGGGGTGGGCAAATCACGCCTGGTCTATGAGTTCCTCCAGGCGCACCACACGCAGGGCTGGCTACGGCTGGAGAGTAGCTCGGTCTCGTACGGCAAAGCGACGGCCTACCTGCCGGTCTGTGACCTGCTGAAAGCCTACTGTCATCTCGAGGAGCGCGATGACCTCCGCACGGTGCGGGCCAAGATCACCGGGCACCTCCTGACGCTGGATGAGGCCCTCCAGGACACCGTGCCGGCTGTGCTGGCGCTCTTCGAGGCCCTGCCGGCCGACAGTCCGTTCCTGACGCTGGACCCCTTGCAACGGCGGCGCCGCACCCTGGAGGCGCTGAAACGGGTTCTGCTGCGCGAAAGCCAGGAGCAGCCCCTGCTCCTGGTCTTTGAAGATCTGCACTGGATCGACAGTGAGACGCAGGCCGTACTCGATCTGCTGGTCGAGAGCCTGCCGACGGCGCGGATCCTCCTCCTGGTGAACTACCGCCCCGAGTATCAGCACGGCTGGGGCAGTAAAACCTTCTACACTCAGCTACGCCTCGACCCGCTCCCGGAGGCGAGTGCCGAGGCGCTCTTACAGGCCCTCCTGGGAGCGGATGCAAGCCTGGGGCCCCTGACGCAACTCCTGATGGCCCGCACGCAGGGCAATCCCTTCTTTCTGGAGGAGAGTGTGCGCACCCTGGTGGAGACCGGGGTGCTGGTCGGGGAGCGGGGCGCCTATCACCTAGCCCAACCGCTTGATACGTTCCACGTGCCGGCCACCGTGCAGGCGCTGCTGGCGGCTCGTATTGATCGGCTGCCGCCGGAGGACAAACGCTTGCTGCAGACCGCCGCGGTCATCGGCACAGAGGTGCCCTGGGCGCTGTTGCAGGCCATTGCCGACACGCCCGACGAGGTGCTGTCCCGCAGTCTGGCACAGTTGCAGGCGGCGGAGTTCCTCTACGAGACCAGCCTGTTTCCCGAGCCCGCTTACACCTTCAAGCATGCCCTCACCCATGAGGTAGCGTACGGGAGTCTGTTGCACGAGCGGCGGCGCGTGCTGCACACGCGCCTCGTCGAGGCCCTGGAGGCCCTGGCGGGGGACCGGTTGGACGACCAGGTGGAGCGGCTGGCGCAGCATGCCCTGCGCGGCGAGGTGTGGGACAAGGCCCTGACCTATGGCCGCCAGGCGGGGGACAAAGCCCGCACGCGCTCGGCCTATCGCGAGGCGGTGGGGTACTTCGAGCAGGC
>SXND01000235.1 GCA_005777235.1 Pseudomonadota bacterium
ATGCGGCTGCAGGTGCGGCTGCTTTGGAGGCAGCATCCGCCTTCTTGGCGGCTTTCTTGGCCTCTTCTTCGGCCCGCACCTTTTCTTCCGCAGCATAGTCTGACATTAAGACGACGGGGGTGTCCCAAGATATTATGGGGCAGGCCTTGGAACAAGCCCGGCAAGGGCGCTTGCACATCTTGCAGGAGATGGAAGCGATCCTCAAAGCACCGCGCCATCAAACATCGTCCTACGCGCCGCGTATTGTCACCATCAAGGTGCATAAAGATAAAGTGCGTGAGGTGATTGGACCTGGCGGCAAAACGATTCGGGGTATCATCGAAGCGACAGGTGTCACGATTGATGTCGAAGACGATGGCTCGATCGTGATTGCGGCGACAGATGAGACGGCCTCACAAGCCGCCATCCAGATGATCCGCGAACTGACGCAAGAGGCGGAGATTGGCCAGATCTATCTCGGGACGGTGCGGAAGATTATGGACTTCGGGGCGTTCATTGAGATTTTTCCAGGCACAGATGGGCTGCTCCACATTTCGCAGATCTCCGAGAAGCGCATCAATAAGGTCACCGATGAGTTCCAGGAAGGGGATCAACTGCTAGTCAAAGTCTTAGAAGTCGATCGTAATGGACGTATTCGTCTCAGTCATAAGGAAGCGGTCCGTGAGCGCGAGACGGCGAAGATTTGACGTGGGACACCGCGGGGATGGCCCGCGGTTTGAGGCTCTCGCATTTGAAACTTGACATAATAAGTCTTATCGGAACCTAGAACGTGCGGACAGGGCGGCGGTTAACCTTGCTCTTTCTTTACGGGTTGTAGCAAGGCTAAACGTTCCGCGATGAGTTGGCGGGCATTGTCCGAGACATCTTGGTCTCGCAGCGCCCGTTCATACACCGTAACGGCTTTCTGTGGTGCGCCCGTGGTTTCGTAACAGCGTCCGATCCCTGCATACGCTTCGCCCCGCAGCCAGGAAGCTGGAGAGTGCAACACCGCTTCAAAGCTGATGACTGCCTCGGGGTCGCACGTGCCGCTGGCTTCTTGTGCATAGGCGACATGGAGTGTGGCGAAGGCGAGCATCAGGGGTGGGGCGATCTTCTGAAAACGTTGTTGGGCTTGCTTGTACGCTTCGAGCGCTGCCGGATACCCTGCCCCCTCAAAATGTTCATGCCCCATATGCCAATAGGCCGTGGCCGCCGCCGTGGTGTTGCCATAGTTTTTCACAAGCTCTTGCAGCTGCGTTAAGGCTTGCGAGCGCTGGGGTGGGCGCGCCTGCAGCAACTTCAGCGCTTCATACAATTTCCCCTCGGCAGCCTGGGTGTGATGCTGTTGCCATGCGGACCATCCAAACGCCACAGCTAGGAGCGTGACAGCCCCTGCCACTCCATACAGCAGGAGGGTCAGATGAGCTTTGGCCCAGGTGATGATGTGCACACCCAGGGAGAATAATGGATCAGACTGTTGTACGGTCTTGCGAGCTACCCGTTGTTCCGCCACTCCACCTTTCCTTTCAGCCCAGGTGATCACACCACAGGCAGGACAAATACGCGGCATGTGTCGTAGCCGTTTAGAGATCAGAGGCTGGTGCGGACACATAAGAGATACGGGCAAGTGTACACCTGCCCGTACAGAGGCAAGACATCCACGCGTGTTAGACGTCGTCGTGTTTGGCGCCTGCAACGACTGCCTGCATGAGATGCTGCGGGAGGGTTTCATAGCGTAAGAACTCGATGGTATACGACCCTTCCCCACCCGTCACGGACTGCAGAAACGCGCTGTATTGCTGTATCTCAGCCAGCGGAACCTCCGCCCGTACCACCTGGGATTCCCCAAGACTTTCCAGGCCACTCACCCGACCGCGCCGACTGCTAATATCCCCCGTCACATCCCCCATGTACTTCGCCGGGACACTGACTTCCATTTTCACAATGGGCTCCAGGAGGACGGGAGAGGCTTTCGTCACCGCTTCTTTCATCGCCTCACGGCCTGCTATTTGAAAGGCAATATCTTTACTGTCGACCGGATGCTCTTTGCCGTCATACAGCTCGACTTTCACATCGACCACTGGATAGCCTGCAACAATACCCTCCACCATTTTGTCCTGTACGCCTTTGTCAACACTCTGGCGGAATTGTTGGCTGATCACTCCGCCAAAAATCTTGTCAACAAAGGTGTAGCCCGCCCCGCGCTCATTGGGCTCGATACGGATCGCACATTCTGCGAACTGCCCTGCCCCACCCGTCTGTTTCTTGTGACGATAGCGTATGTCCGCTTTCCCGCTAATCGTCTCCCGGTAGGCAATTTTGGGGAGCTTGGTGGTAATTTGGATGCCGCGGCGTTGTAAGCGATTGAGCATCAAGCCAATATGCTGCTCCCCAATCCCCAAGATCACCAGCTCCTTCGTCTGTGGATTTATCTCGACCTGGAAGGTCGGATCGGCCTCCGCCAGCCGCCGCAGCCCTTCAGAAATTTTCGCTTCGTCCCCACGGGTTTTGGGCTCAATGGCCCGTGCCACCATCGGCACAGGATAGGGTGGTACCGCAAAGGGACGTTGGTCCTTCGCGGCCACTAAGGTATCACCGACATGGAGCTCGTCCACCTTGGCGATGGCGATGATGGCACCAGCCTCCACCTCGTTGACATCTTTTTGATCTTTGCCTTGGGGACGAAACACTTTCGGGATTTTGACCGTACGACCAGAATTGGCGAGCACGACGGAGTCACCGCTTTTTAAGGTGCCACTAAACACCCGAATAAAGCTGACTTTGCCCACGAATTCATCCGACATGATTTTAAAGACTTGTGCCTCTAACGGTCCGTCAAGATTGAGCAGATGCTCGACCTTCCCTCCCTGAGCATCCAATACTTGCTTGTGGGCATACGCTGGCGAGGGGGCATAGGCGGCGATCATGTCTAAGAGTTCGGCAACACCTCTATCCTGTTCAGCGGCACAGCAGACGATCGGGATCACCGCCCGCTCCGCCAGGACTGGGGCCAACACGCGTTCCAGTTCTGCCGGGGCGATGGTTTCGCCTTCCAGATAGCGTTCGAGCATGGCATCGTCCCCAGAGATGACCGATTCCATCAAGACGCCACGCTGCTCTTCAATCTGCTCCTGCATGGCCTCTGGCCCAGCGTTCGCCCCCAGCAGGTTCACTACCCCTGCAAAGGTGCTGCCACTGCCGATGGGCACCATGCATGGCGTACAGGCGGAGCCAAAGGTGTCCTGCAACGCTGAGACGACCTCATCATAGTGAGCATTGTCCGCATCCATCCGGGTCACCACGAACATGCAGGCACAGCCTTGCTGCTTCACCAGATCCCACGCTTTCCTGGTGCCGACCTCAATACCTGCCGCAGCGTTGACAGTAATGAGCGCCAATTCTGCGACCGACAGTGCCCCGTAGACTTGCCCAATACAGTCCGCCGCGCCAGGCGTATCAATGATGTTCAGATCGCGGCCTTTCCATGGCGCATGTACTAAGGACGAATAATAGGATTTCTTGCTCTCTTTTTCGTCATTATCAAAGTCACTCGTCGTCGTGCCATCGCTCACCTTGCCTAGGCGGGTGATCTCTCCGCCCTTCAGCAACATCGCCTCAGCCAGCATGGTTTTCCCGCTACCGGAATGTCCCACAAGCACGACATTCCGGATTGTCTCCCCCTTATGACTGGCCACGATACCCTCCTTACATCTCTCGCATTAGAGACTTGCAGTGTGAGCCCTACTTCCACCGACCGTAGCTCCACCCACTGTAGGGCTGCGCCTCTCCTGTCTGCAGTATCTACCGCAGGAGACGCCAACCATGTGTAAGACTGCACGCGACGACACGCACCAACCGCTTGATCTCTATACAACCGCCAAATGTTCTCTCTCAGCCATTACCGAGGAAAAACGCCGGCAGAATGCTCCCGGCAGGACTTGAACCTGCGGCCTGCGGATTAGGAATCCACCGCTCTATCCACCTGAGCTACGGGAGCCTCTCCACCCTTGTGGCTTCTCCGACACTTTTCCCCACGTCCTTCTCGTAAGCGAGTGGGCTGCGTATCATCCTACAGGGGTTGCCGATACCTTCCAGCATTGGTTACTCTACCTATTCTAACTTCCGAACCGTCTAGGGTCAATACGCTGTTTCAACTCGACGCCACACTGCCAAAGGATCGTCCATGCTCCCGGTCTTCACTCGCCTACGCGGTAGATACCTACGCCAGCATACCGAGGCCCGCTTGTTACGCCACCTCCTCAAGCAGGTGTCCCGTTCCTTCTACCTCAGTCTCCGCATCCTGGGAAGTACGGTGCGCAAGCCCATCAGTCTGGCGTATCTTTTTTGCCGCGCTGCAGACACGCTGGTGGATACCCCGCTGATTCCGCACCAGCAGCGCTGGGAGACACTCCAAACTTTCCGTCAGCACTTCCTGTCCCCTGGTCGCCCGGCAGACGCGCGCCCACCCTGGCGTCCTGTCGCCTCGGTGTACGATGCTCACAACGCCGAGTATCAGCTCGCGGCAGATGTACCGCAGTGTTTCGCCCTCTTGGACACGCTGCCGGCACACGATAGGCGCCATATCTGCCAGCTCGTGCTCGCTCTCACCCACGGGATGGAGATGGATCTTGCCTACTTTCCCGCCGCAGACCCCGCGATCGTTCACGCCTTGCCTACCATGGCGACCCTAGATCTCTACACGTATTATGTGGCAGGAGTCGTGGGAGCATTTTGGACGAAGATCCACGCCGACCACGTCTCCGGGTGGCCGTCGGAGGCTGACAAGCATCTCTGTGCCTTGGGTATCCATTTGGGCAAAGGCTTACAAATGACCAATATCCTCAAAGATCTGGGCAAAGATGTGGCGCTTGGGCGGTGCTATATCCCACGTGAGCACCTGCGACAGGTCGGATTGGTGAGCGCAGATTTGCGGCACCCGGCCTCCCTGGTGCCACTGCGCCCCTTGTTACTCCAGCTGCTGTGGCACACGCTCGATCATCTCGATCACGGATGTCAGTATATTCTCGCCCTCCCATACCACACATTACGCCTCCGGCTCAGTTGCATGTGGCCTCTCTTCTTTGCGCTACAAACTCTTGAGGTGGTGTGGAACGCTGACGCCTTACTGGTGCCAACCGCCCGCATCCGCATCACGCGGCGGTCGGTCTACCGCACTCTATGGATGTCCCTGCTGTGTCTGATCGCCCCCGGCATCTTCGTGCACTATTATCGGACCTTGCGCCGTTCCCTGACCAAAGCCCTGTCCTCTCAATTCCCCGGCTAGCCACGTCTTGCGCCGAGGTCTCGTGCACGCCAAGACGGCGTGAGACAGCGCTTGCGACTCACCTCACAAATCTGGTATAATACTTTAAACTGTTAGATTAATTTTTTATTGCAATCCTTAGCGGCGCTATCTACCTTTCCATCGCATAGGCTATGCCATGGACTCGCTCGTATGAAGATTGATCATGTAGGTTCTTAAGGTGAGGCAAGGCTTTTCTTTCGTAGTAGGACGCATCGCAGAGGGGCGCTACGAGTTGCAATGAAGATTGACAAACTTCTTATCGAACAGTTTATTCGTGAAAAAGTCGAGGTCGACACGTTCACAGATGCCCAAATAGCCAGGCTACTCAGCGTCGGTACCTCCACCGTCTCGCATTGGCGGAATAAGTTTAGCATCAAGCCTGCGGACAAATTTCGACGGAAATTTAAGGAAAAATACGGTGGGGATGCCCTGGAATGTTTCGACATGATGATCAAGAATCGTGCGACGTTACAGGAAATCGCCAGCTACTTCGGTTTTAGTCGTGAATACGCCCGGCAAGTCTACAATAAGCTCTACGACGGTTCCTATAGCGAACACCAACGCCAACGGCGCTACCGTTAAGTGCTCTACGCCGCACCTGCTAGCGTGGCCCGAGCACCTTGACCTCCGCGGTGACGGGCTGTGGCTCCACAGGTGCCTCTTGGGGACGTTTGTCAGATGTGCGCAACAAGCCAGGCAGAATGGTTGCCAACGAGATCAATGCCGACACCAGAAAGACATCCTGATACGCCGCCACATTCGCCTCGTCTTGGATCATGGCATTAAGCTTGGCGGCTGTGCGGACTTGGGCCACCCCATCGCCATCAGTCGTCAGAAAGCGTTGCAAGTCCGTTGCGGCCCACTGCGATGGGAGATCGAACACGCTATGGGTCTCGCCAATCCAGAGCCGATGCAGGCCAGCGCGATATTCGAGGAATGACGCCGTCACAGCGACCCCAAGGGTGCCGGCAATGCCACGCGCGACCGCAAACAGCCCGGTCGCCATCCCCACCTTCTCCTCCGGCAACGCACGCAACGACAGCAACATGTTCGGGGAGTTGACACACGAAAAACTCAGACTCCGCAGACAGAACATCCCCATCAACAGCACAGACGTGGCCACCGCGGTAATCGACCCCAACCAATAGTACACTAAGCTGAAACACGCCAAGCCGAGAAGCAGCGGCAAGCGCGGATCCGTCCAATCCGAGAGCCGACCCGCAATCATCGAGCCAAAACCGTACACGATCCCTTGTGGGAACATTAAAATGCCCACTTGGATAGGTGTGTACTGCAAGACTTGCTGTAGGAAAATGTTAATCAAAAACGTCGAACTCGAGAACAACACGGTGACCATAAAGTTCACGACCGAGCCCAGCGCAAAATTGGTGTAGCGATAGAGCCGCAGATCCACCACCGGGTTTTTCACACGAAGCTCAACCACCACAAAGAGCACCAACGAGCACAGCGCCAACACGAACAACATACGGATAGGGGCGGAGTCCCAGCCCACGTGGCGTCCCTGCGAAAAGGCCAGCAAGAGCGGCACCAAAAACCCTGCCAGACTCAAGAGGCCCCAGGGATCAATTGCCCACTGCCGTTGCTGCGTCGTCTGCGGAATAACGAACCACCCCAAGACCGCACTCATCATGCCAAACGGAATGGTCATATAGAAAATCATGCGCCAATCAAACAGCTCGACAAGATACCCACCAAAGCGCCCAATGATCAGCCCAAAGGCCACCGACATATTAAAGAGCCCTACCGCCGTCCCGCGTTGCTGCGGTGGAAAGGCGCTATAGAGCAGCGCCATGGACACCGGCTGCAATGGGCCCCCACCGATCCCTTGAATAGCCCGACAGAAGATCAGCGATTCGACACTCCACGAGAAGCTACACAGCACCGTGCCAATATTAAACAGGATGAGACTGGCGACAAACAGATTGCGGCGACCCAGCAAGGCTGTGAGCCAGCCCGTCATCGGCATGAGCAATGTCTGGATGAGCAAGTAGGTGGTGAGCACCCATTGAATCTGATCAAGGTCGGCCCGCATGGTGGTCATCATGCTGGGAATGGCAATGCCAACGCTGGTCGCGTCAATGGCCGAAATGAGCCCAGCGGGTACCACTGTCAAGGCGACCCACCATTTATACGACGGCTGTTCTGGAGTCATCGACCTACCTGTTCACCTACGGGAGCGTATGCAGCACAGTGCGCCAAGATGTCCGGTATGGTACGCCCATCCTGGCATGGCCGCAAGCACTCGCCAGCCAGGAGCGGCACGTTCCAGCCCACCACCAAGGTCTACACAACGTTGTGTTTCCGCGATGTCTGTGATAGAGAGCACACCGTACAAAACACAGCGCCTATCTCTTACATGCAGGAGCATACGCATGGCACGTCTACCCGTGGTCACACGCGATCAGGTTCCCGAACCCTTCCGTGCCGCCTTTGACGAAGTCACTGCCGCCAGCGGTGGCACCATCACCGGTGGGCCGGGGTCGATCACCATCAATAGCCCAGAGATGGCCCGACGCCGTAATCATCTGACGCAGTATCTGCGCTACGAAACTACATTCCCCAGTCGCATCAAAGAATTAGCCATTCTTACGGCCGCGCGCGCCATGGACTGCCCGTACATCTGGAACGCGCACGCCCCTGCCGCTCGTCAAGCGGGAGTGAACGATGCCCTGGTAGACGCCATACGCGAGCGCCGCCCGCTCCCGGCCATAGGAGCCGACGAAGCGGCGATCATCGCCTATGCCACGGAATTTTTCCGCACGCATAAAGTCAGCGATCAGACTTTTCAGACGGCGCTGGCCCAATTTGGAGCGCAACATTTGACCGAACTGACGGCGCTGATGGGCCACTATGCGCAGACCGCCTTTTTCCTCAATGCCTTTGCCGTTGATTTACCCGCACAGCGTACCGAACCGGTATTGCCTGTCTAAACCGCACACCGCCTGGCGGGAATAGGGCTCACCTGCGCCCATTCCCGCCCTGAGCCTCCTGCAGTCTAGTGCGCCGCGGCACGCTTGATACCCACAGCACAATGAAACGGCGTGGCCACGAAAAAGGTTCCCATCGCTTCCGCCTGTGCCAAAGCTCCCTGCCAAGCCTGGGTGTCTTCCGGTCCCAGGGTGGGTAGCAGGCTGGCTTGCATTTGCTGTAACCGCGCCGCATCAGCAAACGCCGCAAACTGTGGAAACAGATGGAGATCCGTTAGCCCGGCCTGGTGCATACGCTGATACAGACTCGACTCGTCGCAGCCCAGCGGGTACGCTTCCGCGTCATGCCACCCTGGGGCTTCAAGCCGTGCTTTCAGGGCGGGAGGGAGCGGTAGATTGACCCATTGCGGCATATCATGGGCATGCCCGACGATGGCCACGCGTCCGCCCGGTTTGGTCACGCGTGTCATTTCGACGAGCATGCGATCGGCATCGACACGCTGAATGACGGTGCTCGACATCGCCACATCAATAGAGTTATCAGGGAGCGGCAAGGCTTCTGCGCTGCCCTCACGAAAGTCAATGAGATGCGCCACGCCTTCTTTCCGTGCCAAGGCGGCCGCCTCGCGCAGGAGAAAAGGGTTCACGTCCACCGCCACAATACGATTCGCCCCGGCCAGACGATGGGCCATCCAGCGGTCCAGCACCCCCGTGCCGCAGCCGACTTCTAGCACCACGTCGCCCAGTTGCACACGCGCCGCATCCAGCAGATTCCCCACCACCCGCAGATACCCGGCGGTATGCCCCCGTGATTCGAGGCTCGCCACCATCCCTAAAGCTGCCCCACCCAAAGTAATGACACAATAGCGCTGGCTGAGCTGCGGGATGATCGGCTCCCATTGCGACGGCGCTACACTCAGCGGCAGCAGCACCAACGGCGGACCGGCACCACGCACCCGATACATAATGTCCCCCACATCGCCCTCGCCTTCAGGCACAGCAACAGGCGGGACGGGATGCTGCTGTTCACGCTGTGCCAGAAACGTGAGCAGCGCGGAGGCGAGCGTCTCCGTGCAGTCCGCAGCAATGTCCGCATAGGGCGTGGGATGCTCGTAACCAGGCAGAGTCGTGAGGGTCGCCTCGGGAAAGCGGGTCATGACGCGACGCAGGGTGTCTGCGGCCCGCCCATGCTCACCGGCAATCACGCACAGCCGCGAGGACACGGCAGATAACGCTTCAGGGTTCATGCCCCGGGGGCAGACTAACACCACCGAGGCGAGCGCGTCAGGATGGCCCATCACGAAGTCCTCCCAGTCAGCGGCAATACGTGCCGCGACGTGGACGCGTGTCAGATTGAGATGTTGCAAGACGTGCAGAATCTGCCGTGCGGTCGGCTGTGTCGCAGTGCTTGGCATCGATGTCCCCTCTCCAGTAGATGGTTATGATTGTGGAAGTCCCGCATAGCAGAAGCCGTGACGACGAGGCCGGGACCACCACCGCACAAAGCTCGCATGCTAGATGTCCATTTCATCAATACACTGCCAGTTGTACCCCGGCGCGGGCACGGCCCGCTCCTACAGGGATCCCTCCGTCGCACAGATCTGTTGTAGGAGCGGGCCGTGCCCGCGAGGCACCCCGACTGGCACAGGACTTACGAAATGGACATCTAGGACGGCAACGGATTGCACCGTGCCGCGGCATCGACAAAACGGACGGCATCCTCCGGCAGCAGTAAGCGCATTTGCACCAACTCCCGTGTCACCTCACTCACCCGTTGCACGTAAGCAGCCTGGCTGCCGTAGCGTTCTTCGAAGGACGCACGCGGGTCACCCTGCGCCAGCCGTGCCGCCTGGGTCGGTGCCAGTGGTAGACAGAGGCCCTCCCGATCCGACAGCTCCCCTTCTAAGCCCGGAATGTTATACAGATTCCAGCCGGTGTATGTCGCCAACGGCGCCGCAATGTCTGGGAGACGGATACCCGCGACTTCGTTGCCATCCGCATCCACCTGCGCTACGAGCGCCGTATAGCGCTGCGCAGGCTGGCGGGCCGGATGTACCCAGTCGTCCAACACGACAATGCTATTCATGCGTGGCGGCGGCTCCACCGTCGGGAGTTTAGGAAACGCCAAGGTCTGCGGCGACACCAACGTGCCGGCGGCGAGAGTCGGCACCCGACTGTCCGGCGGCAGGATGCCCGCCGTGACCCACTGATCGAGCGCCACAAACAAGGCGCGCAGGGCCGGAGCTGGATTGTGGGGATTGCGCGGGTGGATGCTGTTCCCCCCCGAGGCTCCCATATGCGCCCGGCCCCCGTGTTGCGTCCCAGCCATCATATACAGACGAACGGTTGGGGGGATGTCGAGGTCGCGTTGCCCGAGAGGATCCGTGTGTAATAAGGAGGCACCTTTCTGCCAGTACTCGGTCGAGGTATTGCTTTCGATAATCAACGGATCGCAGCCATCGCCGCGCAGCAAGCCCGCCGTGCGTCCCGTGACCGGGTCCGTCAGACTGCCATGCGCAAAGGGAAAGTGATTCTCTGGGAACTGGTGGTCTTCATGTTGCGTGCTGGTGCGATTCGGCTGACCAAAGGCGTAGTTTGTAAAGACTTTGCCGATGCCCGCCACGTGGCTCTGGTAGCCGTCAAACACTTTGCGACGATTTTCGTCTTGATTAAAACCGAGTTCGAGATGATCCCGCAGATAACGCCCGCTCTGGGAATTGCCGTAGGCCAGCACGACACGTATCCCCGGGTCAGCCGCACTCAACGCCACCGGGTTGACCTGCCCCGTGCTGTCGTGCGCCGCATACCGCAGAAAGGAGACCAAGTCGCGTGTCGCCGCATACCCAATGCCCAGCACTTTCGGCGAAGTAGCGGGATACCACAGGTCATAAATGTAGCCAGGCTGAAAGGCGGTGCCCTCAGGTAACAGGGTGATATTCCGCGCGTCAGCGTAGGACCAGCGGTCCGGGGGAATCGTCGTATAGGCATCGCCTTCTTTGGCGCGCACGGTCAAACGTGCCTGGCTCTGATCCAGGGTGGCAGCAGGATAACTCAGCGGAGCCGTGTTCCGGGTCGTCGGCAGGCGCGTGCTAAAGATCAACTCGTCACGAATCGTCTGCACGATGGGCGCTCCGTTGTTGGTCGCCACCGGAGAACGCATGGTGAGGCCATTGTTGGCACGCGGCGCGTCGGGATCCCAGCCGCTCCACACCAGCGTGTAGCCCTGACGAAAGAAAAAACCATTGCCCGCGTCCGCGGCTGTCGTCGGATCGTTGAGGCAGCCCGGCGAGGTTTCCTCCGCCTCATGGAACATCGACAGCACCACCTTCCGCCCGCGGTTGTTGACATCGTACACCAGCTTACGATTGCCCAGTGCCATGTCGGTTGGACGCATGATATACACATCGGTATCATACTCGACATAGCCCCGCGCATTCCGTGGGGCCTTGTCCATATGCACAATGCCCGCGTTGCCAGGATGCTGGGGATCGAGCTCACCATAGGCCTTGCCGATGAGCCGAACATAGGAACCCGTTGACCCAAACGCCATCCCCTCAGCAAACGGCTCAATCCGGTCAATCTGCAGACGCAGCAACATAGGAGAGTCCTTTCATACGTCTCACCGTCTACACCAATTGCCCCGCCTGTCCGCACGCGGTACACTGGGGGCCTCTGACGTGTGCGGCCTCCATCCGCCAGTGCGGCGCTGCCGGGCTCCACACACATACCTTCTCAGGCTCTTATATCACAGGAGACACCTCATGGCACTCACCCTCAGTGACGCACAACGCATGATCCAGGCCGCTATTGCGCATGCCAATGGCCTGCACGTGCTCCTCAGTGTCGCCGTCTGCGATGCCGGCGGCACGCTGCTCGCCTTTAGTCGCATGGATGGCGCTATCGCCATCAGCACGGTCGTGGCCCAGGGCAAGGCCGCCGCCTCTGCCGGGTTCGGACGCCCGAGCGGCGCCCTCCAAGCCGACTCCCCGGTCATCCAGTCCATCATCGCCACGATGGGGGGACGTATGTTGCCAGCGCGCGGTGCCGTGCCAGTGCTCCAGAACGGGGTGCTCGTCGGAGCCATCGGGGCCAGTGGCGCCACTGCAGAGCAAGATGAGCAATGTGCCCAGGCTGGCGCCACAGCGCTGTAGACACTGAACCGCACCACAAGGCGGCCCGCATGGGCTGCCACCCCCACGACCCACCACCAAAGGAGAGACTATGTCCGGCAGAATGCTCGCCGCCAAAGACGGCGCCATCGGATGGATGACGTTTGACCATCCCGAGCGCCGCAACGCCGTCACCCAAGATATGTGGCTCCAAATCGGAGAGATTTTAGAAGATTTTGCCAAGGATGAAGCCATCCGCGTCGTCGTGCTCACCGGCACCGGCGATCGCGCCTTTGTCTCCGGCGCCGACATCTCCCAATTTGGTGCCAACCGCCGCAATGCTGCCGAGGTCGCCGAGTCGAACCGCCTGACCAACGCGGCGCGTCAGGCCCTGGCCTCATTCCCCAAACCGACCCTCGCCATGATTCGGGGCTACTGCCTGGGAGGCGGCCTGGCCATTGCCCTAATGTGTGACCTGCGCTTCGCGGCGGAGGGTTCGACCTTTGGCATTCCTGCCGCCCGCCTCGGTGTCGGCTATGCGGCGCCGAGTGTCGATCTGCTCCAGGCCCTCGTCGGACCCGCCTATACACGGGAAATCCTATTTACCGGCCGACGCTTCACCGGCGAGGAAGCCTTGCGTATGGGCTTGATTAATCGTCTGCTGCCGAGTGCCGAACTGGCCCCACAGGTGCAGGAATATGCAGCGATGATCGGTGCCAATGCCCCGTTGACCATCCGCGCGGCCAAACTCGCCAGTACAGAACTGCTCAAAGACGACACCACGCGTGATCTCGCGCTCGTGCAAAGCGCTGTGGAAGCCTGCTTTAATAGTACCGATTATCAGGAAGGCCGGACAGCCTTTATGGAAAAACGCCCCCCGGCCTTCACCGGACGGTAAGGACAGTCAACAAGGCAAGGACACGCGGCACAGCGGGGACGAGCCGTGGTCGGTCGTTCCCGCTGGCATGAGCCGACAACACCCCGGAGACGGATGCCGGGCACAAACCGCTACAAGGGAGAGCAGCATGGCGAGAGCCGCACGGCGTGTATCCGAGCCAGAGACCGCCACGGCGGCCATCCCGATGCCCAGCCTCTCCCAGGACGTGCCTCCCTCTGCACGCTGGGCTATCAGCCTGTCGATCATCCTCGGGTGTCTCACCCATTCGATCATGATGGGCTCGATCAACATTGCTGTCCCCACCATGATGACCAGCCTGCGCGTCGATGTGTCGCAGGTCCAGTGGGTGCTGACGGCCTTCATGATTGCCCGCACCGTGGTCATGCCGACGCTGGGCTGGCTCGGCGGTGTCCTCGGCAATCGGCGTCTGTATCTCGCCAGTCTGTCCCTCTACCTTTTGGCCTCCATGCTCTGCGGCCTGAGCTGGAATTTCGAGATGATGCTGGTCTGCCGCGTGCTGCAAGGCATGTGTGCCGGATACCTGACCCCGCTTGGCATGGCCATCCTGCATGAGACCTACCCCCAAGGCCAACGCGGCATGGCCATGGGCATCTTCATGGCGGGTATGTCCTTTGGCCCGGCCCTCGGCCCCTCGCTTGGGGGCTATCTTGTCGAGCACCTGAGCTGGCGCGCCGTGTTTTACATTAATCTGCCCATAGGTCTGGTGGCGCTCGCCGTCTCGCTTTTTGTCACCCTTCCGGAGGGCGAACGACGCCAGAGCAAAGAGCTGGACCTGTTGGGCTTGATGACCATGACCACCTTTGTCGTGACCGTGCTGCTTGCCGTCAGCCAGGCACGGACCTACGGCTGGGGCTCACCCTATATTCTCAGCCTGTTCGCCATTGCCGGTGCCAGCTTGCTAGGTTTTGTGGCCGCGGAACTCACCTGTGAGGCCCCCATGGTCAGCCTACAGGTCTTTAGGCACGTGCAGTTCGTGCTCGGGGCCCTGGCGACATTTTTTGAGTCGTTTACCAACTTTGCCATGATGTTCATCATGGCCCTCTTCTTGCAGCAAGGCTTGGGTTTTGATGCCGCCTATGCTGGAGAGCTTATGCTCCCGGCAGCGTGCATCTGGGGTATCACCTCCCTGTACACCGGCAGCCTGTCGGATCGTGTTGAGGGACGCTGGCTCATCCTGCTGGGCTCGACGTCGCAGGCCATTGTGTTCTGCCTCTTCCTCTATGTCACGCCCTGGAGCAGTGCTTGGATGATCGCCGGGTTGCTCATGCTGCGCAGCCTGTCGCGTGGCTTTATCCAGTCGCCGATCATGGCCGTGACCATGGCGACGTTGCCCGAGCATCAAGTCCGTCTGGGCGTGGGCCTGCGCGGTTTGCTCAATAGCCTGGGTGGCACGTTCGGCATTGCCTTTGCCGGGATCATGCTGCAATCCCGTCTGGCCGTGCGGACGCTCTTTTTCATCGAAAATCAAGCCATGGGCTCGGTGGAACACAGCCAGCTCGCGGCCCTGACCCGCGAGCGTTTGTTACAGATGGGTGAAGACGTATCTCAGGTGCCCGTACAAACGGAAGCCATGCTCAATCGCTGGCTAGTGCAAGAAGCGACCGCTCTGGCGTACAACGATATCTTTTTGCTCATAGCAGCGATAGTCCTCCTTACCGCCCTGCCGGTGGTGTGGCTGCGGCAGCAGCGTGCGCGCTAAGCTCGCGGGCAAGGCCCGCTCCTACAGGGAGGCACAACATGACGGAATTCTTCTGTAGGAGCGGGCCTTGCCCGCGAAAGGAAAGGACGCCCCCATGCTCACTGGCGAGATCCGTAACCAAATCGACCGCATCTGGGACGCCTTCTGGTCCGGCGGCATCTCTCACCCCCTGGAAGTCATCGAGCAGATCACCTAGCTGCTGTTCCTGCGCCGCCTCGACGACCTCCAGACCCTGGAGGAGAACAAAGCCGCTCGCCTACGACAGCCCATTGAGCGCTGTATCTTTCCCGAGGGCAACGACGCGCGTGGCCTGCCCTACGACCACATGCGCTGGTCGCGCTTCAAGCACGCCGAGGCCCGTCAGATGTTCACCGTGGTCGGTGATCACGTCTTCCCGTTCCTGCGGACTCTGGGTGGCGACGACTCTACCGACGCGCATCACATGAAGGATGCGCGTTTCACCATCCCTACCCCGACCCTGCTGTCGAGGGTGGTGGATCTGCTCGATCACGTGTCCATGGACGAGCGCGATACCAAGGGCGACGTCTACGTATACATGCTCTGCACGATCGTCAGTGCCGGGCAGAAC
>SXND01000037.1 GCA_005777235.1 Pseudomonadota bacterium
ATTTTCAGTCCTCTGCTCTACCGACTGAGCTACCCCGGCGAAAACGGTGGGCAGAAACAATAGGAGAGTATACTAACGCAGAATGCCAGAATGTCAAGAATTTTATCTGCTCCCCAGCCGGGGAGCGCTGGGCCGGAGACCGCAGCATGCGGGGACGATCACCGCTTAGCCCCGCTGCGCCCGGTCAATAGCCGCCAGAATCTCGTCCTCTTCAGGAAAGCGAAACTGCTGGAGTTTCGAGAAAACCAGTGTGCCATCTATACTTACTTCAAAGGCACCACCGCTCCCTTCAATGAGTCGAGCGTTAATATTATATTTCTCTTTGATCGCGTTCTGCAAACTTGCAGCGTCTGGAAGGTAGAATCACTCAATACAGTATTCAATAGTAATATCCATAGTTACCCTCCTAAGAGACTAAGCGTTTGGAACCACGTTGTTTGCGCCATTCTAGCCATTTTCCAGCGCATCGTCAAGCCACCGGAGACTAGGAGCCAGCTTGCTGCCGCCTGGGGCGGTAGACGTGCGTACTGTGGCCGAAAAACACCTCAGCGGCCTCCATCAGGGTCTCGGACAGTGTCGGATGCGGATGGATGGAGAGCGCGAGGTCAGAGGCCGAGGCCGCCATCTCCACAGCCACCACCCCCTCGGCGATCAGCTCACCGGCTCCACTACCCACAATGCCCACACCCAGGATGCGCTCCGTGGTTGGGTCCAGGATGAGTTTGGTGACACCGTCTGGACGATCCAGAGTCAAGGCGCGCCCCGAAGCGCCCCAGCGAAAGCTCGCCACCTCAATCGTCCGTCCCTCCTGTTGGGCTTGTGTCTCCGTCAGACCACACCAGGCAATTTCTGGATCGGTGAACACCACCGCAGGGATGGCATACGGTGCAAACGTCGCTTTCTGTCCCGCCAGAGCCTGCACGGCCACGCGGCCCTCGTGGGCGGCTTTATGGGCCAGCATGGGCTCGCCAGCCACGTCACCAATGGCATAGATCGTCGGCTCCGCCGTACGTCGCTGCGCATCCACCGTAATAAAGCCGCGTGGATTGATCTCGACACGCGTGTGCTCCAGGCCCAGCCCCTGGCTATTGGGGCGACGTCCGACGGCAATCAGCACATGGTCGAAGACTTGTTCCGGCTCGTGCACCTCCGGCCCCTCAAAGGTGACACGGATGCCCTGCGGCTCTGGGCGCATGGCCACGACCGTGGTCGTGAGCATGATGGCGGTCAGTGAGTGCTGCAGGCGTGCACTCAAGGGTCGCACCAAATCGCGGTCGACGCCGGGGAGGAGCCCGGCGGTCATCTCCACGACTGAGACTTTGCTACCCAGGGCGGCATAGGCGGAGCCGAGTTCCAGGCCAATATAGCCACCACCAATGACCAGCAGGGTGGGTGGAATGCTCGGCAGCTCCAGGGCCGTGGTCGAATCGAGCACACGTGGCGAGTCGCAGGTCAGGTGCGGGAGCGTGGTTGGGCGTGAGCCGGTGGCGACAATGGCATGAGCAAAGGACAGGCGCTGTTCTGCGCCATGGAGGGGCTGCACACGCAGCGTTGTGGCATCCAGGAACGTGGCCCGACCCTGGATGAAAGTGACCCCACGCTGGGTGGCCAAGCTCCCCAAGCCGCTGGTGAGCTTCTGCACCACGCCATCTTTCCAGCTGCGGAGTTGCGCCACGTCGATGGTAGGGGCACCAAACGTCACCCCCCAGCGTGTCGCCTGACGCGCCTCTTCAAGCACTTTGGCCACATGGAGTAGCGCTTTGGAGGGAATGCAGCCGCGATACAGGCAGACCCCACCGGGATGTGGTTCCTGGTCGATCAGGGTCACTTGCATGCCAAGGTCCGCGGCGAGAAAGGTGGCGGCGTAACCGCCTGGGCCACCCCCAATGACGGCGAGTTGGGTGGATGATGTGGTATCTGGCATAGCGCCTCAGCCCTCCAGAGCCAGTAAGAATGGCTGTTGCAGGGCCTCAACCACCCAGCGCACAAAGCGTATCGCGTCGGCCCCATCAACGAGACGGTGGTCGTAGGACAAGGCCAGCGGTAACATCAAGCGCGGGGTAAATTGTCCGCTTGCCTTATCGTACACTGGTTCCATACTGCTGCGTGCCAGGCCGAGGATAGCGACCTCGGGGGCGTTGATGATGGGCGTAAAGTTGGTGCCGCCAATCCCCCCGAGATTCGTGACTGTGAAGGTGCCACCCTGCATTTCTTCCAACGTGGTCTTCCGATTCTTCGCACGCTCGGCGAGTTGAGTCAGCTCCACAGACAGGGCAAGGATATTTTTTTGGTCCACATCTCGGATGACGGGCACCAGCAGCCCACGGTCTGTATCCACCGCCACCCCAATATGGTAATACTGTTTATAGATGACCTCGTGCGTGGTCATATCCACGCTGGCATTCAATTGCGGGAAGCGCTTGAGGGCTGCTGCGAGCACTTTAATGACCATGGCCGTGATGGTCAGTCGTCCGCCAGCGGGTTGTACACGTTGTTTGTCATACTGTTGGCGTAGGGCTTCGACCTCCGTAATGTCCGCCTTATCAAACTGCGTCACGTGCGGGATGGTGAGCCAGGACTGTGTCATGCGTGCGGCAGTAGTACGGCGGACATTGCTCATGGGCTCGCGCCGCACCCCACCCCAGCGGCTGAAATCAGGCAGGGTGAGTGCCGGTAGCATCCCAAGCGCTTGGGGTAACTCTGGCCTGGCCTGCCGGTCGCGGGCATAGCGCTTTACATCGTCGAGCGCAATGCGCCCGCCGGGACCAGACCCTGGCACCTGGTTGATATCCACACCAATTTCCCGTGCCAGGAGTCGGACGGACGGGGCCGCCGGAGCAGCCAGCCGTGGGGAAACAGACGGAGCCTGCGCTGGACTCGGTAGGGCCATGGAGACCGCCACGGCAGGGGCAGGCGTGGGTGTCACCGGCGTGGGTGTCACCGGCGTTGACCGCTCTGCACGTCCCGGAGCTGCTACGGCATCTGCTTCGAGGGTCAGCAAGTGTTGCCCGACCGTGATCTTCTCGCTGGCCTGCACATGAATAGCCTGGACGGTACCGCTCACGGGTGCTGGCACCTCAATCACCGCCTTGTCCGTCTCCAGCTCAAGCACGGTTTGCTCAGCGTTGATGTGCTCCCCCACCGCCACCAGGATATGCACCACCTCGCCGCCTTCTATCCCCTCCCCAATCTCCGGGAGCACACACGTGAACGTCGCCATTGCGCCTTTCCTTTGGCTCTACCCTCGCATGGGGTTGACTTTGTCCGGACGAATCTCCAATGCGCGCATGGCCTGTTGCACGACGGCCGGCGGTAGGCCAGCTTCCCGCGTCAAAGCGCTCAGTGCGGCAAACGTAATATGGCGCGCATCCACTTCAAAGAAATCCCGCAGCGCCCGTCGGCCCTCGCTGCGTCCGAAACCATCTGTCCCTAACGATAGCAGCGGGCGCGGGAACCAGCGCGCCACCGAATCTGGCAAGGTTTTGACATAGTCAGAGGCCGCCACGAAGACGCCAGGGGCATCCGCCAGGCATTGGCTCACATAGCTGCGCCGTGGTGGTTCGAGTGGGTGAAACATGTTCCAACGTTCAGTGTCCAGCCCATTCTGCTGCAAGGCTTTATAGCTCGTAATACTCCAGACATCCGCCGCGACGTTGTAGTCAGCCAGGAGGGCTTGGGCCTGGAGCACTTCCTGCATGATCGCCCCACTGCCAAAGAGCTGCGCCCGCCACGGCGTGCCGGTCAGTTCCGAGGCTTTGTACTTATACATGCCCTGGAGGATGCCCTCGGTGACCTCCCCGTTGCCCGGCATGGGCGGCATCGTATAATTCTGATTCCCCACCGTCAGATAGTAAAACACATTTTCTTGCTCGACATACATGCGTCGGATACCATCTTGGATGATGACAGCCAGCTCATAGGCAAAGGCCGGGTCATAGGCACGCAGGGTCGGCACCGGATAGGCCAGCAAGTGACTATGGCCGTCCTGATGCTGCAGCCCTTCCCCAGCCAGCGTGGTACGGCCGGAGGTCGCCCCGAGCAGAAAACCGCGGCAGCGCATGTCGGCGGCAGCCCAGATCATATCGCCAATGCGCTGTAAGCCAAACATCGAGTAGTAGATGAAGAAGGGGATGGTGTTCACGCCATGGGTGGCATAGGCAGTACCCGCAGCAATAAAGGAGCCCATGGACCCCGCTTCGGTGATGCCTTCCTCCAGCAGTTGACCGTCCTTTGCCTCTCTGTAGGATGCCAACGTGCCGCTATCGACGGGTTCGTACAACTGGCCGACATGCGAATAGATGCCGCACTGCCGAAAGAGCGCTTCCATCCCAAAGGTGCGTGCTTCGTCCGGCACGATGGGCACGACAAGCTTGCCAAGGTCTTTGTCACGCAAGAGTTTGGTGAGAATGCGCACAAAGGCCATGGTCGTCGAGATCGTCCGCACCCCACTGCCCTGCGCAAATTCCTCAAATAACTGCCCCGAGAGGGGAGGCAGCGGCGGCGCCGTGACGCTCCGGCTGGGGACATAGCCGCCGAGGCGTTGCCGCTGGGCGTGCAGATATTGGATGTCTGGGCTTTCATCGGGAGGCCGGTAAAAGGGCGCATCATCCAGATCAGCATCCGAGATCGGGAGCCCAAAACGCGCCCGAAATTCCAGCAGCTCCTCATGGTCAAGCGTCTTGTGCTTATGGGTGATATTACGACCTTCGGCAGCGCTGAGACCATAGCCCTTAATGGTTTTGGTAAGAATGACCGTCGGCGCGCCCTGATGCTCCACTGCGGCTTTGTAGGCCGCATAGACTTTTTCCGGGTCGTGCCCGCCACGCCGCATCCGGCGCAATTGCTCATCGGAGAGGGGGCTCAGCAGGTCGAGTAAGCGCGGATCACCGGCACACAAGCACTCGCGGATATAGCTGCCCTCCGCCACCGTATATTTCTGATATTCGCCATCGACGATCTCTCCCAGGCGTTTCACGAGGATCTGCTCGTGATCGCGGGCTAGGATGGGATCCCAATCACTGCCCCACAGCACCTTGATAACGTTCCACCCAGCGCCGCGGAAGACGGCTTCCAGCTCCTGGATAATTTTGCCGTTGCCCCGCACCGGGCCATCTAGGCGTTGCAGGTTACAGTTGATCACAAAAATTAAATTCTCCAGGCGTTCCCGCGCCGCCAAGCTGATAGCCCCCAGGGACTCGGGCTCATCACTTTCGCCGTCACCCATGAACACCCACACTTTGGCGGCCGGATCGTGCGAGAGAAGGCCACGATCTTCCAGATAGCGGTTAAAGCGCGCCTGATAGATGCCCATGAGCGGGCCTAAGCCCATGGACACGGTGGGAAACTCCCAAAAATCTGGCATGAGCCAGGGATGCGGATAGGACGATAAGCCGCCCCCTGGTTCCAGTTCATTGCGAAAATTTTCGAGTTGTGTTTGGGTCAGGCGTCCTTCCAGAAAAGCGCGGGCGTACATTCCTGGCGCCGCATGCCCTTGAAAATACACTTGATCGCCACGTTGCCCAGCGCCTTTGCCATGGATGAAGTGATTCAGCGCCACCTCGTACAGCGTCGCGGCGGAGGCGTAGGTCGAGATGTGCCCCCCCGTGTCGCTATCTGCCCGATTCGCACGGACCACCATGGCCATGGCATTCCAGCGCACCATACTTTTCAGCCGCCGTTCAATCTCGCGATTCCCCGGAAACGGCGGTTGTTGGTCAGCGGGAATGGTGTTGATATAGGGCGTATTGGCAGTAAACGGCAACTGCACACCCTCGTGCTGGGCGTGCAGTTGGAGGTGTTGCAGTAAGCGCGTCACGCGCTCTGGGCTGCCGTGCTGCAACACATGATCCAGCGACGCAAGCCATTCCTGCATTTCAATGGCTTCTACATGAGCCTCCACTTCTGACGCATTGCTGTCACTCATGATCACGCACATCCTTTCCCAGGACAGGAGGGCTAGGCCACCGTACGCAGACCATACCGCTCAATCTGAGCATCAAACTCCCGAAACACCCGCTCGCGTAGGGTATGCCAGAACTCCGGCGTAATAAAATGCGGCAGTTGCACATGGGGATTGTGCTGGTATGTCCGCTCGGGCAGGACGTAGTCGTCGAGGGTGGTCCCTTGTTTGCGTTCGAGTAAGAGGCCGCGCAGATACGTACGCTGCGTGGCGTGCATCATGTCCTCGCTGCTCATGTCCACCCCGTACAGATCGCGGAAGGCTGGCGTAATCACGCGGTCGGGCGTGCCGGCAAATTTACACAAACCTATAAGATCGTCCCGAGTGTAATAGATGCCGCGATTGACGATAGCGTCCACCCAGTAGTCGAGGTCCGTCTTGCCCTCAAACACCAGCAATAAGAAGGTCCGCATGGCCATGTGCCCGCCGGCCAGGGCAAATGGATAGCCCGGGTTGGTTTCCGGCAAATAGGCGGGGAGTTCGAGACCCTTGCAGTGCATAGCATAGGCGGGCTCACCCACCGCATCGGCGAGTTGCTTGACTCCCTGTCCTAACGCCGGTACTTCCCCAGCCGCCGCGGCCTTAATCAGGCGACAGGTTCCGGCAAAATCGCCAAAGGCCACCCCATCCAAGATCTGGTGCTGCGGATGCTGCCGGTTGTAGTCCATCGCATAGCCGAGAGTTACCCCAAGACTGATGGAATCAAAACCCACTTGATCCGCGAGTTCGACGAGTTCTAAGGCTTCCAACGGTTCGTAAATGCCCAGGTTGATGGTCAACAGATCGAGGGGCTCATAATCAAACTTGGTGAAAAATTTGCCGGCCTTACGCCGCCCGTTCTCTTCTGCCACCTCGTAGATATTCTTATGGCAGGCGATGCCGCACTGGAAGCACGATTCATCTTTCACGAGGAAGGGCCCTTCCATGGTGGCGCGGTAGAGGGACGATGGTCGGTCGTCGCCCTGCGGCCAGAAGTTCATTTCTGGCAGAGCGCCCACGGGATGCAGTCCGGCCACGTTCCGCCAGGTGCCCCCAGCGCCATTACCCTTCTTGGGGTCGCGATAATTGCGTGAGCCTTCCCCTCGGCTAATTTCTTTGTTCGCTGCCAGGAGGGCGGGCGCTAACTTGCCACGCTTGGGAATCGGCGCCTGCGCCACCACGGCCAGCAGGTTTTTCGAGCCCATCACGCTGCCCATACCACCACGACCCGCAAAACGGGGTTTGCACTCACGGCTCTCAATCTCATTGCCGGTGCTACAGGCAATTGCCGCATAGAAATTCTGCTGCCAATGCTCTCCAGCCGGTCCCAGGGCCGCCACATGCGACCCAGGATGACGGTCGCTCAAGGCGAGAATTTTGTCATGGGTGGTCGTGCCGACGAGATCCCCGGCATCCTCCAGGGACATCTGGAGGGTGTCACCGTCCTTGTGGAGCAGCAGATAGACTGGCCGGTCAGCGCGGCCGACGAACACCGCCTCGTCGATCCCGGCGGACAAGAGGCGCGTGCCAAAGTCGCCCGATGCAGTGGACCACATGGCTAAGGGGCGGCCATTCCGCGCCACTTTGAGCGGACTGTAGGCCGAGAAAAACGTCCGCAGTCCAGTCATCATTTCCGTGCCGGAAAAGACGCCGAGATTCATCACAAGCGGCGCGGCGGGTGCAAAGGGATCGGCCACATCATAGGCCCCGAGCAGCTTGAAAGCGCGTCCAATCCCCCCAAGAAAATCTTCGAGATCTTGGCAGGGCAATTCCGTGGATTGTATCGTACTCTGCGCCATATCGATCATGACACGGCGGAAGAGATAATCCGTAGGTCGTTTGCTGTCACTGGTGACTGTGGTCCACATGGTATATCATTCTCCCTTTGCATGAGCCAATGGCCGAGCGTGTCATGCCTGGCCGAGGTGTTGTACTCTATTCTTCATCCCTGCGTCAATATGCCTTGTGCAGGCCTCGCGAGCTGCGTGGTGTATGCCAGAGGAGACAGCGCGATGCAACAGTCCCCATCCACACGGCGACTTATAGTTCTGCTTATAATTCATGTCTTACTGGGGAGCGGCTTTGCACTCGCGCAATCACCGTACATTGGACAGGTGAGCGCTTTGCAAGGGCAGGCAACTGTGCAGCATGCCGGCAATCCACAGGCGGAACCCCTGATGCTCCAGCAGCAGGTCTTTCCGCAAGATGTGATCAAGACGCTGGCGGCATCGAAAATTAAACTGCTCCTTATGGACGGCACGGAATTGAGCCTCGGTGCACAAGGTGTGATGACACTCTCCAAGCTCGTATATGCTCCGCACCAGACGCATCAAGGGATCATCGGGGTGGTGCAAGGCATCTTCCGTGCTGTGACGCCCAAATTGGTGCCACACACGAATTTTGAAGTGCGGACAGCGACGGCGGTGGCCGCCGTCCGTGGCACCACATGGCTTGGCGAAGTGACGGCGCAGTCCACCGCCATTGTGGTGCAGGAGGGGACGGTCGCCGTGACGCACGCCAATCCACGCGTCCGTGGTTCCGCCGTCTTGCAGCCAGGGCAGGGCACTGATGTGATCGGCCAACGTCCGCCCACCGCCCCCAAGCCCTGGAAGCCGGAACGTATCGCCACACTCCACGCTGCGACGGCGTTTCCGTGATGCGGCGTCTCCCTCTCACGGCTTTTCGCCTCAGCGTCCTGGTCACGTTGTGCCTCGCCGGTGGCTATTACTGGCTGGGACAGACACCGCTTCTGCGCAACAGCGAAACCAAACTCCTCGACCTGCGCGCGCAGGTGCGCGGTATCCAACAGCCGGATGTGCCCATTGCGCTGGTCCTGATCGATGATAAGAGCATCGCCGAACTGGGCCGTTGGCCATGGAGCCGCCGTCTCCTCGCACAGGCCGTCCAGACCCTGCACCGCGCTGGCGCCAAGGTGATAGCCTTTGATCTGCTGTTGAGTGAGGCAGAACACGACCCGGCACGCGACGCGCTGCACACCCTACGTACGGCGGTTGCGGCCCAGCATCTGCCCCACGCCGAGAGCGTGCTCCAGGCGTTGGATCAGACATTGGCACACCTCGACGAGGCTGCGACACCCGACGGCGTTTTCGCCACGGCCCTGCACGCGGTGCCCAACACCCTCCTGGCGTACGCCTTTGAGCTTGGAGAGCCGACAACGGTCCGTGAGCCGCCGCCCTCTATCAGCGCCGCGGCCTACCGGGCGGTCAAACGTACCGGCAATGCCCCACCCGTGCTGCCTTTCCATGTGGCGCAGCTCCTCGTACCGGTGGCACCCCTGGCGCAAGCGGCACAGACGCTTGGGCACGTCACCATTGCCTTGGATAGCGATGGCACACCACGCTACGATTACCCAGTGGTCGCCTACCACGATACCTATTATCCTTCCTTCCCCGTGCAGGCCCTGCGGCTGTATCTCGGGCTAACGTTGGAGGAAGTGCAGGTGCGGTTTGGCGAAGGGATACAACTGGGTGCGCTGTTCATCCCCACCGATGAGGCCAATCGCTTGTTGATCCAATACTATGGCCCGGCAGGCACCTTCCCCTCGTATTCCTTTGTCGATGTCCTGCAGCATCGCTTCCCCGCCACTGCCTTCCGCGACACCATAGTGCTCATTGGTGCCAATGCCACGGGTCTCAGTGATCACTTTGTGACGCCATTTTCCCTCGTGTTTCCTGGGGTGGAACGCCATGCCACCGTGATAGCGAACATGCTCCGTGGCGAAGTGCTCCGGCACCGCGAGGCGCTGGCCGTCCTCGATCTCGGCACTATCGCCGTCCTCGGGCTCACGCTCGGCTGGCTGGGTTCAGCGTTACCGTGGTCTTGGGGCATGCTGCTCACTCTAGGGATAGGCCTGGGCTATCTCGGTGTCAACCTCCTCGCCTATCTCCATTTCGGACTCTGGCTCAATCTGCTCTTTCCTTGCCTGACCATCGTGGGGAACTACGGGGCCATCACGTCGTATCAATTTCTCACCGAAGCACGTCAGCGTCGCATGCTCCGACATGCCTTCCAATACTATCTCCATCCAGCGATCGTCGAGCAAGTGTCCCAACATCCTGAACGCCTCACGCTTGGGGGCGAGGAACGTGAACTGACGGTGCTCTTTTCCGATATCCGCAATTTTAGTACCCTGGCTGAAACGCTGACCCCGGCCCAGCTCGTGCAACTCCTTAACGAATATTTTACGGCGATGACCCACGCGGTGTTTGCAGAAGACGGCTTACTCGACAAATATATTGGCGATGCGGTGATGGCGGTGTATGGCGCACCCCTGACAACGTCTGAGCATGCCTATCACGCCTGCCAGACGGCCTTCCGCATGCTTGATGCCCTCACCACGTGTCAGGTAAACTGGCATACTCGTGGACTCTCGGAGATCCGTATTGGGATTGGCATCAATTCCGGGCCGATGGTGGTGGGGAACATGGGCTCAGCGATGCACTTTGCCTATACGGTGATAGGCGATGAGGTGAACCTGGGCTCGCGTTTGGAAGGCACGACCAAAGAATACGGAGTGTCCATCATTATCAGCGAAACGACCTGGCACTATGTGCATGACCGCTTGGCCGCCCGCGAACTGGATATTATTCGGGTCAAAGGCAAAGCCCATCCCACCCGCATTTTCGAACTACTGGCCCCCCTCCCCCTCACGCCCCCGCATACCCAGTTACTGCACCACTTTACTGCCGGGCTGCAGGCCTATCGCGCGCAGCGCTGGGACACGGCCATCCACTGTTTTCAGGAGGCGCTGCATGCGGTGCCCCATGATCCGCCCAGCCAGCTGTACCTGCGCCGGTGTCAGGTCTTCCAGCACACCCCTCCTCCAACAGACTGGGATGGCGTCTACAGTATGCTCACGAAGTGATTACTCTCCGGCATAAATTCCGGAGCTTCTAGGGGCAGGCCCCAGAGACGCTAGCCCGCGTCTCAAAATGTTGAGCGCCGCGTTGTGATCGCGGTCCATGACGCACTGACAGGCAGGGCATTGATGCCGACGTTGACGAAGCGACTTGGGGACTCGTTGCCCACACTGGGAGCACTCTTGCGAGGTAGACCGGGGGTCTACGTGTGCGACACGGCGACCGGCACATGCTGCCTTGTCGGTCGTGATCCGCACAAACTGGCCCCAGGCCACATCCGCAATCGACTGCGCCAGACCATGATGCTGCATCATGTTGGGAATCTGCAACGCTTCAAAGGCGAGCACGCCGTGGGTGTTGACCAGTTTTCTGGCTTCCTGGTGGCAGAAGTCGTAGCGTCGGTTGGCAATCCGTTCATGGATATGGGCCACCACCTTGCGACACTTCTGCCGCGCTGGCGTGCCCTTCTCGGCCTTGGCAAGGCGGCGTTGCGCTTTGGCCAACGCTTGTTCATCCCTGCGAAAGAAACGCGGGTTGTCAATTTTTTGCCCGGTATGCATGGTGGCAAAGCTGCTCAGCCCGACATCAATACCAGCCGCCCGCTCTGTCTCTGGCAACGGCGTAGGCTCCACCGCGACGCTGAAGCAGGCATACCACTTTCCGCTTGGCGTGCGACGCAACGTCAACGTTTTGATCGTGCCTGCTATGGAACGATGCAGCACCAACCGCAGTGCGCCAATTTTGGAGACACGCAGTAGACTGTCGTGCACCGCAAAGCCGGACTGTTTGAAAGTGAATCTGTCGTAGCGTCCAGGCCCACGGAATCTGGGAAACCCTGGGGTCTCGCCAGCCTTCACGCGGCGGAAGAACGCCTTGTAGGCAAGGTCAACACGCTCTTGGACGTTCTGCAACACTTGGGAATAGACAGAGGTCAACGCAGGATGCTCATGCTTCCACTGCGTCAGCATGGCATTGGTCTCATACAGCGACAAGGTGGCTTGCCGTTGCTCCCAGGCCTCTTTGCGATGGGCAAGCGTCTGGTTATACACCTGCCGACACGTAACAAGCGTGTCATCAAGCAGACGCTGTTGGTGTCTCGTGGGATACAGGCGGTACTTCATCGTTTTACGCATGAAAAGTATAATAGCGTCATTGCGTAGAGATGTACAACATAAGCTAGCAATATCGGATACAAACGGTGGCTGCTCCGCAGCCAGTGCCTTTTATCCCCGGCATGAATGCCGAGGCTTTACGGCACCTTTGGTCAACACACAGTGCCAGGCGTTGGTCTCCGCGGCGACGGCAGAGGGTAGTCGATGGCGCAGCGTCACAGCCATGGGCCTGGCATGGCGAGGAACGCTGCAGTCTTTGTCTGTGTGTCAGGCGACTCATCGCGGTAGCCTCGCGGTCATAGTGTGGCCGCATGAGCCATGCGGATGCTATACTGTGTAAGCATAGAGACATGCCTGACGACTGATGCTCCATGGATGAGTCCTGCGTATTGCGCAATCTTGGCATCCGGTGTCGGGACGGTCTTCAAAAGAAATATATGAGAACGAGGGTAGTTACGTGGGGACTGAGAGGGGCGAAGCCTGTCTACGTGGAATCTTGTGGGGATGTTGTTTGCTAGCGTGCCTGGTGTCCGCCTGCGCCACCTCTGGCGTACCGCAGCTCCCAGCTACCTCGCCGAAAAATGAGGCAGAGGCCTCGCAAGATTATATCCTCGGCGCGGAGGATAGCGTGGAGGTCCAAGTGTGGAAAAACCCTGATTTGTCGAGAACAGTGACCATCCGTCCAGATGGAAAAATCTCTCTCCCCTTAGTCGGAGATGTGCAGGCGGCAGGGCAGACACCGACCCAACTCACGGAAGCTGTCACGGAAAAGCTCAAAGCTTATTATAAAGAACCTGCCCAAGTGACAGTCATTGTGCATCAGGTGAATAGTTATGCGATCTATGTGCTGGGAGAAGTCCGCAACCAAGGGAAGCATTTGGTGCGCTCTGGCACGACTTTCTTGCAGACGATTTCCCTCGTGGGTGGATTTACAACATTCGCTTCCATGAATAAAATTACGTTGCGTCGTAAGGATCATGAAGGGAAAGAAGTCTCCACCTTGATCCGTTACAAAGATGTGTTGGCGGGACAGCAGCCCAATGTGGCATTAAAAGCCGGTGACATTCTCATTATTCCCTAAGTACGTCTTCATAATTCCCTTATAGCATATCCTTTGACCTTCTTGGACGTGGAGGCCCCGATTCTCATGGAGATATCCGAGCGCGAAGGGAATAGGCCTTTGCAGCAGAAAAGCCAAGGTGCGATCGTGCAGGATGGCGTAGAAATGCTGTGGCGACGTAAGTGGCTACTGCTGATTCCGCTCGCACTAGGTTTGGGGGCGGGGTACGCCATGTGTTTTATTCTGCCTCCTTCGTATCGCTCTTCAACATTGATTCTGGTCGAGCCGCAGAAAGTACCGTCGTCCTATGTCAACCCGACAGTGACGAGTACCGTTGACGACCGACTCCGTACGATCAGCCAACAAATCATGAGTCGGACCAATCTTTCGAAAATCATTAAGGAATACAATCTCTATAAGTCCGAAGGGACGAATAGCCCTGGGAAGGAATCCCTCATAGAGCGTGGGAAGGAGAGCCTCAAAAAGCTCGCTGCCAAATTTGGACTGCACACGGGGAGTGTCGCGACCTTACCCAACCAAGATGAAGTCTCGGAAACCGTCATCAATCGGATGCGCCGTGACATTGACGTGCGCGTGACGGGCAAAGAGGCTTTCTCCGTCGCCTATAATGGGAAGGATCCTGGAGTCGTGATGCGTGTCACGAATACTCTGCCTTGCTCTTTATTGAGGAAAATTTAAAAGTCAGAGAGCGACAGGCGGAGGGCACCTCCGAGTTTCTCGAGAGTCAGGTGTCTGAGGTCGAGAAAGAATTGCAGCGGCAAGAACACAACCTGCGTGAATTCCAGCAACAGCATCGCGGTGCTTTACCGTCCCAACTTGATGCGAATCTCCGTACACTTGACAGACTGCAGCAGGAGTTAGCGTCGATCAATGATTTAATCCGTAGTGCTGAGAGTGCGCTTATTGATGAGCGCAAGACTGCCGAGGAGCGCAAGACTGCCGAGGAGCGCAAGACTGCCGAGGAGCGCAAGACTGCCGAGGAGCGTAAGGCTGTCGAGGAGCGCAAAGCGCTGTCAGGAGAAGCCTCAGGCACTCCGACCCCTGCATCAGGGGCTGTCCCAGCGAGCGTATCCCCGACACAGATACGGCTGGAGGCCTTAAGGCAAGAGTTACTACGGTTGCGGGCAACATTTAACGAAACGTATCCTGATGTTGTCGCCCTGAAAAAACAAATGGAAGACTTAGAAGCTGCGCTTGTAGACGAGACCGCTGCTAAAAACGCTGGAGGGATTGCGGTGCCCTCGACCAACCCTGCGAGGCCAGCGGCTGCGGCAACGTCCTCCCCCGCAGCGGGGCTTGCGCCAACGGCGGGCTCCGCCAGAGGTACAACCCCTCCACGCATCGGGAATTTTATGGGAGGGGTCGAGAAGATCGAGCGCGACCTGGTAGGCCTCCGGATGAGGCGTGAGAAAGTGGTGGCGCAGACGCAAAAGCTGGAAGAGTATGTCGTTGCGACACCCGGCAATGAGGAGAAGCTCACAGAGCTGACCCGTGATTACGGCATGTCTCTCAAAAATTACCAGGCGCTCTTAGATAAAAGGCTCCAGGCAAAAATTTCAGAAAATCTCGAAAAGAAGCAGAAGGGTGAACAATTTCGTATCCTAGATCCCGCGAACTTCCCAACCATACCTTCAGAGCCGAATCCTCCTATGGTGGTTGGGATTGGGGGAGCCATTGGGGGAGGGCTTGGAGTGGGGTTGATACTGTTGCTCAATTTTCTCCACCCTTCATTAAGGAAGGCTGAAGACATTGCTGGGGCTTTTGGCGTCCCTGTCCTCGTGACGATCCCGCGCTACGATGTGGACTTAGCCAAGGATCATCGTCTTGTTGTCCTCCACGAGTCGGATTCCTTCGCTGCGGAGCAATACCGTATTCTCTATACAAAAATTAATGATTTCACCAAAGACAGCTCCCACAAAATTTTCGCCATTACCAGTGCGGTGCAAAGTGAGGGCAAGACGATCACGACGCTCAATCTCGCCATCGTGATGGCCAAGGATTTTGGTAAAAAGACGCTCGTGCTCGAAGGGGATTTTCGACGTCCAACGATACCCCTCTATTTGAACATGGAGCTTGAAGAAGGCTTGGTGGATATTTTATCGAGCAAGGCAGACCTGCAGGCAACCATGGTGCCCGTGGCCAATACCTTAGTACCCTTTGCCGATGATAACCTGGCCGTCCTACCGGCAGTGCGGAGAACCCAGAACTCGACAAGTCTCTTAAGTTCGCCACGCATGCGCGATCTGTGTGAGGCGTTACGTGAGCAATATGATTTTATCCTAATTGATGCTCCGCCGATCCTTCCCTTGTCGGATATGAATGTCTTCGAAGAAGTGGTCGATGGGGTGATTATGGTTGTGCGATCTGAAAAAACGACCAAAGATGCGGTGGTACGGGCACTGGAGACACTCGGGATCGATAAAATCCTTGGTATTGTGCTCAACGATTTCCGCCAGCCTGCATCTTCGTATTATAAATATCAGTATGGTTACAGCTATAAACCGAGCACCAAGTAGCAACCTTGTGGATGTAGAGTATGAGCATGATCAACGCCTTGACAATTGATGTCGAAGATTATTATCAGGTATCAGCATTTGAATCCGTGGTGCAAGGAACCGCGTGGTCACAGTATGAAAGCCGCGTGGTCCAGAATACGGTCAAGGTGTTAGACCTGCTCGATACCTATGAGACCAAAGCCACGTTTTTTGTGCTGGGCTGGGTGGCGGAGCGGCATCTCAGCTTGCTGCGCATGATTGCCGCGCGCGGTCATGAGGTGGCCTCGCACGGGTATGCCCACCAGCGTGTCTATACCCAGACCCCAGCCCAATTTCGAGAGGAAACGCGGCGTTCGAAAGCGATCCTGGAAGACGGCCTGGGACACGCCATTCTGGGGTACCGCGCCGCGAGTTACTCCATTACCGCGCAGAGCCTGTGGGCGTTGGATATTCTACGAGAAGAAGGCTTTGTCTATGACTCGAGCATTTTCCCGATTCGGCATGACCTGTACGGTATCCCCGATGCCCCCCGGTCGTGTTACCGTATCCCCTGCCAAGACGCTACGACGCTGATCGAATTTCCACTCTCCACCGTACGTCTTGGTGGGGTCAACTGTCCCATTGCTGGTGGTGGTTATTTGCGTCTCTTTCCTTATGCGTATACCCGCTGGGGCATCAGGCATCTCAATACACGTGAGGGGCTCCCGGCGGTGGTGTATTTCCATCCCTGGGAGATTGACCCGGCTCAACCACGTTTGCCAGCACGGCGCTTGTCCCGGTTTCGACACTACACCAATCTGGCGAAGATGGAGACACGCTTGGAACGTCTCCTGCGCGATTTCTCCTTCAATACTATGGCTGAGGTCTTACAAGCCCGTGGTCTCCTGCTGTCACCTACGGCATCATAAGGCGAGGCAGAAAGTCAGGCACGATGGCGCACATCGCACGACAGCCGCTGTGGAGCACGGTACAGGCAGATATCGCACGTTTGCGTGAGGAAGATCCGAGTATACGAGCCCTCGTACGCGGGGTGCTGTCGCAAGGTTTTCAGGCGTTGCTGGTCTACCGTGTCTTCCGGTGGTGTTTCGAACGTCGTATCCCTACCCAGCCGATACGACTTGTCGTGGAGCGTTGTATCGAAATCACCACCGGCATTTCCCTACCGGCTGAAGCCACGATAGGTCCCGGCTTACGCATTCATCATTTTGGTGGCATCATTCTACACTCTCAGGCTGTCGTCGGAGCCGGATGCACGTTGTATCAAGGGGTCACGTTGGGGGACTTAGGAGGCTGGGGAGGCGTGCCTCGTGTGGGGGATCACGTCCTGATTGGCGCTGGCGCAAAAATTTTGGGGGCGCTTGATGTGGGAGATCACTGTCGTATTGGTGCGAACGCTGTCGTCCTCACCTCCGTCCCGGCTGGCAGTGTGGCGGTGGGGATTCCGGCAGTGGTCAAGATGCAGGCCAATGCGGCACCGTAATCTCACCGCCTCCGGATCCTCATGCCACGGCGCATTTTGACTCAGGATGCACGGACACGTATGCGCACCCTCGTCCTCACAGAATTTTTCTTGCCTGCAGTTGGGGGTTCCATTCATTGGCTGATCAATACCTATAGCCGCTACGATCCCTCCGAAGTCCTGTTGGTGGCTCCACGTTGTGCGGGTGCGGCGCTCGCCGATCAGCAATTGGGCTTTCCTGTCGTCCGTATTCCCATGACGATGGCCGACTGGGATCCCACCGTGCCACGCTCGTTCGCACAGTATATCCGTGCGTTGTGGCACGTACGGACACTCTGTAAGACGCAGGGGATACGGCAGATACACTGTGCCAAAGTGCTTCCAGAGGGCTGTATCGCGTGGAGTATGCAGCGCCTTACTGCCATACCGTATCTCATCTACGCCCATGGTGAAGAGATTCTGATCGCTTTATCGTCGCGCAAATTGGCGTGGTTACTCCCCCGTATCTACAATGCGGCCTCAGCGGTGATTGCGAACTCAGGCCATACGAAAGCGCTGCTCGAAAGTATAGGTGTCCAAGCCGCCAAGATTCACGTGATCCATCCAGGAGTCCAAGTGAGTCTGTTGCAGGCGTCGGAGGCACTCATACAACGCATTCGGCACCGGCATCACCTCAAAGACACGCGGGTGCTCCTGACCGTCGGCAGACTGCAACGTCGGAAAGGTCACGATACGGTCATTCAGGCGTTGCCGACCATTCGGCAGGCTATCCCCAATATCGCCTATGTGATTGTTGGCGACGGCGAGGAATATACCTACCTTACGCAAATGGCGGAGGCCTGCGGTGTGGCGGATTGTGTCATTTTTGCCGGACGTGTGCCTGCGGAGGAACTTGCCGCCTATTACGCTGCCTGTGAGGTATTCATTATGGCGAATCGTCAGATCGGCCATGATATCGAAGGGTTTGGCATGGTCTACCTGGAGGCTGGTGCCGCGGGTCGACCAGTCATCGGTGGTATCAGTGGAGGGACCGATGACGCCATTCTCGATGAGATCACAGGTCTGCGGATTGACGGCACCCGCGTAGACGCTGTGGCTCAGGCCGTCGTGACCCTATTGGAAACTCCTGCGATGGCCATAGCGATGGGCGAGGCTGGGCGGCATCGTGTCGCAGAAGAATTTAGCTGGGAATCTGTTGTCGAGAGGACACGCAGTGTCGCGTGTCAGCTCACCAGGTGATCTATGCTTGAGAGATGGTTCGATCGCTGTCTGCAACAACGTCGCCCCACGATTTTGGTGGTGGGCGACGTGATGTGTGATACCTACTTGCAAGGCCGAGTCAGCCGTATCTCCCCGGAAGCGCCGGTGCCGATCTTTGCCAGTGCCGAACGGCGTCAGGTGCTTGGCGGGGCGGCGAATGTCGCGGCGAATTTACGGGCGCTCGGGTGTCAGGTGTCGGTGCTTGGCGTGCGTGGTGATGATGCGAGCGGGCACTGGCTCCAGGAACACATGCAGACTCAGGGGATTGATGTGACGTGTCTCCTCGTTGACCACAGTCGGCCAACGACGGAAAAAACGCGTCTTCTGGCTGGCCATCAACAACTGTTGCGCTTAGACTCGGAAAGCCAAACGCCGTTAGCATCTTGCGTCGCCGCGCACGCGTTGCAACGTGTCAAGCCACTCATGCAGACGTTTGATGGCGTCGTGTGCTCTGACTACCGTAAGGGGGTCTGCATCCCTGAGCTGTTGGAACCGCTCTTTGCCATGGTCCGCGCAGCGGGTCGTCCGATTTTTGTGGATCCCAAGGCCGAGGACTTCACACGGTATCGCGGCGCCACGGTGCTGACCCCGAATCTAGAGGAAGTCGAACGGGCCAGCGGCGTGACCATCCATGATGAGACGTCGCTCGTTACTGCCGCCGATTGTCTGTTGGAGCGCAGTAACGCCGCGGCTTTACTCATTACACGAGGGAAGGACGGCATGACGCTGTTCCAACCTCCTGCGCCTCCTGTCCATATTCCTACGCGGGCCCGCGAAGTGTTTGATGTCACCGGGGCCGGTGATACGGTGATCGCGACGTTCAGTATGGCCATGCTGTGTGGGTTGTCTATGGTGGAAGCGGCACACCTGGCAAACGCGGCGGCAGGCGTCGTGGTGGGCAAGCTGGGCACTGCGGTCGTGCAGCTGGAGGAGTTGCGCGCGACGCTGCGGACTGGGGCCATGCTGAGTGAGCGCAAGCTCCGGGCCCGTGCCGACTTGGCACGCGTGTTACAGGAGCATCGACAGCGTGGGGAACGCATTGTATTTACCAACGGTTGCTTTGACCTCTTACACGTGGGGCATATCCAGTATTTGCAGCAGGCGCGTACGTTGGGAGATTGCCTCGTCGTTGCTATCAATGACGACGCGTCGGTCCGCCTGTTGAAGGGCGACAAACGGCCCCTCCTCCCGCAAGAAGAACGGGCCTGCCTGCTGGCCGCCCTGGCCTGCGTCGATTACGTCACGATATTCCCTGAATCGACCCCTCTGGCGCTCATTGAGTCCTTGCAGCCTCATGTCCTCGTCAAAGGCGGGGATTATACCCCCGATACCGTCGTCGGCAGCAAGGAAGTCGAAGCCTATGGGGGCGAGGTCCATCTCCTGCCGTATGTGCCTGGCGTGTCAACGACGAGCATTATTGATAGTGTGGTGGAGCGTTACGGCGCGAGGAGTACACGCTCTTGAGTATTGGAGTGGAGAGCATATGAAGAACCACGGGCTACAGGATGCGCGCGCGGTCGTCGCGACCAGGGTTGGTCAGTATGCCGCCCTCTCAAGCCGGGCTGCGCAGGCCGCACGACCGCATGTCTCCGCAGATATGCGGCGGGACACCAGAAGGTACCGCTCTCAGAAAGGAGTGGTCTAGTCGTGCTTGCTGCCGCGATGTCGCTGCCACTCTTGATTGAGGAACGCCAGGGTCTTGCACGCTGGCATGAGCCAGTAACCGTGGGGCTTCCCCTTCCACAAGGCGCTGGAAGACATCTTGAGGCGCTGCTGTTGTGTGATCAGAAAGGTGAGCCCTGTCCATGCCAAAGCCAGGTGCTCGCCCGCTGGTGTGACGGTAGTCTCCGCTGGGTCTTGCTCGATTTTCAGGCAAATGTCGGAGCCCATGAAAGCGTCAATTATCATTTGCACCTGACCACAGCTCCCACGGTTATGGCGCACACCACCCCTCTCACCGTGCACCAGGCTGCAGATGGCATCCAGATTAACACCGGCTCCGCATGCTTTACGCTGAGTTCCCAAGTCTGCAAACCTTTATCGTCCATGCAGTTACAAGGGAGAGAACTCCTCGCTCCAGGGGGGAGCCAGATTGTCGTGACCGATGAGGCAGGGCAAGAGTACGTGCTCCATATCGCACAGATGCACGTGGCGCTCGGGGGGCCACTGCGGGTCGTCGTCTCCATGCAAGGTGACGTCCGTCGCGCAGATGGAGTGGTGCTCGCCCAGCATCGTACACGCCTGAGCTTTTATGCCGGACATCATCTGATGCAGATGCAGCTCACCTTACGTAATCCACGGGCCGCGCAGCATCCTGGTGGCTTGTGGGATTTGGGGGACGCGGGGTCTATCTTCTTGCAAGACGTTGCACTGCACCTCCCGATTGCGGCGCACACTGGGCTGCGTACCGTCTGGATGACCCACCCTGAGCAATCTGGCATGACCCACGAGGCCGCCCACCTGACGGTCTATCAAGACTCCAGTGGTGGCGACAACTGGCAGAGTAGCAATCATGTCAATCGCTTCGGCGAGGTGAAGCACACCTTCTCGGGCTACCGTGTGACGGCTGATGGCGTCATCCTGGAAGAAGGCAAACGCGCGACGCCTGTTCTCGCCCTGTGTCACGAGCAGTGGGGCGTGGCGGCAACGATTGACAAATTTTGGCAAAACTTTCCCAAGGCCCTTGAAGTACGTCATAATCAGCTCATAGCCCGCTTGTTTCCTCCGCAGTATAACGATGTCCACGAGCTGCAAGGCGGCGAGCAGAAAACGCATACCGTCTCGCTCCTGTTTAGCGATACGCCGGAACACGCCACCGATCTTGGTTGGCTGCATGCCCGCCTGCGTCCGCGCACCACACCAGAATGGTATGTGCAGTCTCGGGTTTTCTCCTATCTTACCCCCTATTCCCACGACCGCCTCACGGAGGGATTGCCCATCATTGAGACCGCTATCAAGGGCGCCAACTCTTTTTTTGCCCGACGCGAAATTATCGACGAATATGGTTGGCGCCACTTTGGGGAAGTCTATGCGGATCATGAAGCCGTTGGGCATACAGGCGCGACGCCACTGATCTCACATTATAATAATCAGTATGACATGATCTGTGGGGCGCTCATCCACTACGTGCGCAGCGGAGACGAGCGCTGGGTCGAGCTCGCACAGGACTGTGCCCAGCACGTAATCGATATTGATATTTATCACACTGCATCAGACCGACCGGCATATAATGGGGGTCTATTCTGGCATTCCGATCATTATACCGATGCGGCGACGGCGACGCATCGCACCTTCTCGCGGCGGAATGTCGCTCCTGCCATGTCCCAATCCTATGGTGGAGGTCCAGCCAATGAACATAACTATACGACGGGCCTCCTCTATTATTACTACTTAACGGGTGATGACGCTGCTCGGGAGGCCGTACAAGGGTTGGCAGATTGGGTCATACATATGGACGATGGGTCACAGCGCTTGCTGGGGCGTCTTGATCGTAGGCCCACAGGGCTGTGTAGCAGCACGGTCCATCGCGACTATCATGGGCCCGGTCGCGGGGCAGGGAATTCGATCAATGCCTTGCTGGATGCCCACCTCCTGACGCAAGAGCCCTCCTACTTGGCGAAGGCCGAGCAACTCATCCAGCGCTGCATCCATCCCAAGGACAACATTCAGGCCCATGGTTTTGACGACGTCGAGTATCGCTGGTCCTATACGGTGTTCCTGCAAGTGCTCGGCAAGTATCTTGCGCTCAAACATGATATGGGAACGTTGGATTACCTGTATAGTTATGCCCGAGCCAGTCTCTTACACTATGCGACGTGGATGCTGCAGCATGAGGTGCCCTATACACACGCCTTTGCTCGGGTCAAGATCCCGACCGAGACCTGGCCAGCGCAAGATGTCCGCAAAAGTCATGTCTTCTACCTGGCCGCACAATATAGCGTAGACCTGGGGCAACGGCGTGCCTTCGAACAACGCGCCGCGTTCTTTTTCGAGACCTGTCTCCAGGATGTTCAGACCTTCTCGACGTGTACGCTGGCGCGCCCTCTGATTGTGTTGTTAACAAACGCCTACGTGTCGACCTACTTCCAGCGCCACCTCGCCGCGGCGCCGCTCCTCCCTGAGCAGCCCTATGACTTCGGTCATCCGCACGTCTTCACCCCGCAGTTTGCGGAGATCTACTGGCTACGAGACAAGCTGCAGCACGCGCGTGTCTTGCTACGGGATGTGCGACGTGGCCTGCTGTGCCTGGGAGGACAACGTGGCTAACATTCGCTTGCTCGAACTGCGGAATACCTACAAGTGGGGTGGAGGCCCTGACAAAACCATCCTACTCTCCGCAGCACGCCATAACCGCGACGTGGTTGACGTGATTGTCGTCTACATCCGTGATGTCCGTGACCACGAATTCAGTATTACGGCGAAGGCGAAGGACATGGGCCTGACCTTTTACGAATTAGAAGAACGGGGCAAGCTGGATCTGCGCGTGCTCCGGGCCTTACGTGACATCGTCATCCGGCACGACATCAATCTCATCCACGGCCACGATTACAAGAGTGACCTGTTTGCCTACCTGCTGCGTCGTTGGCTGCGCCAACGGCATTTTGCGCTGCTCTCGACTGCCCACGCCTGGGTGATGCTGGGGCCACGTGGCGCCCTCTACCGCCAGATGGATTTATGGCTCATGAAGCGCTTTGATCATCTGCTCGCGGTCTCCCATGCCACCAAAGACGAGATGGTCACAGCGGGCGTGGCACCGGCGTTGATCACGGTGCTGCACAATGGTATTGATACGGAGGAATGGCGCCCGCGGGTCAATATGCCCACTCTGCGTGATGAACTCGGCCTTGCCCCTCATGTCCCCGTGTTTGGGTATGTGGGACGCATTATGCCCGAAAAGGATCTGGAGACATGGCTACGCGCTGCCGCCGTCGTTGGCGCACGCTATCCAGACGCGCAGTTCATCTTGGTAGGCGAGGGGCGGGATAGCAGTATACTCACACATCTCCAAAAGCTCGCAGCCGAGCTAGGCATTGCGGCACGGGTGCACTTCCCTGGCTATCGATCTCACTTATTCCCCGTGTATGCGGCTTTTGATGTGTTTGTGCTGACCTCACGCCGTGAGGGGCTGCCGAACAGTGTCCTGGAAGCCATGGCCATGGGGGTGCCGGTGGTGACCACCGACGTGGCCGGGACCAAGGAGCTCGTGGCCGATGGGGCGACCGGCTTTGTGCTGCCGCAGGGCGATGTGCACGGCATTGCCCAGGCCATGTTACAACTGCTGGACGATACGCCGTTGCGGCACGCCATGGGGCAGGCCAGCCGCAAGCGGGTCGAGCAGGATTTTTCCTTTACGGGACGTTTACAACGCATCGAAGCACTGTACGCGCATCTGGTGGGCCGCGTGCCAGAGCCGCGTCAGGGTTCCTCTGTGCCTCAGGACGTGCGATAGGACAGCATATGTGTGGTATCTGCGGCAAACTCTACTTTGAGACCGAGCGAGCAGTGACGTACCAGGAACTGTCGCATATGGCCCGGACCATGACCCATCGCGGTCCCGATGGCGAAGGGGTCTGGGTATCCGGTCCTGTGGGGCTGGCGCACCGGCGCCTGGCGATTATTGACCTGCGGGACGTGGCAGCGCAGCCCATGAGCAACGCCGATGGCTCCGTGTGGATCACGTTTAATGGCGAGATTTACAATTTCAAGACCTTGCGTTCCGATCTCGAAGCCCGCGGGTATCATTTTCGCACGGACAGTGATACGGAAGTGATTATCCATGCGTATACAGAGTATGGGCGGGCCTGCCTCGAACATCTACGTGGGATGTTTGCTTTGGCCATTTGGGACGCGAGGACACAGACCTTGTTTCTCGCCCGGGATCGCGTCGGCAAGAAGCCATTGTTCTATTATCTCGGTCCAGATCGCTTCCTCTTTGCGTCGGAAATCAAAGCCCTGCTGGTGGATCGCTCTGTGCCGCTGCAGCCGCTGCTGCCCGCACTCGATAGCTTCCTGGCGCTGCAATATGTACCGGCGCCCTCTACCGCGTTTCAGGGCATCTACAAGCTACCAGCCGCCCATTGGTTAGAGGTGAAAAACGGTCGGGTGACTATGGGACGCTACTGGCAACTGCGCTACACACCCAAGCAGCGCATCACGGAGCAAGACGCTATTGCAGAACTGCGCTGGCGCTTGGCCGAGGCTGTCCAGGTGCGCCTCGTGAGCGATGTACCCCTGGGAGCGTTCCTCAGCGGTGGCATTGATTCGAGTGCGGTGGTCTCCTATATGGCGCAGGCCATGGCGACGCCCGTACGCACGTTTGTGGCAGGGTTTGAGCAGAGTGCCTTTGACGAGCGGCATTTTGCCCGCATGGTCGCCGAGTGCTACGGCACAGATCATACGGAGCTCATCGTCAAGGCGCCGGTGGCGGATATTCTGCCGCGCTTAATCTGGCATTATGATGAGCCGTTTGGGGATGCGTCGGCGGTGCCGAGCTATGCCATTGCCGCGTTGACCCGGCAGCATGTTACGGTCGTGCTCAACGGTGATGGGGGCGATGAAAACTTTGCCGGTTATGATCGCTACCTGGCCCAGCGCCTGACGCGCTACGGCGATACGATCCCACGTGGTGCCTGGCGGGCCTTGGCAGCGCTGACGCAGCGCTTGCCCCAGACGTGTCAGCACCGCCAACCGCTGCGTACCCTCGTCAAGGCTGCCGACTTTCTATCCCAAACCCCAGAGCGTCGTTATAGCCGCTGGTTTGGCCTGTTCACCCCCGAGGAACGCCGGAACCTCTATACAGACACCTTACGTGCAGAGCTGGGGGAGCATGATCCCGAAGCGCTGTTTGTCGAGGCTTTCAAGCATAGTGACGCAACAGATTGGACCGATGCCTCGCTCGCTGCCGACGTGGCGCTCTATTTAACGGACGATCTCTTAGTGAAAATGGATCGTGCGACCATGGCGCATTCCCTGGAAGGCCGTTCGCCGTTCCTTGATCACAGCCTGATGGAATTTGTCGCCAGTCTGCCGGCGCACTTCAAGCTCGCAGGGCGCCAAAAAAAATATCTCTTGAAAGCGGCCTTACGGGGTGTACTCCCAGACGCCGTGCTCGATCGCCCGAAGATGGGTTTCTCGGCACCGACAGCCCACTGGTTCCGTGATGAGTTGCACGACATGACCCACGATGTCTTGCTCTCCACCACGGCCCGCCAGCGTGGCTATTTCCGGCCACAGGCCGTGGCGCAGCTCCTCCAGGAGCACTGCTCCGGCCAACAGGATCATGCCGCAGGGCTGTGGAATCTGCTTGTCCTAGAACTCTGGCATCGCACCTTTCTCGATGCGGACGGTGCCGTCCGCATCGAGCGTGCGACACATCTATAAAGGCCCCTCGGATGCGCTATCTACCGCCACAGCGTTATTGTCATAGTGACCCTGCCGCACCGCCCCAACTGGTCGTAGTGATTGATACGGAGGAAGAATTCGACTGGTCAGGCGCCTTTTCCCGTGCGCAGACATCTGTGAGCGCCATGCGGTGGATTCACCGTGTCCAGGACATCTTTGATGTCTATCACATTACCCCAGTCTATGTCATCGACTACGCCATCGCCTCGCAGCCAGAAGGCTATGAGCCCTTGCAAGACAGCCATGCCGCGGGGCGGGCGCTCATTGGAGCGCATTTACACCCGTGGGTGAATCCACCCTACGTCGAACCTGTGACTGGGCACAATAGCTTCCCGGGCAATCTCTCGCCAGTACTCGAAGCCGCGAAGTTACAAAAACTGGGGGATTGTATTGCGGAGTATTTTGGGACGCGCCCAGTCCTGTACAAAGCCGGACGTTATGGTGTCGGACCACACACGGCAGCTATGCTGGAAGAGCAGGGCTATGAAGTCGATCTGAGTCTGTGTCCGCACATGGATTATTCGGCGGAAGGCGGCCCGGATTTTACCGGAACCCCCGTGACCCCATATTGGTTTGGGCAGCAACGTGCCTTGCTCGCCTTGCCGCTCACCGTGGGCTATACGGGTTACTTCCGCCAGTGGGGCCATCCCATGCATCGGCTGGCGTCTCGGGGCGTGCCAGGGCAGTTACATGCCGTGGGTATCCTGGCGCGCCTGGGCCTGCTCAACAAGGTCTGGCTCTCGCCCGAGGGGTACAGCACGGCGGAACATATCCAGCTCACACAAACCCTCTATCGTGCCGGCGTGCGGGTGTTCTCTTTTGCCTTCCATAGTCCATCCGTCGAGCCTGGGCACACGCCGTATGTGCGGTCTCCCCAGGAGTTGGAGGATTTTTTGACGCGCTGCCGTCGGTTTTTTGATTTCTTTATGGGTGACTTCGGCGGGCAATCTGCCACGCCTTTAGAGCTGAAAGCGCAATTCGCCGGGTCCACGGACACGTTCTCGCAGGAGGGACCATGATTGTCTTGGGGCTGTCACCGTTGGACAAAGACGCCACCGTGTCGCTTGTCGCCGATGGCAAGGTCGTGTTTGCCGCCAGCGAAGAACGTTTTACGCGTATCAAGCTCCAGGACGGTTTCCCTACGGAGGCCCTGCAAGCCGGCCTGGAATACACCGGTATCCGTCTGCAGGATATTGATGTCGTCGCCTATCCTTTCTTTGACGGGCGGAAGGAAACGCAGCTTTTTACCAAGAACATGCAGGATGAGCAATCCTTCTTAGGCGAGGCACCTTTTAGCGATACGCGCCAGCAAATTGATGCAGCTCTGGCGAAGGTGCCCACGCGTCCCCACCTGATCCCCGGTCTAGGTGATGCCAACGAGAAGATGGAAAAACATCGCCTGAACAAGATGTTTTATCGCCTGGCAGGCGTCGAAGGGGTGTTATCGCGCAATATCGCCCGTCGCGGTTCCGACGACTGGAGTCGCGAGGCCATGACGTATCACCAGCTGTGGCAGGATGACCTGGAAGAAAACCTGCTGGCGCTGGGACTCAAGGACAAGCTGAAGCGTTGCGAACATCATGTCTCACACGCCGCCAATGCCTTCTATGCCAGCGGCGCGGAACGAGCCCTCATTGTCACGATTGACGGCTACGGTTCGGGACTGGCAGGGTCCGTGAGCGTGGGGGAGGGCACGCGCATTCGGCGCTTGCACAAAATCGCCTACCCGCATTCGCTTGGGACGTTTTATGAAAGCGTCACCTCGTCGCTCGGTTTCAAACCGAGCCGCCATGAGGGCAAGATCGTCGGTCTCGCCGCCTATGGCGATCCCGACATCCTGCTCGATGTGCTCCTGAGTCGCTTCCAGCAGTCTCCAGGGGACTTTCGGATGCGCGAGAGCAACAATATCTACTTCTCACGCTATCTCTCGACGCTCTTTCCCAAGATTGACGTCGCCGCCGCGTATCAGCGTGCCCTGGAGATCGTGGCTACAAACTATATTCGGCACTACGTGGAACACACAGGACTCGATACCGTCGTGCTGTCTGGTGGGGTGGCCGCGAACGTCAAGATGAATCAACGCATCTTCGAGATTCCTGGTGTGCGGCAGATCTTCGTCTACCCCAATATGGGCGATGGCGGCTGTGGTACAGGTGCGGCATTTCTCGCTAGCCAGCAACACCTGCACGAGCGTGAAGCCTACCGCACGGTCTATTTTGGGCCTGATTACACTGATGATGTCATTGCCCATGAGCTGCACAGTGCCGGACTCGCCTTCGAGCACATTACCCCCATCGAACCGGTGATTGCCCGTCTGATGCACGATGGCAATGTGGTGGCGCGTTTTAACGGGCGCATGGAATATGGCCCACGTGCTCTGGGCAACCGTTCCATCCTGTATCATGCGACGGAACCGGAAGTCAATCAGTGGCTGGATCAACGTTTAGGCCGCACGGAGTTTATGCCCTTTGCCCCGGCAACGCTCTTTGAAGAACGCCATCGCTGTTATCAGCATATGGACGGGGCGGAGCACGCGGCGCAGTTCATGACGGTCACCTTTGATTGCACGGATTTTATGCGACGCACGTGCCCAGCAGCCGTGCATATCGACGGCACCGCCCGCCCACAATTGGTGCGGGCGGACACCAACCCGAGCTTCTATCGTATCATCCAGGAGTATTATCGCCTCAGTGGCATTCCCTCCATCATTAACACCAGCTTCAACATGCACGAAGAGCCCATTGTCAATTCTCCCGCCGATGCGATCCGGGCTTTTCTCCAGGGCAATCTCGATTATCTGGCCATCAGCAACTTTCTCGTGCGGCATCCCGTCCAAGGTGCTGGACGCAAGCTATAGACGAGGCCAGGGCCTGAGGAGCGTTGCCCATGGTGAAACCGTTGGTCTCCTTTGTCATTCCAGTGTTCAACAGCGAACGTGATATGGCGCGTTGTCTCCTCTCCATCCGGCAGTTGCACTGTCCAGAGTCGACCTATGAAGTGCTCATCATGGATAATGGTTCGACCGATACGACCCACGAGATCATGCGCACGCTGGGGTTTCCGTTCCAGGTCATCCCGCGGGTCAATGTGAGCACTTTGCGCAATCGTGGTGCGGCGCTGGCACGGGGCGACTATCTCGCCTTTGTCGACTCGGATGTCGAGTTACCACCAGAGTGGATACACTACGGCCTGGCACATCTGGCCAAGCCGCAGGTGGTTGCCTGTGGCTGTTGTTTTCCTAGGATGCCCCCTGATGCCACATGGGTACAGCAAGCCTGGGATATGCACCAACGTAGTCGTCAACCTTCTGGCACCCCTGCCTTCGTGTCATGGCTTCCTTCGATGAGTTTTCTCGTCCGTCGTGAGACGTTCCAGGCCGTTGCAGGCTTTAACGAAGCCCTCATAACCGCTGAGGATGTAGATTTGTGCTATCGGCTTGGACAGTATGGGTGTCTAGTGTCCGAGCATCGCATGGCGGCAATTCATTGGGGTGAAGACCGTGACCTGGGAACCTTCTGGCGCAAGGAAGTGTGGCGTGGCATGGGGAACATCCGTGGGGTGCAGTCCCATGGCTTGCGGTGGGATGAACTCCCGAGCGTAGGTTACCCACTGTATATGCTCGGTGTCGGGCTCGCTCTTGCGCTCGGATGTGGCCTTGCTGTATGGGATGATCAAGCGCTGGTGGCCTTGCTCAGCCTTGGCTTCTTCGTGCTGCCAGCCTGCCTCCTCGCCTGTCGCACCGCAGCGCGGGCGCAACGCTGGCGAGCGACTCCACAACTGGGCTTGCTCTATTTTGTCTATGGTCTCGCACGCGCCTACGCGGTGCTAAAAAGCTGGGCAGCGACACGTCAGCTCCCACAGACCGTCACTCCTAGGTAGGGAGAGCAGAGATATCAAGACGAAGTACGACGAAGCACAGTCCATGATACAACTCTCCCCATCCACGCAAGCGACAGTGGTATGGAAGCTGCTGGAAGAGGCAGAGCTTCCCGCGTGGGATAACTTCGTCGTAGCCCACCCGCAGGCGAGCGTGTACCACTTGTCTATCTGGCGTCATATTGTGGCGCAGGCGTTTGGCAAACGCTGCTACCTGCTCGCCGCGTTACAGGGGAAGACGATCCGTGCCGGCTTACCTCTCGTGCATATGCACAGCCGGCTCTTCGGGAATTTTCTCGTGTCCATGCCCTACGTCAATTATGGCGGGGTGCTGACCGATGATGACGCCCTAGCGGAGCCACTGCTCCAGCACGCTATCGCCCTCGGACAACAGCTTGGGGCGCAACATTTGGAGCTGCGGCATCTCGATCATCGCTACCCCCAGTTACCCACACGCCAGGACAAAGTCTCGATGTGGCTGACCTTACCGAGCACGGCTGACGCCCTCTTTGCTGGCTTTAAAGCCAAATTACGCTCGCAAGTCCGCAAGGGCGAAAAGAATAACTTGCAGATATCTATTGGCGCGGTAGAGTTGCTGAAGGATTTTTATACGGTTTTTGCGCGCAACATGCGTGACCTGGGAACGCCGGTGTATGGCAAGGCACTGTTTCGTTTGATTCTAGAGGCTTTCCCGTCCTCAGCGCGGATCGTGCTGGTCATGAGTGCGACGGGTATCCCCGTCGCGGGGGCTTTCCTGCTGGGGTATCGCGAGCGTTTAGAGATTCCCTGGGCCTCCTCACTCCGGGAATACAATCACTTACAATCCAACATGTGGCTGTATTGGCATTGTCTGCAGTATGCCTGTGCCCAAGGGTATCGCATCTTTGATTTTGGCCGTTCGACGCGCGACGAGTCCACCTTCAAGTTTAAGGAACAGTGGGGCGCACAACCCGTGCCGAACTACTGGCATTATCATCTTCGTACAGATGGACCGCTGCCGGGGCTCAACCCGCACAACCCCAAATTTCGCCTAGCGATTGGCCTCTGGCGACGACTGCCCGTACCGCTGACGCGGCTTCTTGGACCGTCCATCGTCAAGCATTTGCCTTGATATTCCTCATTGTCTACAACAATTGGCGCGAGATATATGGTATGCTATATCCCAAAAGACACATGAAGTGTCGCCCCAAACAAGTCGGCTCCTAGGGTCTACGGCTTGGATACTCCAAGACTTCTTTTTGGTTGTAGAAAATACTCTATATTGGTCCCAATAATGATCTTGGCCACCTCACCTGCTTTGATGTTAGGGACGTGCATCTCAGTCCAAGAAGAGATTGACGTTGCAGAGCCCCACTATTACGATGAGTGATAAAAATGTTCTACGTGGCGCTCAAAGTTATCATGTCTTGCCTTGTGATCCAGGTGGTGTCTCTTCTACACGCGTTGCCAGTCTTCGGGCAGGAAACCAAGACGCTCCCTCCTATCCTTAACGTGCAGCCTCTACCGATTACGACGGATAAAAGCGTGACATACGACTACGATATTGTGTATGTCCGTGCCCCACGGTATGGCGATGAGAAGCGCGGAACCTGGGCCGACTTTTCTGATCCCCTGCGGATGGAGCCCGGAGCTGACTTGATGTTGCTGCATCCCAATGGTGTGGAAGAGGTCTTGGTCAGTGGCAAAGATGGCTCCGTGATGGATCCCTTTGTGTCGTTCGATGGTCAATGGGTGTACTATGCGAAATTTATCGACGCACAGCATACCGGGGCTGACATCTATAAGATGCATGTCAAGTCTAAAAAGACTATAAAGTTAACGGATCAAACTTTCACGCCCAATACGGGGGCTGCAAACTGGTCTAAGGATTATCGTAGACCGGAGCAAGGGAAAACGGCACTCCGGTATGGAGTCTACAATATTGGCCCTACCCCGGTTCCAGGCGGGAAGGTTGTCTTCACCAGCGACCGCAACGCCTATGTCCCACCGCGTGGGTATCCTAAGACGACCCAGCAGCTGTTCAGCATGGACGACGACGGTACGAATGTGGAGCAGATCGGCTATCTGAATATCGCTTGCGCGTTGCACCCGGTTATCCTGAAGGATGGACGGATTATCTACAGTACCCTGGAATCTCACGCGCAGCACAATCCTATCCTCTGGGGGATCTGGAGTATACACCCTGATGGGACGAACTGGGCTCCAGTGATCAGTGCCTTCGCCACAGCTGGTGCGCCGAGTGGCTTCCACTTCCAGACACAGCTCTCAGACGAAGGCCTTGTCATTGAAAGGTATTATAACCAGAACAATAGTGGTTTTGGAACTTACTTTAAGTTGCCCCCGCGCGTACCAGCAGGGCAACCGGCCTTTGGTTCTGGCTCTCTGAACGATCCGCGCAACAAACGGCAGGGCGGCAGGACAGGTTATCCCTTTCAGATGCCGTTCACACCTTATGGAATGGAACTGTTGACGCGTTTTGCACACGGTGACGATGCCCCAGCGTGGTCAGCAATTCCTGGGGAAACGGTACGGCCGAAGAAGGAAAGCGGTCAGAGCTATCCCCAAGCCCTGGGGAAGGTCACGCATCCTTCCGGTGCGCCGGATAATCACCTACTCACAGTCTGGACGCCAGGACCGGCGAATCATCAGTATGGCTACTATCCTCTCATTGACGGTGGTATCTATCTCATCAAGTCTGGATTACCTATTGATGAACCTGGCCATATGCTACTTATTAAGAATGATCCACAATATAACGAGCAATGGCCACGGGCGCTCGTGCCATACAAGCGTATCTACGGAGTGGAAGAGCCCCAGCAGTTGGTCCATAACAATGACGGCACAACCTCGCCTCATCTGCCGGAGGGGACACCTTATGGCTTGGTTGGGACGTCCAGCTTATATAAACGTGAGAGCGCTCCTGATGGGACAGTCGCACCAGGCAGCGTGACCGCCGAATGGGGGAATCCAGAACGGCATTTTTGGAACTGGGGCCTGCAGGGCTCCGATGCCGGTCCCTATGACAACAGCGAGATTCATGCGATCCGTATCGTGACCCAGGAGCCACTGACTGACGTGCATGGCGACCGGCGGGGACATGGCCCGCTCTTCGGCAGTCACGCACTGGAGCGTCTACGTATCTTAGGCGAGATTCCCGTACGAAAGTTCGCTGGCGGCACACAGCCTCTTGATCCAGACGGTAACCCAGACACGAGCTTTCTGGTGAAAATTCCCGCGAATCAGCCGTTCACCTTCCAGACGATCAATAAAGACAGCATGGTCTTAAACTTCGCCCAGACCTGGCATCAGCTGCGGCCTGGTGAAAGCCGTACGAATTGTGGCGGATGTCATGCCCATAGCCAACTACCAACACCTTTCGAGAAGACTGTCGCGGCCCAGGCTGCGTATCAGGTCTTTGACCTCACTAAGGGCACGCCGCTTCTTACTGCGAAAGCTGATGATCAGTCAGGTCTTCAATGGGACACGAGTGACGATACGGGCTTACGTTTCGCTCCTGGGATCAAAAATGTCGAGTACGCTCGAGACATTGTGCCTATCCTGAAGAGAAGTTGTGTGGCCTGCCATAGTTATAAGATGGTGGAGCCCGCAGGAGGTCTCATCCTCGACGACGATCAAGGTACGCTCATGGCCTTTGGTCATGATTCGGGCTCGGCCGTACGTGTGCCTAAAACCTACTTTCGCCTGGCAGGGTACTCCGCAGAGCAGCCACGTACAGGGTTCGGGCCGGACGCAGCGACGCGCTACGTGCGGAAATTCCAATCGCGGCGGAGTTTGCTCGTGTGGAAAGTGTATGGGCGCCGCATGGACGGCTGGACCAATGATACCTTCCCGAGCCTGACAGTGCCGGGCGATCCTAAATCCCTCCGCTGGAAAGACCGTCAAGTCCCAAATATTGACTACGATAATCCTGGGGTGCTACACAGGTATATCCGCGACAGTGTCATTGACATTGACTACACCGGGGAGCCGATGCCGCCTCCAGCAGCGCTTATGGGCAACTATAAGGGTGCAGATGGTAAGACAGTCATGATCGTCCCACTGACTGACGAGAACCGCCGGACAATTGTGCGCTGGATTGACCTGGGCTGCCCGATCGATCTTGACCCGCAGTACGATCCGACTGCATCGACTCCAAAGAGTTGGGGATGGCTCGGTGATGACCAGAGGCCAACGCTTACCCTCACCTATCCGACATCAGGCATAAATCGGACTTTGTCACGCATCCTCATTGGCATAGCTGACGCATACACTGGGCTGGACATGGAGAGTTTGCGTGTTATCGCTGACTTCCCAGTAGATGGGGTCGCATCAGGGGGCAATCTCGTGCCACAATTCCGAGAAACAACGCGCGGGGTGTGGGAGCTTACCTTGGCCAAGCCGATTACAGCCTTGAAGAAGGCCAGATTGGCGATCGTGATTAACGATAAGCAAGGAAACACATCGCGTATTGAACGTACGTTTTCCGTGGAGTAGACCAGACGGTGATCGTGATGCCCACTAGTGATGCGTTGCGTCTGCTTATGCCACGAGTGATAGTAGATGGGGTAGAAATCCATCCGCAATGAATGCGCTGGGATGGCCAGCGAAGATAGCATAACCATAATATCCCGGATTGATAGGGCCTACAGGTCAAGAAATATGCGTGTGTTGTACGTCACTAACAATGCCCACCTGCGGAGCACAACGCGGAGCCTCGACTCCATCATCACGCGCTTGTGGGGCAAGGGCCTCGACCCATATGTAGTATTCGGCGAGGCTGGTCCATGGCAAGAACGCTTGCTCGCGAGCGGGATTCCATGTTTCATACATGCCTTACGACTCCCTAGCAAGGATCATTTCGTTAGGTCAATATGCGACATAATATGGTTTGCACAATTTATTCGGCGCCGGAAGATTGATCTCATTCACTGTAATGAGCATGACCATTATCCCCTTCTACGTCTAGCTGGTCGCTTTATGAGGATTCCTGTCCTAGTAACCGTGCGGTTCTATCTTGACAAAGGATTTGGCCACTGGGCTTTTAAGCCTCCATACGTACCGGTGTGTCTCCAGTTCACGAGTCAGGATATGCTGCAGGCTTGCGCTCCTATGCTTCCCCCTGAGGTGGGGGCGAATCGCCTGAAGCTTGTGCTGAATGGCATGGATATGGACAGTTTTCTTAGTCAAGACTCTGGAACAAGTGACGCATTACGGGCTACATGGGGTGCCAAAGATGGGATGGTGGTTGTGGGCACAGCTAGTGCTCTCCAACCGCACAAGAATCTTCTGGATTTTGTGCGCATGATTGGGAAGTTACGTGACAAGGGATTCGCAGTTCGGGGGGTGATCGCCGGAGGTGGACGACATACTGATCTTGCATACGAGCAGCAGTTGCAAAGCTTGATCCGACAAGAAAATCTTGCCGAGACCTGTCTCATATTAGGAAATTTCGATCCGATAACAGACTTTATGAACGCGATTGACATCTTCGTCAGCACCAGCGAGCGGGAGCCGTTTGGCATGAGTACCTGCGAAGCGATGACCTGCAAGAAACCCTCCGTAGTCTATGATGCCGGCGGTATAGTCGAGGTCGTGCATGACCCTTGGTGTGTTGTGGCGTTAGGGGATCTCGAGACACTGACTGAGAAAGTGGCGATTCTCCTCCAGAATCGTGAATTGCGTACAGCGATGGGGCAACGTGCGGAGCGGTACGTACGAGAGCATTTTGACGCTCCTAGGTTAGCGTATCGGCAGGCAAAGATTTATGAAGAAATCCTCGGGCAAGAAATCTTCCGCTGCTAAAATCCTCGGGATTGAGTGGACAACGTCTGCGGCTGCGAGCCGTTACCGGCTAAAACCGTTACAGTTGCTGTAGAGAGCTCTGCAGAGCCTGCATTCTGGGGCCTAGACGAAAGATGTCGATCCTGCTTTTCTCTCCTAACGGTGTGGTGTCCAGAGAAAAGCCTCGATCGGACTCTCCTAGTTAACTCCGGCTGTCGTGGCTGTAGGAGAAGGTCGGCACTATAGTTTATTTTAATGCAATAATAAAGAAGCTCTTTTTTGCTTGCGGCTTGACGATTGCAAAACGTGATAGGCTCTTGGAGCAAATACCTGCGGATTTCCACCGCTCTCTTTTTCTTCCAAGTGTCCATAAGCGAAACTTCGGTCGAGCCATCTATTTTGAAGAAATGTTCAGCAAAATTGCCGAGGTTCCCGGGGATATAGTCGAATGTGGTGTCTCAGTTGGACATGGGCTCCTCTATTGGTCGCTGATGTGTGAACTCTCTGGCGCCGCTCGAACGATCGTGGGGTTCGATTCTTTCTCAGGATTTCCGGATTCCACCGCAGTAGATGTGAAACTTGATGGATCTTTTAAAACTAAAAGAGGGGACTATTCTTCCTCACCAGGCATAGTCCTTGAAGTTCTTAAGGTGGGACGGGTGTCGGAGCCCTTCATCACGAATAATGGGTATACGCTTAAGGCGGGACACTGTGTGGTATCAACCGCTTCACGCGATAGCCTCATGTCGTTTCCGAGGCCGAGGCACATCATTGATGTGCGCTCATACTGTCTCGAAGAGGTCTGGAAAGTCCCGTCGGAAAAACC
>SXND01000236.1 GCA_005777235.1 Pseudomonadota bacterium
CGTTTAGACGTGGGGCTCGGCCGCGGCTATCAGCGGTACGCGTTCGAGCGCCTGGGCTGTGATCTGGGGGAGAGCCGGGCCCGCTGGGAGGAAGCAGTCGACATCATGCTCCTGGCGTTCACGGGCCAGCCGTTCAGTGATGACGGCAAGTATTACCAGATCCCGGAAACTACCGTGTTTCCCGTGCCGCTGCAAAAACCGCATCCGCCCATCTGGGTGACGGCGCAAAGTCCAGAATCCGTCGAAACGACCGTCAGACGCGGTTTTAACTTACTCTCTGGTGGTTTTGGGGTCTCCATTGATCGTCTGCGCGACTTCCGGCACTCTTTTGAGGAACTGTTGGCCGCCAACCCACCGGCCCAGCCCGTCCACGTCGGCACGCAGCGCCCGGTGTTCGTCACTGAGAGCGACGCAGAGGCCCGCGCTGCCGTGGAGCAGGCGCGCTGGAACATGCGCGTGACGCTGAGCTTGCGCAACAATTACGCCCGCGTTGAGCAGGGGCATGCCATTGCGGTGCCGTTTGCCAATGAACCCAGCGTCGAGGACTTGCTCGAACGCTTTATGGTCATCGGCACACCAGATACGTGTATTCGGCATCTCAAGCGGTTGCAGGACGCCATGCACATCGACCATTTTAATTGCAGTTTCTGGTTTGGCGATTTGGAACAAGCGGCGATCCTACGTTCCATGCGCTTGTTTGCTCAAGAAGTCATGCCGGCGTTCCAGTAACCCAGCGCGAGAGGAGCGTTGCTGATGTGGCCTCGGATTCTGCCGTTTGTCCTGTACATGGCGTTCCTGTTCGTGGAATCCGCGCTGTCATCGCTGAGCGCTTGGATCCCAGCCCTGACATCCTGGGTGGCTCTCCTGCCCCTCTGGCTCTATCCAGCCAAAATATGCGTGGTGCTCGGCGCCTTGCTCATCTGCTGGCGCCACTATGACGAATTGCATACACGGCTATACCAGTCGTACCGTGAGGCGCTCCTGACCCTGGCGGTAGGTGTCGTGGTGTATCTTGCCTGGGTGCGGATGGACTGGCCCTGGGCGACGCTGGGGCCGGTGAGTGGCTACAACCCGTGGCAGGCGGGTGCCGAACTGGGTGCTGGACTCGCCGCCATGCGGGTGTTCGGCGCTGCGGTGGTGGTGCCAGTGATGGAAGAACTGTTTTGGCGCTCGTTTCTCATCCGTTTCATCATCACTATGTTCCCCGCAGATCGCTCTGAGGTCACATCCGACTTTACCTCCGTCCGTCTCGGGGCCTTTACGCCCATCTCCTGTGTGGCTACGGTGCTGCTCTTTGGCAGTGAACATAACCTCTGGCTGGCTGGCATCATGGCTGGGCTGGCCTACAATCTCCTGCTGTATCGCACGCGCCGTCTCTGGCCCTGTATTCTGGCCCATGGGTTGACCAATCTGCTTCTGGGCGTCCATGTCCTGCGCACCGGGGAATGGCAATGGTGGTGAGGTCTCATGCTCTGCGAGAAAACGCTTGAGTCTGTGCCGTCCCCCAGGCACAATACCACCCGCAGCGCTGGCGTGTGGGACGCCAGGCGATTATGGTCCGTGCGTACTGAAGGGAGCCACCATGCCGATTAAGGTTCTCGAACTGCATCATCATGGTATTCGTATTGGCAAGAGCGACGAGGATGTGACCAAGGCCAAGGCCTTTTACACGGATGTGCTGGGGCTGCAGAGCGATACTGGACGTCCCACGATTCCGGGGATTCCAGGCTTCTGGATGTACGTCGGCGATGCACAGCACTCGGCGCAAATCCACCTGATGGGCGCGGAGGGCCGCTCCCCCATGGCCCGCAGCGACATCGAAGACCCGACGATTCCGCATGTAGCCCTGGCGGTGGAAGATATTGAGGAGGCGCGACGTGATTTGGATCAGCGTGGCGTCTGGTACTGGCAGATTCAAGGACTGGTGGGCAACAACTCCGATCAAATTTTTGTCCGCGATCCGTTTGGCAACGTCATTGAGCTGCATCAAATTGGCACGTGCCGGTGCAACAAGGCGACGCTCCCAGCCTAGCGCCACGGATGGAGACGACGGTGGCGCGCATCCAGCTGGACAATCTGGTGCAGCACTTTGGTGCTGGCGTCACCGCCGTGGCGGGGGGCACGCTCACTATCGCCGATGGGGAGTTCATGATCTTTGTCGGCCCCTCCGGCTGTGGCAAGACCACTAGGCTCAACATGATCGCGGGCCTAGAGCAACCCACGAGCGGCCAGGTCATCATCGGCGACCGCGTGGTCACGGACCTGGAGCCGGGGGAGCGCGGGCTCGGGATGGTGTTGCAACATCTGGCGCTGTTTCCCCACATGACCGTGTTTGAAAACATTGCCTTTGGCTTACGTGTGCACAAAGTGCCCACTGCGGAGGTGCGCCAGCGGGTCTTGCACAGCGCGGCGACCTTTCAAATTGACCACCTGCTGCCCAAGAAGCCGGCCCAGTGCTCGGGTGGTGAAGCGCAACGCGTGGCCCTGGCCCGCACCATGGTGACCCATCCAGATATATTCCTACTCGATGAGCCGCTGTCTAGCCTGGATGCCAAGCTGCGTGTGGACATGCGCACTGAGTTAAAAGCGCTGCATGCCACGCTACGCTCGACGTTCGTCTATGTGACCCATGATCAAGCCGAGGCCATGACCATGGCCGACCGCATTATGGTGATGCGCGCCGGCATGGTGCAACAAGTCGGGACACCCCTGGAGGTTTATCGCCAGCCGGCCAATCTCTTTGTGGCGACGTTTTTTGGTACGCCGACGATGCACATCCTGCGTGGGCAGGTGAGTCAGGACAGTACCTACCGTTTTCGAGCGCCCAACCTGGAGATCCCGCTACAGCAGGCGCAAGTGCCCATTGGGGCGATGAGTCGCGCGATCTGCGTCGGCGTGCGGGCAGGGCATATTCACCTAGGCAGCGCCGGCCTGCCGGCCCAGGTGCACCTCACGGAACCACTCGGGCACGAAACCCTCGTGGTGTGTGACTACGGTGGCCAGGCGCCGGTGGTGGCGCGTGTCGATGGTGCGCAAGCCTATACCGTGGGCGACCGGGTGGGGCTGTACTTCCATCCGGAAGGTCTGACGTTTTTTGACGCGGTAGACGGCGAGTGACTGTAAACGAGGAGCGTGAGAATGCCACGTGTTTGGCTCATAGTGCTGATGGTGCTTGTCGGCGGGTCTCTGGGCGTGACGCCGGCAAGGGCGGAGGTCTTACCCGGCGCCACTGTCGAAGAACGTGCCGTGAATGGGGCCAAGGAATATCTGAAGAATAACAATCTGAAAAATCCGGCCCTGACGATGCTGATGATTTCGCTTTTTAAGAATGCCATGCCGACCTTTACCAAACAGTGGGAAGACCTCACCGGCGTGAAAATGAAATTCGTCGAGTATGGTTACACGGACATCCCGGCCAAGATCATGGCCGAAGCCGTGGCAAAGACCGGCGAGTACGACATCTTTAATCAATTTCCCTCCGTGGTGCCTGATGCCGTAGGTGCTGGAGTCCTCATCCCTCTGGACGAGTATGCCGCCAAGGGGCAACCCGATTTCTCCAGCATGGAAGAACCACTGCGGGCCCAGCAAATGTATAACGGCAAATTCTATTTTTCCCTGCTAGATGGCGACCACCTTCTTCTGCTGCTACGCAAAGATCTATTAGAGCTTCCCGGCGTCAAAGAAGAATTTCAGACGAAATATGGCTGGGAGCCTGGATGCCCAGAAACCGTGCAACACTGGGAGCAACTCGCAGAATTTTTTCATACTAAAAAGGGTCAGACACGCTGGGGCAAAACCTTTGACCGGGATCTCTACGGGGCCTTAGGGTATCGCAGCCTGAACTTCTCCTCTCGCCAGTTTCCCGTCTACTTTGGCGGCCTGTGGTTCGATAAGGATATGAAACCGCGGATCAACACACCACAGGGCATCCAGGCTATCAAACAGTTCGCCTCCATCGTCAAGTACATGCCCCCAGACATTCAGGGGTGGGGTACCCCGCAGATTTATCCCTTCTGGGCCAGTGGGCAAGCCTTCTCGGTGATGGCGTTCCCGTCCATCGTGGGTTTTGGCAATGCCAACTCTGAGAGTAAGGTCAAAGGCCAGCAGCTCAGTTGTCTCATTCCGGGCGTCCAGGTGAGCGGGAAACTCGTGCGGCGCTCGCCCCAAGCCGCCGGCACGGGGTATATGATCAGCCGCTACAGCAAGCATCCTGAGCTCGCCTACTATTTCCTGCAATGGCTCACAGGACCAACCAAGGGCGATGAGGCCATCGCTCATCCACAAGGTTTTTGGGATCCGATGCGCAACAGCAATCGCACCCATGAGGGCATCCTGGCCAAATTTGGCCAGCAATTTGTCGAGGTAACCCTGGAAAATACCAAACACGTCACCTCGTTACTAATGCTGCCTGGGAATGAAGAGTATTTTAACGTGTTTGATAAAAACCTGGCACTGGTGATGCAAGGCAACACCACGGCGGAAGAGGCGGCCAAGCGCATTGAGGAGGAGTGGAACAAGGTAACAGATGACGTGGGGCGTCAGGAACAGATCACGCTGTGGCGTAATGGGGTCGAAAGTGGCATCTACCTCGACAAGTTTTAACGGCCCATGACAGCGCTGCACGCCACCAACGTTCCGGCGCCGAGACGCACCAGCCTGGAAGGCACTGGGTGATGCGCGCTGTCCGTGTCGTCCAAAACCGTCCACTCGCAAGGCAACCCACAACCTGCACCATGCGGCACGGTGATTACCCTCCCGGTGCTGCTGCTGGGCGTGTGTCTCCAGACGTATCTCCTGACCGGCTTCAGTGTTGGACTGCTGCGCAAGGAAACGGCAGGTGGGGGCACAGCTTGCCTCCGGCCCCCGTCTCGACTATCATACCTGCCGCTCAGGATGATCAAGCGCATGCGGGCCAAGCGTGGCCTGCTGAGAGTGGATGTGGGTATCATCCGCACGCCAGCAATTCCCGCCAATGTCACCTGTGGTGGACCAGACATGCGGACGTTATTTTTTACGGCACGGACGTCGCTCTACACCCTGCGGGCCAAAACGCCGGGCCTGGTGCATCCGCGCTTCCGGTAAAGGCCTTGTGGGTGGAAAGTCTCATAGGCCCTTGTCACAGACGCACACCGATTATGAGGGAGAACTCGCAATGAAAGTCGGATTTGTTGGCCTAGGCACCATGGGCTCGGGCATGGCGCTCAATACACTCAAGGGCGGCTTTGAGCTGGTGGTGCATGACATCAACCGTGATGCCGCCGCACCCCATCTCGAAGCTGGAGCCACGTGGGCCGAGTCGCCACGCGCGGTCATGGAAGCCAGCGACGTGGTGCTAACCTCCTTGCCTGGACCTCCTGAGGTCGAAGCGGTCGCCTTGGGCGAGAGCGGCCTGCTGGCTGGCATTCGTCCAGGGAAAGTCTACTTTGATTTGAGCACTAACTCGCCGACGCTGATTCGGCGCATCCATGACCAGTTTGCCAAAGCCGGCGCGCATGTGCTCGATGCCCCGGTGAGTGGTGGCCCGCATGGCGCCCGCAGTGGACGCCTGGCCATCTGGGTGGGTGGCGATAAAGCGGTGTATGAGCAGAATAAGCATGTCCTCGATGCCATTGGCGATAAGCCGTATTACGTGGGGCCGATTGGCGCCGGGGCTATCGCCAAGCTGGTACACAACTGCACGGGCTACATTCTCCAAACGGCCTTGGCCGAGACGTTTACCATGGGGATTAAAGCTGGGGTCGATCCACTCGTGCTCTGGCAAGCGGTGCGCCACGGGGCCTTGGGACGTCGGCAAACGTTTGATGGTGTGACGCAGCATTTCTTGCCAGCCCATTTTGATCCGCCGGACTTCGCCTTGCGCCTGGCCCGCAAGGATGTCAGTTTGGCGGTCGAAGTTGGACGGGAATTCGACGTCCCCATGCGGCTCGCCAATATGACCCTGGCCGAGATGACCGAAGCCATGAACCGTGGCTGGGGTGGGCGCGACTCGCGTGTGGCCATGTTGTTACAAGAGGAGCGCTCGGGCGTGCAGGTGCAGGTGCCGCAAGAGCAGATCCAGGCGGTGCTGGACAACGACCGCAACGCCTAGGGTGTGTACGATGACGCTGGGGTCTGCATGTGGGCACCTTGGTCACAGGTGTCCACGTGCGGCATGCTTCCCACCACCATGCCTAGTCGGAGGGGTGACCGGCTGGTCGCCCCTTCCTACCGAGATAGGTTCCTAGGCAACACATTCCTGCCGGTGAGGACATCGACGAGATGTGATGCACGGCTCAGCATCTCCAGCCGCCGCACGCTGGGGCGACTGCAGCTGTCTGGTCTGCTGTAAGGCCGCTGCGCGCTCCAACACTCGCGCGCGGAAATCCGCAGGAGCCCGTGTTGTGAGCAGACGCAGCAGGGCGGCTGTGTCTGCCGGTGAGCAGTCCTCTTGATCATCCTGCCTTTCCATATTTCGACTCTTTCTGACAAATAAGATGCTTTTCTACGGGCTTATCCCGGTTGTCCCGATAACACCGATGGGCCAAGAGAGAACCTACGGGGATAGGCCCTCAGGATGGGCGATGGCGTCTAAGGGTACGCGTCGCCGCACTGGTCACGAGCAAGGCGCGCTTGAGGATCAGAACGTGACTACTCCCCGCCGTAAACGGCGGAGCTTCGAGGGGCGAGCCCCAGAGATTGTAGCCCCAATCTCATGATGTTGACGGCGGCGTTATGGTCCCTATCGAGAGTCAACCCACAACAAGTACATTGGTGTATGCGGAGAGCCAGCGTCTTCTTCTGGCGGTGTCCACACCCGCTGCAATCTTGCGAGGTGTACGCGGGGTTAACGGCCACGAATCGCCTACCGGCCCATGCTGCCTTGTAGGCGAGAAACGTGGCGAACTGCGCCCAGGCCGCATCCTGGATACTTTGGGCGAGGCAATGATTATGGACCATGCGATGGACCGCCAAGTCTTCCACGGCGATCACGCCGAACCTGTTGACCAGACGACGGCTCTCTTGATGCGCAAAGTTGGTGCGCCGGTTGGCAATGCGCTCATGGATGCGGCGGACAATCGCCCGCCTCTTGCGTCGTTCACGTGTGCCACGGGGGGCAGCCGACAGCTGCCGTTGCGTGCGCTTGAGGTCGTGTTCGTCGGTGCGCAAAAACTTGGGGCACGGTGTGCTTTCGCCCGTGGAGAGCACCGAGAAGGCGAGCAGTCCCACATCAATGCCGACCGCCTCGTCGCGACCTGGCAGCGTCTCAGGCGTGAACGCACATGCGAGAGTCACGTACCACATGCCTGTAGACGAGCGCCGAATCGTGCAGGTTTTCGGGGTGCCTTCTACGGGGCGATGCTCTACGACACGGACCGCGCCCACTTTGGAGAGCTTGAGGACGCGCTCCCCCATCTTCCAGCCTTGAGCGTACTGCGGGTAGGTCATCGAGTCGTAACGGCCATACCCACGAAAGCGCGGGAAGCCTGGCGTCTCTTTGGCCTTACAACGCCGGAAGAACGCCTTAAAGGCCAGGTCCACACGGACCGCCACATTCTGCAAGACCTGCGAATGGACGCGCGACAACTCAGGACAATACGCTTTCAGTGCGGGAAGGGTGGCGCATTGTGAGAAGAAGGACAGCGACTCCTGGCGGTCTTCCCAGGCGCGCTTGCGGGCCTCAAGGAAGTGGTTATAAAGCGTGCGACATTCCTCCAACTGGGCTTCCAGCTGGTGCGCTTGTTTCTTGGTGGGTCGCAGTCGGTACTTTATTGTCTTAAGCATCTCTGTAAGGATAGCACAAGTTCTGGAAAAAGTCTCCCAGGAATCGTGCCGGCTCAGAAGCAGGCCATGCGGTAGAGCCCCGGCCTGCACGCCGGGGCTCTACCGCTTCTGCAGTGGGTAAACCGCCAAAGGTCGCGAGATCTTCCACCATACGTCAGAAGTCTGGTGCGACCGCGGCCGTGGCGACGACAGAGCGGACGGGGTTCCCAGGGAGGGAACCGCCCGCAGGGAGCCCATGGTGCGGCGGCACTGGGGGGCAGTCCGCGTGGCGGTTGTACCGCCACAGGTTGTCGTTGTGCCGCGAGCCATGGAGGTGCTACACTTTTCCTACGTCACTGCTAGCCTAGGTGCATGACACATGTAGGGGATGCACGGACGTTGCGCCTGAGAAGCTCCAGCGCGTCCGCTTTGCGTCGATGGTGCGTGTCGCATGGCTGTTCTGGTCGTCGTTTGCTTATCCCCTCTCCCCCAGAGAGGCAGCGAGAGGAGGAAACGTCAGCGTGGCACTCTTGGAAGCGCGACAGATTGTCAAACGCTTTGGCGGCCTCACCGCCTTAAATAGCCTCGACTTCAGCATCGAAGAGGGCATGATTGTCGGGCTCATCGGTCCTAACGGCGCCGGGAAGACCACCTTCTTCAATATGATTACTGGCTTGTATCGCCCGAGCAGTGGTCGCCTCACCTTTACCGGACGGAACATTGCCGGACGCCGCCCCAACCACATTGCCCGCCTGGGCATTAGCCGTACATTCCAGACCATACGACTGTTTGGTAACATGACCGTCCTCGATAACGTCCTCGTCGGCCTGCACTGTCGTCTGCATGCCTCCTGGCTCGGGGCCATCCTGCGACCTCCCTGGGTGGTGCGTGAGGAGCGCCAGGCGCACCAGCGTGCCGAGGCGTTGCTGGAGTACGTGGGATTACGCCAGCGCGCCAGCGACCTCGCGTGCAATCTGCCCTATGGGGAGCAGCGCCTGTTAGAAATTGCTCGCGCCCTCGCCACGCAGCCCAAGCTGTTGCTGCTGGACGAGCCCTCAGCGGGGATGAATCCGCGTGAGACCGACGACCTGACGGCGTTTATCGCCCGGCTGCGCCAGGATCTCGGTCTGAGCATTTTGTTAATCGAGCATCACATGGAAGTGGTGATGGGCATTTCGGATCGCGTCACGGTGCTCAATTATGGCGCCAAGCTCGCCGAAGGGGTCCCGCAGGCCATGCAGCGTGATCCGCGTGTCATTGAAGCCTATCTTGGGACGGGAGGAGCGGTCAACCTTGCTGACGCTGCAGAGGGTCCATAGCGCCTACGGCAACATTCGTGCCCTGCGTGGCATCTCGCTGACCGTGGAGCGGGGCGAAGTAGTGACGCTCATTGGCAGTAATGGTGCCGGGAAAACCACCACGCTGCGCACCATCATGGGGTTGATGGTGCCGCGCCAGGGGGAGATTACCCTTGAGGGGCAACGTATTGACGGCCTGGCCACTGACCGGATCGTGCGGATGGGCATTGCCCAATCCCCCGAGGGACGGCGGGTGTTCCCACGCATGAGTATCCTGGAAAATTTAGAGATGGGGGCGTTTGCCCGTCGCGACCGAGAGCAACTGCCCACAGATCTGGAGCACATCTTTACCCTGTTTCCGCGCCTGAAGGAACGCCTGCATCAGCGCGCCGGCACGTTGTCCGGTGGCGAGCAGCAGATGCTGGCTATGGGCCGTGCCTTGATGGCCCGCCCCAAGGTGCTGTTGTTGGATGAGCCTTCCATGGGGCTGGCGCCGATCTTCGTGGAAACGATTTTTGCCATCATCCGCACCATCAACGCTGAGGGCACGACGATCTTGCTGGTGGAGCAAAACGCCCGTATGGCTCTGCAAGTGGCGCACCGGGGCTATGTCTTGCAAAGCGGCGAGATGGTGCTGCATGACACCGCGGCTGCCCTGCTGCGCAGTGATCTGGTGCGCAAGTCGTATCTGGGAGAACATTGAACCTCTCCACCCCAGCCTACGGCTCTGGGTGACAATGTTGGCTCCCGAGACCCGGAGTCAGTTCCCGACCCCCGTACCTGCTTGTCTTCTCTCCATAGCTCAACCTGGCGCCATTCCCAAACACAGCGCACACCTTCCCTCACACCACCGGCCAGCGCGGCGCAAAGTGCATCCCCGTGCGCTCCAGCAGCCCCTCGCCCAGCGTCTGCACCTTACGCATCAGCTCCCACTCATCCACATAGCACGGGGTATGGTTCTCGACCACCACTCGACCATCCACGATCACCGTGTGCACACTGCGGCCATCAGCATTGTAGACCAGGGAGTTGATCGGATTAAACAGCGTGCGCCACTCCGGGCGACGCGTGTCGAACAGCACCAGATCGGCTTTCTTGCCGACTTCAATCGAGCCAATGTCCTGCTCCAGGCCCAGAGCCCGGGCGCCGTGTAACGTCGCGAGTTCCACTGCCAGTTCCGCTGGGACCACATCCGTGGTGCCGCGTGCGTCTTTATAGAGCACCGCCACCAGATACATAGCACGCAATGTTTCCAACAAGTTGGAATTGTTACCAGCATCGGTACCCAGGCTGACGCAGATGCCTCGTGCAACCATCTCGGGGAGTTGTGCCGTGGTGGTCATGCGCGTGCCGAGTTTGAGTGCCGCTGTGGGGCACATGACCGTCTTGGTCTCCGTGCGGGCGATGGCGTCCATCTCGCGGACATCCAGGTCAATGACGTGCGACAGTAGCAGGTTCGGCCCCAGTACGCCGAGAGCGTCGAGATACTCCACCGGGCGCTTGCCGTAGCTGTCGAGATACATCTGCACCGTGCCGGGGCGATTCGACTGGTGCAGGGTCATGCCGGTGTGATAATGGTCGGCTAAACCCTTGGCAGCAATCAGCAGGGCATCGGAGCAAAAGGCGGCGTCAAACGGCATGGCCCAGGCGCGCACGCGGTCGTTGAGGCGGTGGTCATAGCGCTGGATGGTGCGCTCCATACGCTGTACGGCCTCGTCCAGGCTGTACACTGGCAGGCGCAGGGGATTGGGCTGGTCGGTGACGTGCTCGCCGACCACGACGCGGCAGCCGGAGGCCTCGTAGGCTGGCAGACAGGCATCGAGGAATTTCGTGCTGCCCGGATCGAGGAAGCAGGTGGTACCGTATTTCAGCAGCTCGGTAATGCCGAGGAGCGTGGTGTAATACTCGTCTTCCTCGGTCATGGCCTGTTGCAGGGTGAAAACATGGCTCAGGTACGTCGTAGGGTCAAGATTGTCCGGAAAAATGCCGCGGGTGGCGTGGGCGTAGCTGATGTGCATGTGATTGTTACAGAAACCGGGTGTCACCACCATCTCGCTGGCGTCGAGCACGCGGTCGGCGGAGAGGTGTTGCAGCTCTGCCGCTTTGCCTACCTGTACAATGCGCTGGCCGTCGATGAGCAGCGCGCCGTCGCGGATGATGCGGCGCTCCGGGTCCACCGTCACCAGGAAGCGGGCGTGGTCGATTTTCAGCGTGGGCATGCAGCGCTCCTCCTACAGGATCATCTCCGCAAACGATTGCCCTGGTGGCATCAGTGGCAGACATTCCTCATACGGCGTCAGTAACTCAATAAAGTGCGGACGCCGATGGGACAGCGCCCGCTGCAACACCGGCGCCAGGTCAGCGGGATGAGTGACGCGATCCACACAATCGGCCGCAAAACCATTGGCTCGCGCCAGCATGGTCCAGTCCTTGTGGCGCTTGATCACCCCAGTTTCACGCCCCTCATAAAAGCGGTGGTTCCACATGCGCACAATGCCGTAGCCGTCGTTGTTGAACAGCAGCGTCTTCACGGGCAGATGATATTCCCAGATCGTTTCCAGCTCCGCCTCAGAAAAGCGCAGGCTCCCATCCCCAGCCAGACACACCACCAGGGCTTCGGGATGCGCCAACTGCGCGCCAATGGCCATGGGCAGACCCGAGCCCATGGCTCCTTGCCCACCCGAGGTGAGGAAGTGCCAGCTATCTTGCAACGCCACATACTGACTGGCCCACATCTGGTGGTCGCCCACCTCGGTGCTATACGCCACCGTTTGCCCGCTCTGGGCCACTTGCTGCTGCACGACGTCGTTTAACACGTCCAGGGCGTATTGCGTTTGCAGCCACTCAGGACGGCGGGCATAGGTCGACGGATATTGCCGGGCAATTTCTGTAATCGCCTCACGCCAGCGCGGCCAGTCGAGCGGCGCCTGCACGAGGCGCTGGTGCAGGGATGGGAGCGTGGCTTTTAGATCTCCAACCACCCCCAGCTTACGCTCTGGCAAGACTTTGCTGATCTGCGCGGCATCAATATCACAGTGCACCAGACGCTGGGCCGCGGGCGCAAAGCGCTGCGTGTCGCCGGTGATGCGGTCATCGTAGCGCGAGCCCAACGACACCACGAGATCGGCATGGTGGATCAGCCAGTTGCTGACGTAAAACCCGTGCATGCCCAGCATGCCGTAGTTACACGGGTGTGCCGTCGGCAGGGCCGCTTTCCCCGGCAGCGTATGCACCACCGGACAGGGCGCGACTGCCAGCAGCTGCTGCAAGGCGTGTTGGGCCTCAGCGAGCACCACCCCATACCCGGCAATGATCACCGGACGTTCCGCCTGGCGCAGGAGCGCCACCACCTCATCGAGCGCGGCGTGCGTGGCCTGTGGTGTCGCAGCGACCGTCACCGGAGCGACGAACGTGCCTGGGGTGGGAAAAGCCGCCGCGGGCACCAACGCCTGCTGCGCGTCTCTCGTGAAGTCAATGAGCACCGGCCCCGGGCGTCCTTCCTTGGCAATATGGCAGGCCTCACTGAGGACGGCAGGGATATCCTCCACACGGTTCAAGTAAAACACCTGCTTCGCCGTGGGGGCGGCGATAGCGACAATGTTCGTTTCTTGAAACGCATCGGTATTACGCGCGGCGGTGGGTACCTGGCCGGTAATCACCAGTAGGGGGACATTGTCACGCTGGGCATCCGCAATAGCGGTAATCGTATTCGTGGCCCCTGGCCCGGAGGTCACCACGCACACCCCCACCTTGCCGGTGGCGCGGGCGTAGCCCATGGCAGCCCAGGCCGCCCCCGGTTCGGTTTGGAAAATGGACATCCGCAGCGCCTCGGCAGCCTGTAAGGCGTCCATCCCCTCCATAATCGCTCCACCGGTCAGGGCCATCACCTGCTGCACGCCCAGCGCCTGGAGTACGGCTACGAAGAGGTCTGCACCACGGTCGGTGGTGCGGGGTGTGACGGTGCCTTGATAGCTACTATCTGTCATGATGGTCTATCATCTCCACATCAGGTTGCCTGGCTTGCTTCTGGACTTACGCTCATGGATGCGGCGGGCAGGACCGGCAGATGCAACTTGCGTTGCTGGGTTTTGAGACCACGTGCAACGCCACTGATCGCCGAGACAGGAACTATTTGAGCGGTATCAATGTGACATAACGCCATCTCGGAGAAGGCGCCGCCGCCTTGGGGTAGCCGTCCTAACGCGCCAGTATCCAGGACACCGGCTCGACTCCGGCCACTCGTCCGACGTCAGCGGTGCGGTCGGAGCGTCATCAAGGCGCATCTGTTACCTCACCGGGTGGGGCGTGCGACGACTGCGGGGGCGTGTCGGGCGAAGTCGGCCACCGGCAGGCCTTGACGCCAGATCCGTAGGGGCGCACTTGCCGCCTCTATGGCTGCCAGCCGCGCCTGGAATTGAGTTTGAGCTGCATCAATGGTGACGATCTTCATGACGAAGCCTCCTGCTCCTCGCGTAAACGTAGTCGATTCCGAGGCGTGCCGCAAGTGGCAACGGGTGCCCGTGGGCCAGGGAGTGTGGAGGATTCCTGCTTGGCGCAGCCTGAGCGCGTGCCCAGGGATGGCCGCTGTCACCTATGTCGCGACCAGCCGGGTCAGCCTCATACGATGACGCTAGGCGTGTCAAGAAGCACCCGTGGGCGGTGGGCTTAGTGTCTCGGCAGAGGCTTGACGTGCCTGGAAGGGTGTGTCGCGGCTTTTCTTCCGAGGTGAGATAGTGTACAACGTCAAGCCTGAGACAACAGGGTAAGATGGCGGGGACAGAGGAGGCACCGCATGAACGGTATCCATGACATGGGGGGAATGCATGGCTTCGGCCCCATCGTGCGCGAAGACAACGAGCCGGTCTTTCATCACGCCTGGGAAGGACGCGTGTTTGCCATCCGCCAGGCGACCCAGGTACCTATTCCCGGTGGCTCCCGCAATAATATCGAGCAGATGGACCCGGCAGCGTATCTACACACCAGCTATTACGAAAAGTGGCTGCACTCCCGCATTCAAGGCTGTATTGATGCTGGCGTGCTCACCGCTGCAGAGTTGGCCGCCCGTGAGGCACTGTATCGGGACCATCCTGAGATGCCCGTCCCGCGCCGGGAAGACCCGGCAGGCGTGCAGCGGGTGCGGGCCCAATTACAGCGGCTCCTGGAGTCGCCCCGCCGCGACGTGCCGATCCAGCCGCAGTTTACCGTGGGGACGGCCATTCGCGTGCGCAACCTGCACCCAGCCGGGCACACGCGGCTGCCGCGCGATGTGCGCGGGCGGCGTGGTGTGGTGACGCGTTATTATGGTCTCTACGACTTCCAGGATGCCATGCCCGCTGGGACGGACGTCCCGCCGCAGCCGCTCTATGCGGTGCGTTTTGACGGACGTGAACTGTGGGGCGAGGCGGCAGAGGCCAACAGTGTGGTGTATCTCGATATGTGGGAAAGCTACGTCGAGCCAGCGTCAGGAGGAGACAGGGTATGAGCGGGAACCATGAGGACGTCAGCACGGTAGCGTCGGCGGCCCTACGCACGAAGGCGCTGGAGGCGCTCTTGATTGAGAAAGGCTTGATCACCACCGATGTGATCGACACGGTCGTCCGGGCCTACGAACAGGACATTGGACCGCTCAATGGCGCCAAGGTCGTCGCCCGCGCCTGGGTCGACCCCGCGTATAAACAGCGTTTGCTGGCTGATGGCACCACGGCGATTGCCGAGCTGGGGTTTGGGGGCCGTGAAGGCGTCGATATGGTCGTGCTGGAAAATACCCCGACCGTGCATAACGTGGTGGTCTGTACGCTGTGTTCCTGCTATCCCTGGCCGGTGTTGGGGCTGCCCCCGTCGTGGTATAAGTCCTATGCGTACCGGGCACGCGTGGTGCGTGAGCCACGGGTGGTGTTACGCGAGTTCGGGCTCGAGTTGCCGGAGGCGGTGGAAGTGCGCGTGTGGGATAGCAACTCGGACATCCGCTATATGGTCCTGCCGCAGCGCCCTGCAGGCACCGAGCACCTGAGCGAAGCGGAGCTCATCCCCTTCGTGACCCGCGATGCGATGATTGGGGTGGCCAGGCTGCAGGCCCCGGCGGTGAGGAGCTAAGCGATGGCGAGTGCGCCTGAAGTCCGTCACACGCCGCTGGATGAGTCCATCGCCGTCCCCCGGAGCAACGGCGAGTTGCTCTTCACGGCGCCCTGGGAGGCACGCGCCTTTGGCTTGGCCGTGGCGCTCAGCGACGCTGGGGTCTACGCCTGGCGAGACTTTAGCATGGGACTGGCTGCTGTGACCGCCGCCGCCGAGCAGCACGGCGGCCAGACGAGCTATTATGAGCGTTGGCTGGAGACGCTGGAACAGCTGGCACTGGCCCAAGGCTTGCTGACACGCGATGAGTTAGAGGCCCGCATGGCGTCCTATGCCCTGGAACACCACGACGACCACCATGACGAGGAATAACGTATGCCCTATGTGATGTATGTGGCCCTGCAAGGTGATGATAAACTCACGCGCTTTCATCTGGACCCGACCACGGGCAAACTGACGATGCAGGATGAGCTGCCAGTCCCGGGTGGTCCAGCGCCTCTGGCCACGGATCCACAGCGGCGTTTTCTGTATGCCGCCCGGCGCGGGGCGCGTATCCTGTCCAGTTTTGCGATTGCGCCCCAGACGGGACGCCTGACGCATCTCGGTGAGGTCGAGCTGGAGACCGATCCCTGTTACATTGCCACAGATCGCAGTGGGCGCTTTGTGTTTTCGGCCTACTACGAAGGCGCGCACGCCGCGGTGCATGCGATTGGGCCGGATGGTGTGGCCATGGGACCGCCCATCGAATGGCGTGCCACGGCACGCGGGGCGCATTGCATGCAGGCGGACCCCTCGAATCGTTTTGTGTTTGTGCCACATATTGCGGGCAATGGCCCCAACGCCATCTTTCAGTTTCGCTTCGATGCCCAGACCGGCCATCTGACCCCGAATGATCCCCCGCAGGTCAGCCCCGAGCGCTTGGACGGTCCACGCCATTGCTGTTTTCATCCGCACAAAGATATGGTGTATGTCTCCAATGAACAGAGCTGCAGTGTCACGGCCTATGCCCTCGACACCACGGCCGGCACCCTGCGCGCGCTGCAGACCGTCTCCACGCTCCCAGAGGGTTTTGACGGACGCAATTCCTGCTCGCAGATTCAGATTGCCCCCTCGGGAAAATTCTTGTATGCGCCCAACCGTGGGCACAATAGCCTGGCCGGCTTTGCCGTGGATGCCACCACCGGCCTCCTCACCGCGTTGGGGCACACGCCCAGCGAGACCATCCCACGGGCCTTTAGCCTCGATCCCACGGGCACGTTCCTCTATGCTGCCGGTCTGGAATCCGGGCGCCTCGCAGCGTACCGCATTGACCAGACTACGGGCGCGTTACAGCCGCTGGACATCTATCCCGTGGGCGCGCGTCCCATGTGGGTGTTGATCATCCGGTTGGACTAGATGGCGCCCGCCAGGTACGACACCATGGTGCGCCTCTCTCGGTAGGGGCGGCCCGCCAGTCGCCCCTGTGGCACGGGCGGTGAAATCCGCTCCACGACAACCGCACGCGCCACGAGGCACAGGAGCCCGCATCGTGCATTCTCAGAGTCAGGCCCCAGACCTCCCCGTAGGCTACTGGGCCCTGCTGCGCGACAATGCGCCCTATCGTCGGCTATGGATCGGCGTAGTGATCAGCATGGCGGGGGACTGGTTTCGCACCATTGCGCTGTATCATCTCGTGTTACAACTCACTGGGGCCTCGGGGTTGGCGCTGAGCGGCGTGGTGCTGGCGCAGACGCTCGCCCTGTGCGTCTTTAGTCCCATCGCTGGGGTGATGGCCGACCGCTTCAGCCGCAAAGCCATCATGATTAGTGCCGACCTCGTACGCGCCGGGTTGGCGCTGGGTTTCCTGTACATCACCTCCGCCGAGCGCGTCTGGCTGGCGTATGTCCTGACTGCCGTGTTGATGGGCGTCGCCGCCTTTTTTAATCCGGCTCATGTGGCGTTCATTCCCAACATCACCACCCCGCGTGAACTCATCGCCGCTAATGCCTTGGCTGGATCTAGTTGGGCCGCCATGCTGGCGGTCGGCGCGGCGCTCGGCGGGGTGATTGCCGCACTCTTTGGCTCGGGAACGGCTTTTGTCATGAATGCTGTCGGCTATCTGGTGTCCGCATGGTGCATTAGTACCATTGCACCGCCGGCGACGTCCAAGCCCGTGGTCGCAGCATCCGGGCGTCCTGCCACCAGCTGGCAGGATTTTTGGCAGGGCATGCGCTATATCGCTGGGGCGCCGCTGGTCCTGCGGTTGCTGTCTGTCAAAGCCTGGAGTGCGGGGATGACCGGCGGTTTGATGGTACTCTTTGCGCTTTTTGCCGAGGGGGTGTTTCAGGCGGGAGCGCTGGGGATGGGGACGCTGTACATGGCCCGTGGTCTGGGCGCTATGTGCGGTCCGCTGCTCGCCCGCCGCGTGGTCGGGGAGAGCCCGCAGGCGATGCTACGGGCGCTGAGTGTGATGTTCGGGATCGCGGCGAGCTTTTACCTCGCCTTTGCCTATATGCCAACCCTCTGGCTGGCCGCAGCCGCCCTGTTGCTGGCGGCGATGGCGGCCAATACCCTGTGGGTCTTTAGCTCCACCCTGCTGCAGATCTATGTGCCCAATACGCACCTTGGCCGGGTCTTTGCCATGGATTTTGCCTGGCTCACCATTGTGATGTCGCTCACCACGTTTGCCACTGGCTGGTGCCTGGAGCATCAGCTGGCCACCCCCCGGCTGCTCGCGGCGCTCTTGGGAGGCGTGTTATGCGTGCCAGCTGGCTTGTGGTGGTCCTTCTCCCGGCAACGGCCGCAGGCCCCCGCGAACGACACCCTGCCTTAGGCCTGTGCCACAATCGGCGGTGCCATCTGAGCCGCCTGTGGCCACCAGCGATCTTCCCATTCGTTGTAGATGGGCCGCACGTGCGGTGCCACTTCTTTGGCGAACAACGCGGTATTCTGGCGCGCCAATTCTGGTGGCATGCTGCCGAACTGACACAGCACCATGAGATGGCCGGTGTGCAACTCCTTGATGGCATAGGCCAGGCGTTCGCGCACCGTCGCCGGACTGCCCGCAATGACGTAGCCCTGATCCAGCATATCCTTCCAGCTCAACTTGCTCCGCAACCTGGAAGGACGATCCCCCACTTGGGGGGCAAAGCCGGCACGTAAGGTTGCCGCCGTGCGATAGCCCGGCGCATCAGCAAAGCCTTCGTAGATGTGCAGGCATTTATTGTAAAAATAGTCAGCGTGGGCGTAGTAGTCGCGCTCGGCTTCAGCGTCGGTCGCCGCTACCGCCACGAGCTGGAGAAACCCGGAACGATAGGGATTGGGCTCCATGCCGCGCTCGGCACAGCGTTCCCAAAAACCTTGCAGCACTTTGGCGCCGCGTATAAAGCCAAAGTAACTCAGGTAGCAGTAACAGTAGTCATGATCGAGCACCCAGTCCCACGTCTCAATACTGCCACCGCCGGGAATCCAGATGGGCGGATGCGGTTTCTGCAGTGGACGCGGCCAGATGTTGACATAACGTAACTGGGTGTACTTGCCGTTAAAGGTAAACGGCTCAGGACGCGTCCAGGCTTGGATGATGAGGTCGTGCCCTTCATGATACTTGTCGCGCAGCGTTGCCGGGATTTCGCCATAGGCAAAATTGGTATCCATTGAGGTGCCGACCGGGAAACCCGCGATAAAGCGCCCGCCGGTCATGACGTCGAGCATGGCGAATTCTTCGGCGATGCGCACCGGCGGGTTGTACAGAGCGATACTGTTGCCCAGAACAGTAATCACCGCCTGCTGCGTGCGTCGGCTCAAGGCCGCGGCCATGAGATTGGGCGAGGGCATGAGGCCATAGGCGTTTTGATGGTGTTCGTTGACGCACAGCCCATCAAAGCCACATTGGTCGGCAAATTCGAGTTCGTCGAGGAATTCGTGATACAGGCGATGCGTTTTCTCCGCATCGTAGAGTGACGAGGGCACATCCACCCACACACTGTGATACTTTTCCTTAAAATCCTCAGGTAAAAACCGATAGGGCATGAGGTGGAACCAGCTCAGTTTCATGGTATGTATCCCTCGTATTGTCCAGGACCGCTTGTCCCTTGGCGTGCTGCGCATGATTCCCATGATAGCCCAGGGCATCACCACTGTCCATGCTGCCACCCTGGGGTTTCTAGGGGACGTTTTTAGACCACCGGCATCTCGTCGTTGGCGTCGGCGGGGTGTAGCATATCCGGTTCACCGCAGGTGCGCACCAGCACCGCACGCACGGCATCACGGAGCGCCACCGCCGCGGCCCAGTCCGTCCCCTGGGGGATGATGGGCGGGCTCACCGTGACGCGCACGGCCCCGCGGCGTGGGAACCACTGCTCGGCACGTAGGAGCGCCCGGGTGCCGGAGAGACTGACGGGGATCACGGGGACGCCGGTCTGGGCCGCAATGACGAACGTCCCCATACGGAACGCTTGCAGACCTGGCGTGCGCACGAACGTGCCTTCGGGAAAGAGCACCAGGGCACGCCCCTGTTGCACCATCTGTTGCAGCTGCTCGGTATCCTGCACACTGCGTTGGACGTCAAAGCGTTCGACAAACACGGCACCAATACGACGCAGCAGTAGGCGTACAACCAGGGAGGATTCGAGTTCCCGTTTCACCACGTACGCCACATCCCGTGGCAGGGCCGCGACTAACAGTGGGCCATCCATGTAGCTGGCATGATTCACCGCCACGACATACGGCCCCTGGCGTGGGAGGTGCTCCAGACCGTGCACACGCAGCGGGATACCAGCGAAGCGCAGGATGAGACGCACGGCGTGACGCAGGACGGCCTGGCACCACGTGCGCTGTGGGAGCATGGCGACAACTACCCAGGCGAGTGGCAGAACGGCCCCGCAGAGACTCCACAGATACGCCGCATACAGGGCCTCGGTAGCGTGACGCAAACTGCGCCGCACTTGCGGGAGCACACTGGCCAAGGCCAAGCGCGTCACCTGCCACCACACGGCGCGCGGGCGCGTGCCGATCTCCCCCTGTTCATAGCGCTCCCGGCTGGCGGCACGGCGCAACTTGCCACTCGAGGTTTTGAGCACACTGCCCGGCGGCGCCAGCACCACATCGTCCGGAGGCGTCCCCAGGAGGTCCGTGACCACGGCTTCGACTTGAGTGCGTAGGTGCGCCAGGGTGGCGCTGGCGGTCTCGCGTGTCTCGGCCAGGACCACGAGGCGCTCCGTACCCGACACCGGATCAGGGCTGCCGAAGACGGCCACACAGCCACGCCGCACTCCGGCAAGATCCCCAATGGCTTCCTCCAGCTCCGGTGGGTAAATGTTACGCCCAGCGCGGATAATCAGATCCTTGGCCCGTCCCGTGAGGTACAGCGTCTGCCCCACCATATAACCGAGATCGCCAGAATCCAGCCAGGCGCCATGGAAGAGACGGCGCGTGGCCTCCGGGTTGTGGAAATAGCCACTGGTGGTGGAGGGGCCTTGCAACTCGACGCGCCCTTCCTGACGCTCCCCCACCTCGTGCCCTGCCGTGTCGACAATGCGGATCTGATAGCCTGGCAAGGGTTGGCCACACGCCACGAACGGTAAGGCCCCGTGGTCATCAGCGGTGGCGGGGAGGGCCTGGCCCGTGCGCATAAAGCGCTCGCGCTGGATACGGTCCACCTGGGGCACCGTGCCCAGGGCTGGAAAAGCCACCCCAAGCGCGGCTTCGGCCAGCCCGTAGACGGGGACCATCGCCTCGGGACGAAAACCGTACGGGGCAAAGCGTGTGCTAAAACGCGCTAGCGTCTGCGCGCTCACCGGCTCCGCGCCATTAAAAGCCATACGCCATGTGCTGAGATCGAGGTCCACCAGGTCGCTCTCTTGCAAGCGCCGCACGCACAGCTCATAGGCAAAGTTAGGCCCGCCTGACAGCGTAGCCCGATGCTGGTGAATGGCCCGCAGCCAACGGGCTGGGCGTGCCAGAAAGGCCAGGGGCGACATCAAGACCAACGGACAGGCGTAATACAGACTCCCGAGCCAGGCGCCAATCAACCCCATATCGTGGTAGAGCGGCAACCAGCTCACGAACACATCCGTCGAGGTCAGGCGTGCGGCCTGGCCCATGGCGCGAATGTTGGCCAGCAGGTTGGCATGGGTCAGCATGACGCCTTTCGGGCTGCCGGTACTCCCGGAGGTGTATTGTAAGAGGGCCACGTCGTGCCTCTGGACTGGCGGGGGCCTCACCGTCCCTCCGGTCGCCGCGACTTCCGGCACAGTGAGCACCACGCGCAACCCCGCGACTTGGGCCCGCAGGAAGCGGGCGAGTGGTTTAGCTTCGGGCACTGTGAGCAACATGACCGCCTCAGCGTTGCGCAAAATCTGTACCTGGCGTTGCAGGTGCTCCTCCAGCTGTGACAGACGCGCCGGCGGATAGAGCGGCACGGGAATCCCCCCGGCACGCAGAATGCCATAAAACCCGTCAAAAAACGCCCGGCTGGTGGGCAGCATGAGCGCCACGCTCTGCCCCGGCTGGAGATCGCGGGCTTGTAACCCGGCGGCTACCGCGTCGGCGCCAGCGGCCAGCGCGGCGTAGGTGAGTTCCTCGGGCTGCTCGTCCTCGTCATACAACGTGATATGCACACGTGCGGGATGGCAGCGCACATGCCAATCAAGCGTTTCCAGCAGGGTCGTCGCCAGGCGTGGTGTCCCTTCGACGGCGCTGGCGGCTGGCGGCACGACGGGCGCCACCACACGGGGCATTGCCCCCACCTGCACACGGTAGATGGCGTTGAGTAAATCCCGTGGCACGTCGGCGGTGGCGAGAATCTGCTCAGGTAACAGCACACCAAAAGTCTGTTCCAGACGCTGTAACAGCTCCATACGTCCCAAACTGTCGAAACCCAACTCACGCTCCAACACCGTATCGAGCGTCACGGTCAGCGGGGGCTGGGTATGCGGGTGCAGTTCCTGAGCGAGTTGTTGGACGACGGCCAGCAGCGGCGCCGTGATCGTCTCTGGGGTGTGCGGCTCGGGTGTTGACACACCGGGCGTGTGTAGATCCATAGGGCGTCATCACTTATAGAGGGTAAGGAAAACTACGCGGAGCAGACGGGCTGCGTCCGCTTGCCCGCACCACAGCGTGTGACGAGACGCCATACTCTACTGCGCTGTGGAAGACCCTGGCAAGATCTTCCTGCGCAGGGCCATGCAGTGTGCGGGAGGGGGCTCTGTGCATGGCAGAGTCTTGCTCTGCCTGGGAGCGCGGCCATTGTGGCGGCTTCCCGAGCGGGCGAGACGCCGGGACAATGAGCCCGGTCTGTCAACGACCGCCAGGTGAACCAGGCGGCTTGTTCGTGCGGAGGCGTATCGTGAAGGCGGAGCGACTCACTCACGAACCGCCGAACGTTCGAGGAAGACTCCTACAGCAGCCTGTCTCCCTCTACCCGATTTACACGGGAGGCCGGTTGAGCCCCTGTGCGGCACAGGTTCGCGCGACCCGTCACGAGTCAGACAGCCCATCCGCAGCTCCAGGCTGGGAGCATTGCTGCTCGCTCTACCGACTCGTGCATGCCTGTCCATCGGCTGAGGCTGGCTCTGTACGGCTAGAGGCACCTCGACGTCAGAGGAATCCCACGTATGCAGGCTCCATACGCTCGACCGGAATATCAGGCAGGGAAAGTCTAGCACGTCATGACGATGAGCAACACTGCGCAAACAGTGAACAGAGGGTCAAGAACCCTGCACACCCCTGGAACAACGTCCGCGCAGGAAGAGACGGCTGTTGCCTACGGCAACGGGCCATTCCCCTGCCGCCTGAAGACGGCAGCCCCCTTGCCCGGCTTTCTGTGGATAGCCTCCTAGAGAGGTACTGACACTGCCAGCACGCCATCGAACGCTGCGGCAACCAGACACGCACTCCCGGCGTCGCCTGGACCGTGGACCATGGTTGACAGTAGCTTAAAAAGTCGTCACCATTGGGCAACTCCGTTCCCCGCGCGGAGTGCATGCTGTGCGCAGCTCTCAGACGTTCTCGCAGGCTATCACAGAGGAGTCCGCATGCAGGGCACAATGTCCTTCTCGGAAGTACCCCTAGACCAACTCCGCTGGCGTTGTCATCCAGACCTCTTGCCCTTCACTAGCACGGCTGACTTGCCCCCCCTTGAGGGGATTATTGGCCAGGAGCGTGCCCAGAAGGCTCTCGCACTGGGCATTGAAATTGCGCGGGCAGGTTACAACATCTATGTCTGTGGGATGCCGGGGAGTGGCCGACTCACCGCGGTGCGGCAACTCCTGGCCACGCGTCAGGCCCATGGCACTCCGCCACCGGACTTGTGCTATGTCTATGCCTTCAAACACCCAGAGCGTCCCCGTTTGCTCACGGTACCGGCAGGGGAGGGCAAGACGCTGAAAAAGGCGCTAGCGGATCTCCTGCATACCCTCAGCCAGGAGATCCCGGCGCTCTATACGAGCAGCGATTTCCAACAGCGCAAGGCCCAGATTCTGGCCCAAGCGCAGCAGCGTGAACAGCGTCTCCTGCGGCAGTGCGAACAGCGCTTTGGTCCAGACTTCGGGCTGCTCTGGCACGAGGCGGATCGCCTCCTCGTCCCTGAACTCGCACCCGTGGTAGAAGGACGTCTCGTCCCATTGGCCGAGCTCGAACGGCGTGTCGACGCTGGAGGGTTTCCGGTCGAACACTATCGGCACGTGCGGATGCAGCACGCCGCACTGGCTGACGATCTGAGCGCCGTCCTGGCGACCGCGCGCCGTCTGCAGCAGGAGACAACGGAGGCAGTGCAGACGCTCGAACGGGCGTTAGTACGCCCGTTGATCCAACAGGCGGTGGCGCGGGTGCGAGCCGCCATCACGGCGCCTGACGGAGAGGCGTATTTCCAGGAAGTCGAAGAGGCGCTGCAGGACGATTGGCTGCGCTTCCTCGATGCGGAACCGGCCACGGAGCGCGAGCCTGCTCCGCCCATGCCGCCAGGCATGCTCTATGAAGAAGACCCCTTCCACGAATATCAAGTCAATATCATCGTGGATAACACCGAGACGCCGGGGACACCGGTGATCTTTGAAACCGCCCCCACACACAAAAATCTCTTTGGCACCATCGAGCCGACCTCAGAATACGGGGGCATGTGGCGCAGTGATTTCATGAGCATTCGGGCCGGGGCGTTCCATCGCGCCCAGGGCGGCTATTTGGTCTTCGATGCCATCGACGCGCTGTCAGAACCGCTGGTCTGGTCCACGCTGAAACGCACCTTACGCTATGGGCAACTGGAGATCCAAACCTTTGATCACCTCTCTCTCGTCCCCAGTACGACCCTGAAACCGGCCCCTATGCCCTGCGATGTCAAGGTCATTATGCTCGGGGATGCTGACCTCTACGATACGCTGACACATGAAGATGAGGCGTTCAAGCGTCTGTTCAAAGTCAAAGCCGAATTTGATCTGACCATTCCGCGCCAACCCGAGATGGTGATGCACTATGCTGGTGTGCTCAGCCGTATCTGCGTAGCCGAGCACCTGCGCCCCTGCGATCGTGAGGCCGTGGCGGCCCTGGTGGAGTGGGGGGTGCGCCTGGCGGGGCGCCAGAATAAACTCAGTGCCCGCATAGATATGATCGCTGATGTGGTACGCGAAGCGGATTACTGGGCTGGCAAGAGCGGAGAAGCGCTCATCACCAAGACGGCGGTGGCGCGGGCGCTGCATGAACGCTGGGAGCGCATCAATCTCCTGGAAGCGAAGCTACGCGAGATGATTGACGAAGGCATCTTGCTCATGGCCACCCACGGGGCCATCATTGGGCAGGTCAATGGCCTCGCAGTCTACGAGCTGGAAGAAGAGTATGCCTTTGGGTGCCCCATACGCATTACCGCCGAAACCTCGATGGGCGATGCCGGGGTCGTCAACATTGAGCGTGAAGTGGATCTTGGCGATGCCACCCACAATAAGGGGGTGCTGATTCTCAGCGGCTATTTACGTCACACCTATGCCCAGGATAAACCGCTGGTGCTCAGTGCAAGTCTGTGCATCGAACAATCGTACGATGGTATTGCTGGCGATAGTGCCACGGCTGCGGAAATCTATGCCTTGCTGTCGAGTCTTGGGCAACTCCCCATTGCGCAAGGGATTGCGGTGACGGGTTCGGTCAATCAGAAAGGCCAGTTCCAGCCGATCAGCGGGATCAATGAGAAAATCGAAGGGTTTTTTGCCGTGTGCCGTCTGCAGGGGCTTACAGGTACCCAGGGCGTCATCTTACCGGCGCAAAACGTCGCAGATTTGATGCTCAGCGAAGAGGTGATCAGCGCCGTGGCGGCGGGACAGTTTCACCTCTATGCGGTGAGCACCATTGATCAGGGCGTACCCATCCTCATGGGGGTGGAGGCAGGGCAACGGTGTGCGGACGTCTGGTATCCGCCAGAGTCGGTGAATGGCCGTGTGGACGCGCAACTACGGCGCTTCGCTGAGCACTGGCATGCCGCGCAGTCTGGGCATACGTATGTCTGAACGCCCGCCCACGCCCTCTGGCCGCTTCTCGCGCCGGCCACCGTGCGCCGTGGCGTGTCAGAGGGGCACCGTCTTCTTGTGTTTCCACGCAGCTGGCCGTGGTGTATACGAGCCCAGGTGACAGGAAAGGGAGGTACCAACGGGCACACATTGCATGTATAATGCCTCAAGTAGAAATGCGCTCAAGCATTGAGTATATTCTCTCGATAGAATACATGTAACGCTTCGTTCGGCGAGTATGTGCTCAGTCCATTGTGTCGAATGAGAGAACCGCTGGGCATCTCTCCTCACAAGGTTGTATGAGAGATTCTCACTCTCTCGACTGCGTTCGCGAACCTGTTGCTTAAGAGATCTGGCTATGATCGCACCAGAAACGGCCAAGGAAGTATCCCCATCGTCGTCTGAGGAATTTCTCGAAGAGCTGAAAGGACAGATGGGGGCGCTCCTTCACAAATGCCAAATTTCTGAAGACACGGAAAGCATCTACCGCGAGATGATGCAAGATGTGCTCACACTCTGCGATGCCACCCAGGGCATCCTCTATGGGGTGGACCGTGAGCGACGTGTATTCTATGCCAAAGTCGCCTGGGAACCCTGTGCTGGACAATGGGCCTCCCCGATCCCGATTGACCGAGCGAACCTCTTGGGGTATTGCGCATTACGCGGGAAAGTAATTAATGTGGTGGATGCCTATGATGTCGCCGGGTGGACCCAGGTCAGCTCCCAGCTCCGTTTTGATCCGGCTTGGGATGAGCCGGGTACGTGGCGGACACGGCAGATTCTGGCGCTGCCCCTGCTCGTGGAGCGGAAGTACCTCATGGGGGTCTTGGTGCTGCTCAATAAGCCCAACGACGAGCCCTTTCTCGATATTGACGTCACCTATGCCCAGGTCTTTGCTGATACCTTTGGGACGGCATTGTATGGCCAGCTCCAACGCGTCTCCCGTCAGCCACAGACGACGGAGGGCGCCCCCATGCCGCGGATGCCTCTCTCCCAGGAGCTGCAGATCTCTCTGCACCAGACTGCCGCGACGACGCAGGAAATCGACTCCACCCCTCACCACACCATACGACCTTTCGCGACCACACAAGAAGTCGACATTGCCCAGGGACGTACCGGACGGCGCCCTGGCAAGTTCGACTATCTTGTGGAGCATGAACTCATCACCCTGCACAATCTGGGCGAGGCGTTGAAAGAGGCGCGCCGGAAGGCTAGCGACGTTGAGACAGTGCTCTTGAACACCTATCACGTCCCGAAGGCTGAACTTGGCGAGGCCCTCAGCCGTTTCTATGGCTGTCCATTCCTCGCCTATGATGAGCGCACGGTTCTGGATAGGACGCTTTTCAAAGACCTCAACTTTGAATTCCTCAGAGCGAATACCTGGCTACCCTTGCGCCGCGACGGGGACACCATTGAGGTGCTGATTGACAATCCGCAGAACCCCGTCAAAACTGAGCACATCCAATTGTTACTGCGGGGTGCCCCACTGCGCTGGGTGGTCGGGCTGCCCAAAGACATTCTGCAATACCTCGCGAGCGCTACAGGACGCCAGACTGACGCTGGGTCTATCCAAGATATCCTTGGCGAACTCACAGATGTCAGCTCGGGAGAGGACGAGGACGACCTGGGCGGAGGGCTGGGGGAAAACGACAGCACCATCGTCCGCCTGGCCAATCAGATTATCGTCGATGCCTACACCCGCGGCGCCTCCGACATCCACATCGAACCCTATGCTACCCGCGCCGATACCGTCATCCGCATGCGCATTGATGGCAGCTGTTTCGAATACCAGCGCATTCCGCCCAGTTACCGCCGCGCCCTGGTGTCGCGCCTCAAGATCATGGCCCGCCTCGACATTGCCGAGCGCCGCAAGCCC
>SXND01000237.1 GCA_005777235.1 Pseudomonadota bacterium
CTTGCCAAGATAGGGTCAGACGATTTGAAACCAAAATGGACTAAGGTGGCTTCAGTCAACAGCATGGGCGTGGCCCGGTGGCTCCTGGGACCTCACGGAGGGCGCGCGACCCCTGGATAGGCCTCTGGCGCCAGGACTTGCTGCCGGTGGAGGCCATGCGGGGCGCGCGGCGCGAGGCGTTGGGCGCGATGGCGTTAGAACATACGCCGCGCTACGCAGTCTGCTTCTGGCCACAAGGAGGAGGCGCGTAACCCATAGCTGTGCAAGGTCTGTCTCCACTGGCAGTCCAAAACGTCACTTTCATGGTCGAAGATCCACAAACTGGAAGTTGGCGCAGAGTCTCTGCAAGCGCTTGATGCCTTGGAGGAGCGCCTGCGCGCCGACCCGTTCGACCCTGAAGCGGCCATCCGATTGGGATGCCCTCTCTGGTATCTTTCATGTCCGCTCAATCATGCGGCTTCCCGGTGTCGCAGGCGGCTCTCCTGGAGGGTTCTGCAGTCTTGCTGACGCCGGTGTCCTTGCACCCCAGTTGGCCCATGTGCCGTCACCGACGCCTGTGTGCGCCGTGTACCGGCCGGGGCGCGCGGAAACATCCACGCGTTACAACCCCCGACGCCAGCGCCCACCGGTTGGACGGCCGCACCGATCCGCCCGTCGCCACGGCCACCGACGGGGCGGCCACCGACGTCAAGAAGGTAGGCTTCCACCGTAGTCGGACGTGGTTTGACTGACAGCATTACTGTATGCTGTGTCTCTTACGTCAAGAGCCGTGCTAGGGGCGACCGACTGACCGTCCCTACGGTGCAGGAACTGACGCCGTAGCGCCCGCACGCGCCAGCGCACTGGCGACCGACGGCCCGTCGTAGCTATAATCCGTCCGGCAGCGTTGCATCATGGCGCGCATGTCCTGACGGAGTTCGTCCACGGTGGGGCGCCCTACAAACCACCAACCATTGTAGATCTTGTGAATGGTGAGATCGGGCAGCAGCGCAAACGTATAGGGTAACGCCACCATGCCGCCCTTAAAATCGGGATCGACGACTTCGGCCATATCGAGGGCGATAATCGCCTGGTGTTCGTAGTCACTCAGAAAGGTAAACGTGGCGCCGAGGCCAACGCGAAAGGCATCGGTGAGCTCTGGCGGATCCGTACTGACCACAGCGAGATGGCAATAATTTACTCGCAGGTCATCTTCTAAGGCCATGAGGTGCCGCACCTGGCACGCACATTTTGGTCACCAATAGCCACGGTAAAAACTCAAAATGAACGGAAAACCGTGGGCAAATTCGGACAACTTGATCGGTTGCTTGCGGTGATCCTGCAGAACCAGATCAGGAAAACGCTTGCCAATGACGAGATCGGGGTGCATAGACATTCCCTCCATTCAGGGCAGAGCGGGCGTGTTTGAACGTCGATCTTACTGCGTGCGGCCTGGGGACGCAAGACCAGGCTAGCGCACCAGGTGGAAAGGAGACACACCAGATGCCGAATGCTGCAGACGAGATTGTGGTCATTGTCGACGACGAGAACCAGGTCGTGGGATCAGCACCACGACGCGAGATGCGGGCACAACGCCTGCCGCATCGCAGTACGTACATTCTCGTATTTAATGCGCAGGGGGAGCTCTATGTGCAGAAACGCACGATGACCAAGGATGTCTTCCCAGGCTACTACGATCCCGCTGCCGGGGGGGTGGTGCTAGCGGGGGAAAGCTATGACGAGAGCGCCCAACGGGAGCTTTTTGAAGAGATGGGCATTCGTGACGTGCCCTTGACGCCGTTGTTCATCTTTTACTTTACAGATGAGCAGACACGCGTCTGGGGTGGCGTCTATTCCTGTGTCTATGATGGCGACCTCGTCTTGCAGCCCGAGGAGGTCGAGAGTGGGGAGTTTCTCTCCGTGGAGGAGATCCTGCGGCGCGCGCACGTGGAGCCGTACACGCCTGACGGCCTCTATGTTTTACAACGCTATCTGCAACAGACTACGTGATGTGGCAGATCCTGTTATACTGCCAGGATACATCCGCCCCGCGACAGAAGACGTTGGCACGCGGGAGAGGGGCTGGTGTGCCCCCAGCGTTCCTCAAGACACTCGTAGCAAGCGACTGGGATAGTGGCTATGACACAACCTGCTCTCCGTTGGTGGCAGCGCCTGAGTATCCGCATGGTCACGGCGTTTGTGCTGGTGACGATGTTCGCCGTGGGCTTAGCCGCCTGGGTCATGACCTATGGTCTGCACAACGTCCCGCTGTTGGGGCGTCTCGACGCTATGCGCAGTATCCAGGGATTGTCCACTCTGCTGGAAGAAGTCGTCAGTTCCAAACTCCTCAACCTCACACGCGCTGGGGTTTTGCTCATTGATCCGACGCTGCAAGCGGAGGTCCAGCGCACGGCGGATCCTACCTCCGCGGCCTATCAGCGCTTGCAGGCCACACTCATCTCCATCCGCGAAGCGGGGGAATTGACCACGCCCGTCTACACCCTGGCGGATTATCGCCCGACGACACAGCAGGCCAGGGTGGTCGCGGTCAGCGATGCGGATGACACGCTGCAGGCCGGGACCGTACTCACGGTCGGTCCCGAGGTCGCCCAAGTGTTAGAATGGACGCTTGGTGACGGCTTTGCCCGCTCCTCACCGATTTATTGGAAGTGGAGTGCGCAACGCCAGAAGCGCGAACCCTGGCTCACCGCCTTTGCCGCCATTCTCGATAGCACGGGTAGTGTCATCGCGGTCGTGGCCGTGGAGCACCAGGGGGCACTCTTTACCTACTGGTTTGAGGCGCTGGGCTTGGCGATTATCCTGGCGTGTGTCGGTGGTGGACTGCTGGCCACGATGGTGGCGATTGCGGCCACCTGGCATGTGACGCGCCCGATTCGGGCCCTGATCGCCGGGGTGACGCGCGTGGCAGCAGGCAACCTGCATGTCGAGGTGCCGGTGCATTCGAGCGACGAAATGGGCCGGCTGACGGGGGCCTTCAATGACATGGTCGAGGGACTGCGTGAGCGCGAGCGCATTCGTACCACCTTTGGCCGGTACGTGTCTCCCGAAGTGGCCGCCACGTTGCTGGCCTCACCGGAAGGGCTGCGCTTTGGCGGGGAAAAGCGTGAGGTGACGGTCTTGATGTCTGATCTGCGCGGCTACACGCACTTTGCTGAGCAGGGCGATCCCGCCTGGGTGATGGCTATCCTGAATGACTTCCTGGCGCGCATGGCCGACATTATCATCGCCTATGGTGGCACCATCAATGAGTTTATCGGCGATGCCATTTTTGCGGTGTACGGTGCGCCCATTGCCCACGCCAACCATGCCGAGCGCGCCGCCGCGTCAGCCCTGGCCATGCAGCGCGCCATGGTAGAACTCAACGAGGCCAATGCAGCGCAGGGGCGGCCACGTTTTGAGATGGGGATTGGCCTGAATACGGGCGAAGCGGTGGTGGGGAATATCGGTTCGGAGCAGCGCGCCAAGTACGCCGTGGTCGGCGCCGCGGTCAATCTCGCGGCCCGCGTGGAAGGGTGCACGGTGGGCGGGCAGGTCTTTGTCAGTCCTGCCACCTATGCACGACTTGGGGACTTGGCGGATGTGGCACCACCCGTGCCGGTGGAAGTCAAAGGCATTGCTGAGCCGTTGCTCTTATACGAACTGCGTGGGATCGGCGGCCAGTTTGCTCAGCGCCTCCCCGAAACGGATGTGGCCCTCGACCGCCAGGTGGAGGTGGCGCTGCCCTGTGCCTGTTGGGTGATTGACGGCAAGGTCGTCAGCCGGGAAACGATCCACGGGACGGTGCTCCGGCTCGGTATGCGTCAGATTGACATGCAGTGTGAGACGGTGGTTCGCCCTCTGACCAATGTGCGCTTACGGCTGACATATCCAGGACTCGAGCACACGTCAGGGGATCTCTATGGCAAGGTGCTCGACGCCGCGCACCCGACCAGCGCCGGGGTGCTACACATTCGCCTGACATCAGTGGATAGCACAGATCAAAAAATTCTTGAAGGCTTGCTCAGCCCGTAGTATCTGTATGCCGAAAATATACCTGCTGTCCTTCCTGAGCCTCCTGTGTACCCTGTGTCTTCTGGAGGGAGGATTCTATGGTTTCTGGTGGTGCCTGCCAACGCACTGGTACTACACCCCTCCCACGCGTGAGGCGTTCCTGCGCTATCTGACGGGTGAGATCGATTGGACGCTGGGTTGGCGTGCGGAGCCTGAGGCCCTAGCGCCGGGGGGGTATCGTCTGGCCCCAGCCGGCGAAGGTTTGACGACACCGTGTGTGTCACTCTATGGTGACTCCTTCACCTTTGGCTATGAAGTCGCCCCAGAGTTTGCCTGGGGGAATCTCCTGACCGCGCGCTTGGGCTGTCGGGTGGATAATTACGGTGTGGCAGGCTATGGCACCGATCAGGCGTATCTCGCTTTTCAGCAGCACCATCGGCACGGCAGCGACGCGGCGCCGGTGGTCATTTTGTCGCATCTCAGCGAGAATATCGTGCGCAACATCACCCAGGATCTCGGCTTCATCTATCAGAACGTTCTAGCGTTGAAGCCACGCTTTGTCGTCGAGCCCGCCGGGGGGCTACGCCTGCTGCCTCTCCCACGCCTCGCGCCGCACGACTATGAGGCCTACCGCCGTGATCTGGGCCAATTCTTTCCCGCCGACTCTCTGCTGCCGGGCCATAGCCGCCTGGCCAAACGGCGGGTCTTTTTCCCGTATATGCTCAGTGTGCCGTTACTCTTCACTTATAAGCGGCTCTACGCCTCCTTGCTGTTCTATGCCAGCACGCGTCCACCCTGGTTTGCGGAATTGTATGACCCGGCGCACCCCTCGCAGGCCCTGCAGATTACGCGCGACATTCTGCGGCAGTTTGGGTACGAGGCACGGCAGCATGGCAAGCGCCCCCTCATCTTCGTGATTCCCACCGCACGTGACTTGTTGTATTTTCAACGCACGCAGCAGTGGAGCTACACTCCGCTGCTCACCCAGTTACATACCCATGGGGAGGTCGAGGCGGTGAATCTCGGACCGCTGTTGCTCGCCAAGGTCCATGACGGCGCTCTCTGCGCCGCGTTCTGCACCAATGCCCTGACCCGGAGCGGGCATTACACGGTGCAGGGCAACAAGCTTCTGGCCGAGGTCGCATGGGATATTTTGCGAGGATATGGCCGTGTGCCCGGCGCGAACCAGGAATAACGCACTGTTGGCACGGCAATACCGCAGCGTGCTCTTCAGGAACCCCGGCAGCCGCCTGGCACGCGTGGCCTTCCGCTGCACGGGCGTGTCATCCACGGGCGCAAGCCCACAGGTGGTGAGGTGTCGCATGAGTAACTTTTATACACGAGTATCGTACCGTCGGTTGGTGGATGAATTGCATAGACTGCGGGGCGAAGAGCTCCCGGCGGTCAGCCGTGCCAAACAAGTGGCCGCGGCGGAAGGCGATTTGAGTGAAAATACCGAGTACCACGCCAACCGCGAGCGTCTGGACATGCTGCAGCGGCGCATCTACGAAATCGAAGAGCAGCTACGCTCCCCACGTTTTATTGAGGAATTGCAGATTTCCTGTGAGCGGGTCTCCATCGGCACACGCGTCGTGTGTCTCGATCTACGGACGCGCAAAGAAGTGGCGTATACCATTCTGGGACTGGCGGATGCGGTGCCGGAAAAGAACATTATTTCGTATCAATCACCCATGGCCCGTGGGTTGATCGGCAAAGTGCTGGACGACGAGGTCGCCATCAGCATCCCGGCTGGTCAGCGCCATCTGCGGATTGTGGAAATTCTCCGCTTTGACGAAGCATAGTGACCCACGGTGCCAGAGCAGGCGCTATACGCAGACGATCATCTGGTAGTAGACAAATCATCACAGAAGGAGCCTCCATGGCCACCCTGGACGTACGCAGTCCCAAACTCCACGATCTGATTGCTCCCGACGCCGCTGATACCCGCATTGCCGGTGGCCTCGGGTTTACCGAGGGACCCGTGTGGCGCGGCGGCGCCCTGCTGTTTAGCGACATCCCCAACAAGCGCATCGTGCGCTGGCGGCGCTTGGCCGAGGGGCCAGAGCTGACCACGTATGCCACGGGGATGTCGAACGGCCTGACCTTGGACCGCCAGGGCCAGGTGCTGGCGGCGGAGCACGATGGCCGCCGGGTAAGCCGTGTGGCGGACAATGGGACACGTGCGGCGCTCGCGGAGCGTTTTCAAGATAAACGCCTCAACAGCCCCAATGACATTGTGGTGAAGTCCGATGGCACGATCTACTTTACGGATCCCCCCTATGCCATCCAACCCAGTACCCCCGGCATGGCGCGCCCGGCGGGCTGGTGGACGGCACCCATTCCCGGCAAAGAGCAGCCGCACAATGGCGTGTATCGTCTGACAGCACAGGGGACACTCGACCTGCTGGTGACCGACTTTGCCCTGCCCAATGGCCTGGCGTTCTCCCCGGATGAATCGGTGCTCTATGTCGATGATTCGGCCCACAAGCACATCCGCGCCTTTGACGTGCGCCCCGATGGCTCCCTGGCCAACAGCCGCATCCTGCTCGACATGGCGTCGGAGGACCCGGGCGTGCCGGATGGTCTCAAAGTCGACGCCCAGGGGAATGTGTTCTGCACGGGACCGGGTGGCGTGTGGGTGTGCAGCGCTGCCGGAGAATTCCTGGGACGGATTATTCTGCCGGAGCTCCCCGCCAATCTCGCTTGGGGCGAGGATGGCAGTGTGCTGTTCCTGACGGCGCGCACCAGCGTCTATCGTCTGGCCACACAGACCCGTGGTGTGCTGCTGGGCTAGAGGTCCATGCCGTCTTCCTGTGCGGTCTACCTCCTCGCGAAGAGGTAGACTGGCATGGATTTCCACACACGTATGGCAAGCCACGTGCAGAGCCTTCCAACACAAGAGGCGATGTTCGCCAGTATAAGGAAGGAGAAGGGCCCATGGTCACAAAAACCATGACACGACCTGTGTCCGCAGGGCACGCCGAGCCAGCTTGGGACGTAGCCCGCCTATGGCCATCTCAGGGTGCCTGGAGTGAGGAGGACTATCTCTGGCTCACGGATCATACCCGGTATCTCGTGGAATTCACTGCCGGGCGTGTCGAGGTGCTGCCAATGCCGACGGAAGAACATCAACGTATTGTGCTCGCCCTCTACCGTGCTCTCTATGCTTACCTGGCAGCGCGGGGGACGGGTATTGTCCTGGTCGCTCCCCTGCGCGTGCGCCTGCGTGCTGGCCGGTACCGTGAACCGGATCTCCTGGTGCTGCTCTCTGCCGACGATGCGCGGCGGGGCAATCGGTTCTGGACCGGAGCGGATCTGGTGGTGGAAGTCGTCAGCCCCGATGACCCTAGGCGTGATCTGGTGCGCAAGCGCCGTGAGTATGCCCGCACTGGCATCGCAGAATACTGGATCGTGAACCCGATCACCGAACAGATACACGTCTTGCGTCTCCAGGGCAAGGCCTACGTGACACACGGGACGTTCGCACGCGGTGCCATGGCCACCTCCGCCTTGCTCACGGATTATACTGTAGAAGTCAGCGTTATTCTGGATGCCGTATGAGGCCGAACAGGTGTGCGGCCTCATTGTCGTTGTGCCCTGACACACTATAACCTGAGGAGTTCCTATGCACAGCACTGCCACCCTGACCGCTCCGGCCGCGTTATCGTCTGAGCACATCGCCTCCTTCCACCAGCACTTCCGTGGCACCCCAACCTACCGTGTGGTGCAAAACGCCGTGACGCAGACGAGCGTGGATGATATTGCGCTCAATCGCGAGCTGTTGACGGCTGTCGATCACTCCTTTTCCACCACCCTCGATACCTGGAGTGCCACCAACCAAAAAAAGTCGGGACGTTGCTGGATGTTTGCTGGGCTGAATCTGTTCCGGCCTGGCGCCATGGCCACCATGCACCTCAAGAATTTTGAGTTTAGCCAGAATCATCTGCTGTTCTGGGATAAGCTCGAAAAAGCCAATTATTTCCTGGAAGCTATCCTCGACACCGCCGAGCGCTCGGCGGATGAGCGGACGGTGCACTGGTTGCTCGGGAACTTGCTCAGTGACGGTGGCCAGTGGAACATGTTCGTCAATCTGATCCAGAAGTATGGCGTTGTCCCCAAAAGCGCCATGCCAGAAACCGAAAGCTCGTCCAACACCATGCGGATGAATGCCATCCTGAAAGAAAAACTCCGGGAAGGCGCCCGTACTCTGCGTACCCTCATCGCCCAAGGCGTGACCGTGGACGAAGCCCGAGAGACGAAACAGGCGCTCCTCAACGTTATCTTTCGTATTCTCGCCATCCATCTCGGCACCCCACCGCAGGCTTTTGACTGGCAGTGGACGGATACAGACCGCGCCTTTCACCGCGACGGTAGCGTGACACCGCAGGACTTTGCCGCCAAGTACATCACCGTTCCGTACGAGGAGTATGCCTGTCTCGTACACGATCCACGCCCGACGAGTCCCTACGGCAGGACGTATACCGTAGAATATCTGGGCAATGTCTGGGAGGGCGGCATCACGCGCTATCTCAACGTGGACATGGACGCCCTCAAGGACATGACCATGCGCACCCTGCTGGACGGAAAGCCGGTGTGGTTTGGCTGCGATGTCAGCAAAATGCTGCGCCGGGATGCCGGGGTCTGGGATGCGGCGCTGTTTGATTACGCCAGCGTGTATGATACGCCGTTTACGCTCACCAAGGCCGAGCGCTTGGTCTACCGCCAGACCCAAATGACGCACGCCATGCTGTTTACCGGCGTCGATGTGGTCGAGGGCAGGCCACGGCGCTGGCGGGTGGAAAACTCCTGGGGCGAGGACAATGGCCAGAAGGGTTTTTACTTGATGAATGACTCGTGGTTCGACGAATATGTCTTCGAGATTGCCGCCCGCACCAGCAGGCTCCCAGCCTCCCTCCGCACGGCCCTGGACACCGAGCCTATTGTGCTGCCGTCCTGGGATCCCATGGGGTCGCTGGCGGCAGAAACGTGCCTCTAGAGCCACGGCAGCACCACAACGGGAGAACAGCCACCATGGACCTGAGCCACGCGCTCCGCTTTACCCACACCAGCGTCGCGCAGGAGATTGTCTGCGACACCGACGCCATTACGCGTCTCTGCCGCACGCTGGACACGCTGGGAGCCCAGACCGCTATGATCGTCTGCGGCCCCTCGATCCTGCGCGGTTCCGATGTCATCCAGCGTGTGCAGACCGCCCTGGGGACGCGCTGCGTTGGTCTGTTTGCCGGCGTCGCCCCCCACGCCCCAGTGTCCACGCTGGACGAGGCCATGCTCGTGGCGCGTGAGGCCCAGCCGGAGGCCCTGGTCAGCGTCGGCGGCGGCAGTACGCATGACACCACCAAAGGCCTCGCCACCCTCTTGGGGGAAGGGGGTGACATTCACGCCTATGAAATCCACTTTGAGCCACCGGATACGGTGATCATCCCAGCGCTCACCCGCCCGAAAATTCCCATCGTCACCATACCCACCACGATGGGCGGTGCCGAACTGAGCCGCGGCGCTGGCTTTACCGATCATGCCCTGGGTCGCAAGATCGTCGTGGGCGATCCAGGCACCATCCCGCGTAGCATCTTGATTGATGGCCAGGCCCTGGCGACAACGCCCACGTCCATCCTGGCCTCCACAGCCATGGGGCAGTTGCGGATCGCCGTGGAAACGGTGTACTCCCGACGGCACAATCCCATTGGCGATGCGCTGGCTTTACACGCTATCCGCATGCTCGTGGACACGCTGCCGCGCTGTCAGGGCAAGGCGCTGCCCGACCTGTTGACCATTAAAACCGCCGCGTGTATGGCCTCGCTCGCGAGCGTGGGAGGCCTCGGTCTGAATACGGCCACGGCCCATCACGTCGGCGGCTTGTACAACGTCCCGCACGGCGAAGCCAACGCCATTCTGTTACCCCATACCATGCGCTTTAATTTGCCTGCCAGCGCCGAGCGCCAGGCGTTGATCGCTGAGGCCATGGGGGTGAACACGGCGGGGATGAGTCCGCAGGCGGCGGGCCTCGCCGCGGCGGAGGCGGTGGCGGACCTCTGCAAGCAACTCGGCCTGCCCTCCCGACTGCGTGATGTCGATGTCCCCGAGGAAGGCTTAGCGGCCATCGCCGCGGCAACGCTGCATGACCGCGCCTTGGCGACGAATCCGCTCCCGATTACTGACGCGGCACCAATTCTCAGCGTTTTACGTGCCGCGTGGTAGAGTCGTGCCGTGGTCCGTTCTCTGGCCACTCTCAGCCGGGTGCGGTCCAACCGCCCCGAGAACTTTGTACATGATGGCGGTGGGTTCTAGCACCCCCGTCGTGCTCAGCGCATAGTGGGGGATGATCCCGGCCAGGGTGTCGCCTAATTTCTCGTAGAGATGTTGGGAGGGATCGCCCGTCCGCGTGTCGAGAACCAACAGACTGACCCCGTGTTGGCGGGCTTCCACTTCGAGCGCCGCCATCAGGGCCGCTCCCACCCCACGGCGCCGCGCTCGTGAGTGCACCAAGAGCCGGGGCACCTCGGCGCGGTGCGCCCCGTTGGGACGGTCCGAGAGATGCAGCTGGACGGTGCCGATCACCTGTGGAGCGTCTTGGGCCACGAGCAGCACCAGCGCCCCGCGCTGGACCTGGTCTGCAACGCTGTGCCAATAGGCGGTGGCATCCTGCGTACTGGGAACGGCCACCCAGCCGACGGAGGCACCACCAGACACGGCATCGCCGAGCAGCGTGCACAAATCCTCGATCACAGGGGGTTGTATCTCGTGTGCCGTCAGTGTGTGGATGTGCATGGGGTTCCTCTCTTCGTGATCTCCTGCATGCGGCCACGCTTCGTCCGACGCTGGGAGCCCTACGGCCCGTATTGTACAGCCGCAGTTGTCGTCGCCGCACCAGAGATTCTCGGAGGCCAACACGGCGCACATAATGCCGGCCATGCGCCTTTTCGATTGTCTCATCTGAGTATCTTTGCCTGTCAGTTGACCCTCAGTCCCCTGACCAGTACAATGGGTGACACGTTACGCCATAGTGCCCACGCAACCGACAGGGGTGGTTACGCTCCAGGAACCAACTGCTGGCGCATCCGTCTGACCGCTTTCTCTTGCCAGGTTTCAGACCAGCGCCCAGCCGCCACGCGGAGGCTGACGCCTGGCATGTGGTGCCTGTGCTGCCCGTGCACAGGTTTGGCATCCGCGGGCATAAGCCTACATTTGGTGAGGAAGGCCGAGTCACCATGCAGGACGAACTCAGCGTTTTTGAAGATTTTCTGCGCAAGCAACGCCTCAAACACTCGAAGCCACGTCGAGATATTTTGGAGGTGTTTCTGGCTTCGGAGGGCCATCTCACAGCTTACGAGCTGTACCAGCAGGTCAAGGAACGCCATACGAGCCTTGGCTTTGCGACGGTCTACCGCACCCTGCGTTTACTGGCAGAGTGTGGCTTGGCCCGGACGATGGATTATGGGGATGGCACGCTACGGTATGAACCGAATCGCTTTCAGCACCATCACATTATCTGCACGGCCTGCAATCGCACCATTGAATTTCTCAGCCCCGAGTTAGAAGGGCTCATGCACAAAGTCCAACAAGACCACGATTTCACGCCACAGCGGCATGCCGTACGCATCCTCAGCCTGTGCGCTGATTGCACGCGGGTGACGCCGCCGCGCAGTCGCCACAGCACGGCACTCGACGCCATTTTGTCGCGCGATGCCCTGCGCGTCGCACTGGCCAATGAGCAACGTGGGTTGCATTTTTACCGTCATGCCCTCGAAGCGGCGCAAGAGGAGGCCACCCGGGAGGTGTTCAGTTGCCTGGTCGATGAGGAGACTCGGCATCTCGCAGCCTTGCAGTATGAGTATGATGCCTTACGCCAGGCCAATCCCTCCTTGGACGATGAACCTTCACTCCTCTATTTTGACTACGAGCGTTTGGAGGATATTTTTCCGCAACTGCCACCGCATGTGGTGCAGACGGCCCAGGCCTTCAACCCGGCGGAAGTTCTCTCCATCGCCATGGCTGCCGAGCGGCGCTCGTACGAATTCTTCAGTGAATACGCCGAGAAGGTGGGGTATCCGCAGGGTCGGGCCATCTTTCACAAATTTGCCACGGAGGAGCAGGACCATCTCTCCATGCTGCGTCATGCCTATGATGCGTTGCAGGGCAAAGGGTAGAGATGGCGCGAGTACACCATGGTCATTGAGTTGTACGTTGGCATGAAAATCGCTACCATGTGTCGACAGCATCAGACGGCACTACCGTTTCTACGGCCTGAGACGCCCGCGCCCATGACGTCTACGCCCACGCCGCGCAGTCGTGCATGGGCGATGGTCACGACGCTTGACCAGTACCTCAGCAGTCTGTCGCGGGGGTGGGGCACACGCCGGTCTGTCAAGGTGTGCCAAGTGTTTCTACGTCCCATGTCCATCCGGCTCTGACGCCGTTCGAGGGCGTAGCCGTGCTGTAACCGCTGGTCTATTCGTGTCGAGAGAAGGGGGAGCGCATGATTACAGGCGTCATCACGTCTGTCTATGGCAAAGATATCAACACCGATGACATCATCCCGGCGTCATTTCTCCAGCAGAGTAACGATCGGAAATTTTTTAAGGATTACGCGTTTGACCGCTATGATCCAGCCTTCCGGCAACGCTGTAACACCACGACCACGAATATCGTGATTGGCGGTGAAAACTTCGCCTGCGGATCGAGTCGCGAGCAGGCGGTCTATGCCCTGCAGGAAAACGGCGTCGTGTGTGTCATTGCCGAGTCCTATCCCGACATTTTTTATCGCAATTCACTGAGTAATGGCCTGGTGTTAGTGAGCCTGCCAGACACCTCGAGCTTTCAGATGGGGGATGAAGTGCACGTCGATCTCGAGACGTACACGATTGAAAACGTGACGCAAGGCACCACCTTCCGCTTTGAGATGAACCACGACGACAATGAGACGTTTAAACAGGGTGGCATGATTGGGCGCGTGCGTACACACCTCGCCGAGTTGTTACAGACCAGTAAATAGCCGCAAGGAGCATGCAATGGGACAGACCATGGTGGAAAAGATTGTCTCGCGCCACGTCGGCCGCACAGTCTCTGCGGGTGAGTTGATTACACGCCTGCCGATCACGAAATTGTTTTTCAACGACGTCATTGGCCCACCGGCCATTAAAGGTTTTCGGGAAGATTTTGCCGAGGTGTTTGCCAGCACAGGCACAACGCCGCGGGTCTTTGATCCGAAACGCCTGTATTTCCTGCCGGACCACTCCGTGCCGACGTTCTCGGTGCAGATCGCCGAGGGCGTGCAAGTCATGCGCGAGTTTGCTAATGAAATGGGCGCCCGCATGTACAAAGAGGGCGATGGTATCGAGCACGTAGTGCTCATCGAAGATGGGCAGATCGTGCCCTGGGACATTGTGCTGGGCACGGATTCCCATACCGACACCAACGGGGCGTTGGGGGCACTGGCGTTTGGCGTTGGGACCACGGATGGCCAGTATGCCATGGCCACCGGGCATCTGTATGATTTTATGGTACCAGAGTCGGTCAAGTTTGTCTTAACGGGTACGCTGCCCAAGGGCGTCTTTTCCAAAGACATTATTCTGTCGATCATTGGCATGATGGGCGCTGGTGGCTGTTCCAAGCGCGTCGCCGAATTCACCGGCCCTGGCGTGCGCAGCCTGCCCTTGGATGCCCGTACCACCATCTGCAATATGTCCGTGGAGATGAGCGCCCGCACCGGGATCATGGCCTTTGATGAGGTGGTGGCCGATTTCCTGCGCGGGCGTGCCGAGTGGCCGGTAGAACCCATCGACAGCGACCCCGATGCGACGTATGCGCAGACTTTTACCATTGATCTGTCGTCTTTGGAACCGACGGTCTCCTTCCCACACAAACCGGCGAATGCCACGCCGATCTCAAAGCTACAAGACATGATCGCCCGCAGCCAGCGCGAACCCACGCCCGATTTTTGCACGGTCGATGACGACGTGATTACCGATGCGTTCCTCGGCTCCTGCACCAATGCACGCTACGAAGACCTGGTCGCCGGCGCGGCGATTATGCGCGGCCACCAGGTCCATCCCAACGTCAACTTGATCGTCATCCCGGCCAGCCGCAAGGTCTATCAACGGGCCATGGCCGAGGGGCTGTTACAGGTCTTCGTCGAGGCGGGGGCCAATGTTGAATCGTCGAACTGTGGTCCCTGCTTTGGGAGCCACATGGGCGTCATGGGCAAAAAGTCCAAGATGATCAGCTCGAGTAATCGCAACTACAAAGGGCGCATGGGCTCGCCAGATGCACGTATCTTCCTCGCTAGTCCCGCCACGGTGGTCGCCAGTGCCATTGAAGGGCGCATTACCGATCCGCGCAAGTTCATGTAGACGCGCGTGAAGAGCACGCGTGCTCTCAAAGTAGGGGCGACCAGCCAGTCGCCCCTACCGGTGTCACAGCAACAGCCGTAAATACTCCCACCCTGCTCCCAGCAAGTCATCCTCCGACAAGCCATCTGCGGCGTTCCCCGGTACAATGTACACCCCGTCGGCCTGAATCGTCTGCGGATCAATGCTGGTCAGTCCTTGCACCAGGGCGCTAAACGTTTCCTTGAGAAAATAGGCATCCTCGTGCGTAATGGCTTCTGCCGGGGCGTAGGGCTGGTCCAAGACAAAGGCCAGCGTGACCACCACATAATCCTTGCGACTGGACGTGCGTCGGATGTCATCAATCTGCGTGCCTAACTCTTCTGCCTCGACCGCCATGTTGTTTTCAATATCGTTGGTCCACGAGGTAAACTCGGCGCCCGCGGCCTCGGGATCGTCAAGGTAATCCCAGTAGCCGTACGTCCAGAACAGCGCGTTTTCCTCTAGCAGGGCCAGGAAGCGGCGGAGAAAGCGGCGCTTGGCCTGGACGTCTTCGTCCATGGCGTGCTCTTCCGCCAGCACGCGGGCAAAGCTGGCGCGTACCGTGTCCTCACCGAAACTTTTGATGGCGATTTGTAGCCCAAAGAAGTAGGTATCAGAGGGGCCGCGCATCCAGCGACGGAAGCGGCCCAGAAACCCTTGTTGTGCCATGCGTGTTGCCCTTGTGATGCCGTGTAAAAGCCGTGCGATTGTCCGTGGGGCGCGGAGACGACACCAGCCACGGAGCGCTAACTTGAGGCAGCCCCCCCGCGACCCATGGAGCCCGAACGTCCACCTAACCCGGTCACGCGTCCACCGCTGGTGCGGAAGGTCGTGCGGCCAAAGCCAGAGGGTCTGGCCTTGCCCACCCCGGCCTGCCCACCCACTTTGGTGCCGCTAAACAGCGTTGGGCGGGCGCGCGGCTCGTAGCTTGGCGCGGACGTACTGGGTGGGCGCACATCGCCCAGCGTCGTACTGCGCCAGCCACCGCCCCCACCGCCCTGCGCGGGCCCCCCACCAGACGGCGGATAGCCGGGAGAAGGATACCCCACAGGTGGTGGGTAATACAGGGTGGGACGTGGCGCCAGGAAGGAGTACAGCAGGAGAAATCCCAGATGCGACTCCATGCCACCGCCGTAAAAGTAGCGTGTTTCCGTGCTGCGCTGGGTCGTGCCGTCGGGCGCCTTTTTCGTGACTTCCTGGGACACCTTCTGCAAGTCCTGTAGCGGAAAGAGCACGACTTTGAGCTTGGCGTCCTTGTAGGCGACGAACTCATCGTTGAGGTCGTCACTTTCTTCCTGTTGCGCCCGTGTCGGCACAATGTACATGATATTTTTCACACCGCGTTGCTGTAAAGACGCCGCCGAGGGCAGCGTCGCCACGTAGCGATTGTCAAATTGGTCATCGGCGTCGGTGTAGGCGGTTAAACGCCGACTGTCTAAGAGCAGCACGGCGGGAGCGGACTCGGGGAGTTGCTCTTTCTGCTTCTGCACTAGGGCGGCGTAGTACAGCAGCGCCGCCAGGGTGTCATGGCTGCGCACCACCCCTTGTGGATGCGGCCAGTTTTCAAAGCTCGGTAAGATGTCTGCCCATCCGGCCATGGCCGCACCAAAGGCAACCGCGTCCGGGCCGGGCAGGTCAACCAGAAAAAAGGTCTCGGCGCCTTTATCCACCTGACTGAGCAGATCCCGGCGCATGGTCTCGCCACGGGCAAAGGCTTCACGCATACCGGCAGTGACGATGAGGCGCATTTGCGTACGTAGGGATTCGTCCTTCAAGGCTTGCAGCACCGTCGGCGTATAAAAACTCTGCCAGGCCGTCGTGCGCGGTTGCCAGGCGGCAATCACCCGCGTGGGGTCGGTATAGGCCCGCCACTCCTTCGAGCCGCTGGCATCTTCGTCGGTGGTATTGGTGAAAAAGATGCGCTGATCTTTGGCCCCGACGTTCCATCCCTGCTCCTGCTGCAACTTGAGGGAATCGGCAGCCTGTTCTTTCTCAGACTTACAGCCACTCAGGGTTAACAGCGCGGTAAAGGCCACAGTCCCTTTGTGAAAGGCACGACGATCTATGGCCTGCCACCAGTCACGGGTTCGTGCCGACGGTGTCATACGCAACTCACTTCTTTGCTTACAGCGTGATAAACGTCGGGGCGGTCATGGCGGTCGCATCCGTTGCCGCCGGAGCCAGACGTGCAAAAAAACCGGCGCTCTTGCCACCCACCAGATAGACACCATAGTTACACAGCGCGCCCTGGGGGTCAGGGAGCACGTCAAAAAAACGTTGACACACCCACAACGCCGGCAGCGCCTTGGTCACCGTCTCGTCCCACAGCGCCGCGCTGACAAACGGCCCACAGATGGTTTCGGCGCCCTCACAGCCGTAGACCGACTTCAGCACCCACATCTGCTGCTGTTCCAGGAGGGTCGCCCGGGGTACCTGCGTCATACGGTAGGTCTCTGGAATATACCTCCTGATCCAGCGTTGTGCCAATGGCGAGAAGCGCTGTTGCTCTTCCCACATGAACGCCAAGCTCAATTTGTTCTGGCTCAGGACGGTGCCAAAGGGATTGACCACGGTCACACGTCCCGCATATTCGGCCTCTAACAGACGTTGTAGTTGTGGGGCTAAGGGCTCAGCATCGGGGTAGGGCGCAGCATCAGACCACACCACCTGGCGTTCACCCCACCAGTCGGTTTTATAATGCCGGATGATCAGCTCGACCGGCACGCCGAACATGCCCACCCCGCCGTCACAGGCGTGCAGGTTATAGGGCGAGCCCAGAATGACCCGGCAGCCACGGGCTTCAAGCCACATGCGGTAGAGTGCCACCATGGAGAGATCATCCGTCAACTCCGTCGGATACACCATGCCAACGGTCCGCGGCGCCTCGCCGCCATGGGAGGCCACCAGCATACGCCAGAACGCCTGCGGAAAGCGCCGATTGGGGTCATGCACGGCGGTGTGGTACGGGAACAGCAGTTGATTGAGGATGAAGGCCTCGGCTTCACCACTCGGAGTATCACTATTGACCTCACAGCAGCGCACGCGACCATCACGACAGACAAACAGGTCAGCGCGGGCGATCCCATGCCAACGGCCTTGGGCTGCAAACCACATGAGCTTTTGGTAGGGGGTGAGCCCAAAGTATTTATCCAACCAGTTTGGATAGTTCCATACTACGCTCATGAACTCCTGATACACCGCCCCAATACGTTCAGCGGCACGGCGTAAGGCCCTGGCCTGCGCCTGTGAGAGGATGAGACCCTGCAGGCGGAAGCGTGGCTGTCCGTCACACCACGCATCGTCGAGGATACCGGTGTTATACAGGGAACGGGCGAAGTCCGCATAGGGAGGCAAAGTTCCAGATGCCACAGCTCACACAATGTTGGTGATAAACAGGGCGGCAGTAATATACGCCGTGGCTTCCAATAACCCCACCGCGACGTTTTTATCCTGGGCGATTTCATGATCAAGCAGTGTGGCGCGCCAGTGCATGGGGCCCCCGAGCACGATCCACTGCAGCAAGATCTGACGCACCGGATACAGCACCAGCACCAAGAAAAGAGCCAGCAAAAAACCGCTCAACGAGGGCCAGAGTCCGGTATAGTCCCCGGACACGGCCCGCCGCACAATGAGCCCGACGGCGATTAACACGCCCGCAAACGCCAAGGCCGCGGCGACATTGCCCGCGGCAATTTCTTGCACATCGTCGTAGCTCGTCAGCCAACGAAAGCCGTAGGTGATCCCCATCAACGCCACTTGCCCAAGTAGGAAGAACAGGAGGAGAATCCAGAAGCCCCCGCCTTCACCACTGAGCATACCGCTGTAGGTCAGACTTGTGGCAATATACACCCCCGCCACGACAATGGCCGCCGCCACATTGCCGGCCACCAGTGGCTCTTGCACGGCGGTGCCAAGGCACACCCGACACGTCCCCAAGGCCACCAGGGTCAGGAGGATAATGCCCACGGCACCGTACAGGAGCACCCCCAGGATGTCCGGGATCAACTCATAGCTCAGATGGCCCAATAACACGGTGATGGTCCAGAACACGCCAAACATATACCCGGCCAGGGCAATCCCCATGGCCGGATTATCCGACTCGGTGAGCAGGATCCGCAACGGCTGCCCATACAACCACTCTTGCACCCAGCGTGCGAGCCATAGCAATAACACAGCAGCCAGGATAACGAAGACTTCTTCGAGAAGACTCACGATCACTTCCTTTGGCGCAGTCCCGCAGACACGGCGCAGAGATCATCCGCCACCATTTGTGATGGATGCTACACTGATAGCCGATATTCTAGGCGGTCAGGCGAGGCCCGTCAACCGGGTGGGCCGTGAGGCGGGGGCGGGGCACAGCGCCGACAGCGCCGGAGCAGGGACGCGCTTGCTCTGGACGTGGTGACAGGCGATTATAGGTAGAATGGGCCGACGCTGGCGGCATGCGCCTAGCAGGCAGAAGGAGAGGCGGTGGCAATCGTCTATGTGATTCAAGTCATGGCACATCATGGCTACGGTTTGGAAGGCTGGCGCACCGTGCGCAACAGTGCTGGGGAGCCGTATCGCTTTACGACACAGGCTGCGGCGCAGGCGGCCCTGCGGCGCTATTTTCGCAATCTGCGCGAGGGACTCAATGTGCGCATCCATAGCCTTGAGGCTGGGGACGTCCACCCTCTGATGCCTATGATACGAACGGAGCCCCCATCTTGTAGCTAGAACGGGGGTGCATTACGGCAGCAGCTGCTGACCAATCTGGACAGCGAACTCTTGCAACAGAGCATCGGCCTTCTTGCGAATCACCGGCTGGCCAAACTCCCCAATCTTGCCCAGCAAGTGCGCTTCGAGGGTCACCAGCATCTCCGTCTCGGTCGGACTCTTCTCACGCAGATCCATCTGTAAGTGCGCCCGCACCCCGCCACCCAGCCGCCGATCCTTGGCTTCCGCCCGCATGGCCCCGTGCCACTGTTCGCGGTCGCGGGCTTCGACGTGCAGCGTGCCCTGCAGGGAGAGGGAAATAGGGCCCACCCGGATGCGCAACGTGCCTTCGTACGTGTCCTCATCCAGCTGGGTCATGGCCTCAACACCCGTCAAACAGCGGGCGACATTCTCCGCCTGCTGCAAGAAATCCCACACCACGTCGCGTCGTGCCGCAATCGTGCAGGTTTGGGTGAACGTCATGGGTGGACCTCCAGAGCTGCGCTCACGCTGGTGAGCGAATAGTGTGGAACATCGGGGCGCAGTATACACGCTGGGATGGGAGGGGACAAGCGTTGGCCCGCGCTGGCGTGTCGCCATCTGCCCACGACTACGGCTCACTCCCCGTACAGATAGCGCGGCAACCAGAGCGTGAGGTCCGGCCACAGCCAGGTGAGGAGTAAGGTAACGATCTGGATGGCTAGGAACGGATACATGCCACGATAGATCTGATTCAGCGTCACATGCGGGGGTGCAATGCCCTTGAGGTAAAAGGCAGCCATGGCTACCGGCGGCGACAGGAAGGACGTCTGGAGATTCACCGCCACCATGACGCCAAAGAGAATCGGGTTAATCTCAAAGGTTTTGAGCAGCGGCAAAAAGATCGGGATAAAGATGACAATAATTTCCGTCCACTCCAGGGGCCAGCCCAGGAGAAAGATGATCAGCATGGCCATCCACAAAAAGCCCGTACTGCCCAGACCCATGCCGAGAACCCACTGTTCGAGCTGGGCCTGCGCCCCGAGGCGGGCGAACACCGCCGCGAAGAGACTAGCGCCTACAAAGAGCCAGCACACCATGGCGGTGGTGCGTCCGGTCAGGCGCACGGACTCAGAGATCATCTGCCAGTTGAGCTTGCCATAGCCTGCCGCAATCACAAAGGCCATCAAGGCCCCCAGGGCCGCCGCCTCGGTGGCTGTGGTCAACCCCGCAATGATGATCCACAACACCGCTACCGTCAGAATGCCAATAGGCACGGAGGACACCATGACTTCCCAGAGAATCGTGCGCCAGGGCAGGGTGCGCTCCTCTTTCGGCAACGGCGGTCCGAGAGACGGTTTGATCAGACAGGCCACGAAGATATACAGCAGGAATAGCGCCGACATGAGGAAGCCTGGCCCAAACGCGCCCGCATAGACTTTGACAATCGACACGCCCGCCGTCGCGGCATAGACGATGAGCATCACGCTGGGCGGGATCAGAATGCCCAGGGTGCCGGTCGCGGTGATGGTGCCGGCCGCCAGCTCTACGGAATACTTGGCGCGCAGCATCGGCGGCAGCGCCAGCACGCCCATCATGGTGACGCCCGCTCCGACAATACCGCTGGCAATGCCGAACACCGTCCCGACCACCATGGTAGTGAGGGCGATGGCGCCGGGCAGGGGACCGAACAGGAGTCGGTAGCTATGAAACATGCGGTCCATAATGCCGGCCCGCTCCATGACATAGCCCATCAGCATAAACAATGGCACTGCCTGCAGGACGTCATTCGACATGGTGGCGTAGGTACGTTGCACCATGAGATCGAAGACGGTCCAGCCCATAGACGGCAAACCAAATAAGACGCCGAGTGCCATGAGCGTAAAGGCGATCGGAAAACCAATAAAAATCGCCAGGATCATGACAAAGAGCATGATAATGCCGAGCACAGGTTCAGAGATCATCGTTACGGCTGCTCCTGCACGTCAGAGAACCGCTCGGGCCAGTGACCCGTGCGGATGGCCACCAGGCACCGCAAGACTTCGGCAATACCCTGTACGCCAATACACAACCCGGCCACAGGAATGACGGTTTTGAAGGGATAGATAAACGGACCACTGGGGGAGGTAGGCGAGCGTTCGTGAAAGCGCCAGGACATCTCGGCAAAGTAATAGCCCGCCAGGATCAAGGCCAGGATACCAGGGAAGAAAAAGACGAACCACAGGCACAGGTCCAGGATGCCCTGCTGCCGCACGGAGAGTAAGCGGTAGATCATGTCGCTGCGCACGTGGTTATTCTGCGCCAGAGTGTACGCCCCGCACAGCATAAAGCAGGTACCGTAGAGCATAATGGCGTAATCAAAGGCCCATGCCGTGGGGGCAGCGAAGAAGTAGCGCAAGAACACGTCGTAGGTGATCACGAACATTAAGACAATATACAGCCATGAGATGGGAATCCCGAGCCAGGTGCTCAGGGTGTCAATAGCCCGAATGGCTTTCTCCACAGGGATGGCTCTCCTTAGGGGCCGCACTCCTGAGAGCACGGGCATCCCGCCCGCTCCGCCAGCGGCCAAGACGGCCGCGCTTCCAGGCAGACCGCTCTCACCATAGCTCGGTGCAAGCCCTAACCTTGTTTGAAGAAGTGCGCATACGCCGGTGCCGGGTCCACCATAATCTCCTGATGCCAGATACCCACACGCTTGGCCCACGTCTTCTGTGACTCCATCACCTTGCTAAAGAAGGGGTTATCCTTCGCCTTTTCTACCAGCAAGCCATCCCAGGCTTTGAGCTGGGCGTCGAGCACCTCTTTGGGGGTTTTCACGACCTTGACGTTGTGCTTGGTTTTGAGTTCGGCCAGATCGCGTGAATTCCAGTCTTGGAATTTCCAGGTCATGTCGGCGGATTGCGCCATAATCGCGTAGCGCAGAAGGGCTTTGACCTCAGCCGAGAGGCCCTCAAGTTTTTTCTTGTTGAACAGGATTTCCATGTATTCGTGGGACTGATGATGGCTTTGTACCATATAGATCTTGCTTACGTCCTGGAGTCCGAGGATCATGTCGGAGGAGGGATTGTTCCACTCGGCTCCATCAATCACGCCACGATCCAGGGCCGGGACAATGTCCGAGCCTGGTAAGATGACCACCGAGGCGCCCATGTGCTTGAACAGATCAGCGGAGAGCCCGACCGTGCGATACTTAATGCCCTTCAGGTCATCCGGTTTCTGAATCTCACCCTTCTTGAACCAGCCCAGTGGCTGCGTCGGCAGCGGGCCCAGGAAATAGGATTGCACATCAAGCTTCAGCTCTTTCTGCACCAGCTCGTCATAGAGCTGTTGCCCGCCGCCGTAGTGAATCCAGCCCAGCATCTGCTCGGCATCGAGTCCCCACGAGGGGCCCGTGCCAAACAGGCTAAAGGCCACCTGCTTGCCAAACCAATAGGCCGGCACGCCGACGCCGCCGTCCAAGGTGCCGGTGTGAATCGCATCCAGAATCTGAAACGGCGGCACCACGGCGCCACCTGGCAAGAGGTCAATTTTGACGCGGCCGCCGGACATCTCTTCGACTTTCTTCGTCCAATCGGCGGCAATGAGATGGATGGGTTCCTTGGGAGGAAAGCCGCTTTGAAATTTGAGCGTGATCGTGTCTTGGGCGGCGGCGCGCCGCGGCCAGAGCGCTGCCACGGCGGCCGCAGCGCCGGCCGCTACCCCTAAAAGACCGCGCCGTGAGACAGGGTGTGTCGTCGGTATCGTGGCGTGGGTTGTCGGTGCCATCGGGCCCCCTTCCTGTGTGGGCAAACGTCTGTCCATATGGTAAAAGCCTAGAAAATAGAGAGTTGCGTGGGACTTTGCAAGGGGAGGCGCCATATCTGCCGCATGTCTTGTGGAGCGCTCGTGCCTCTCCGGCTGCTCGCGCGTGGCGGCCCCTGCATCATGCCGGCCTCCACGGCTTGTTACGTTGGCAGGGGGAGATCGACCCTGAAGGTCTCTTGCAATTCCTGTACGGAAGGAAAATGAATCAGGACGGCGCGATGTGGCCCTTGAAACACAAAGAAGCTCCCTGCAGCCACCGCAGACGCCCCTGCAGCTATCGCCATACGCAAGTCCTGGAGCTTGCCGGCGCCACCACAGGCGACCACCGGAATATCCACCGCAGACGCGACCTTGCTGATTAACGCGAGATCGTAGCCTTGCATGGTGCCATCTCTATTGATGGAATTGAGTAAGATCTCTCCTGCCCCCATTGCCTGCATCTTGCTGGCATACGCTGCCGGCTCCCATGGCGTCTTGTGCGTGCCGCAGTGCGAGAACATGCGATGGCGTCCGAACAGTTGTTGTTTGGCATCAATGGAAATGACGATACTCTGACTGCCAAACTTCTCTGCCGCCTGTTGGACCAGTGCGGGGTTCTCCAGCGCGTGGCTATTCAGGACGATTTTTTCTATGCCGAGACTAAAAAGCTCTTGCATTTGCTGGATACTACTGATGCCACCACCATAAGCCAGAGGCATAAAACACTCGCTGCTGATTTCCGCCAGCGTTTTCACGTTGGGTCCGCGTTGCTCTCGCGTCGCAGTAATATCTAAAAATACCAGCTCGTCAACCTCTTTGTCATTGAAAATCCTCACGATATTGATGGGATCGCCTAAGTAAACGGGCTTCTTGAACCTCTCGGTTTTCACCAACCCTTGGGCGCGGAACAACAGGCAAGGAATCACACGAGGTAGTGGCATCACAGTTCCTTAAAATACCGCAGAAAGGCCATCCCATAGCGGTGGCTTTTTTCAGGATGGAACTGGACACCAAAAATGTTGTCTCTTCTGACCGCCGAGGCGAACTCGTATCCGTAGAGCGTTTTTGCACAGACATCACGGTCTGTCCGGCACAGCACATGGTACGAATGCGCAAAATAATAGCGGGACGACGTGTCCAAGCCGCCCATGCCACCATCCACAGACGCCGTGCAGGAGAGAGTGTTCCAGCCCATATGGGGGATTTTGAGCGGGGCGCCCGGCCCAGAAAATTTGAATTTTACCGTGGCCGCATCCAGCCACCCTAAGCCGCGTTCTTTGCCTTCCTCGCTGTGTTCTGTGAGGAGCTGCATCCCCAGACAAATCCCTAAAATCATCGTTTTACACTGGAACACCTTGAATTCGAGCAAAGGAATCAAGGCGCGTTCCCGGAGTGCCTGCATGCCATGGTCGAAGGCCCCCACTCCGGGCAGGATCAGCTTGTCAGCTTGTTCGATATCACGTGCCGCGGCAGAAATCAGCACGTCCGCCTGACATTTACGGAGCATGTTGGCGACGGCCCCAACATTCCCCATCCCGTAATCGACAATCACAATCATTGGTGAGCACCCCACGCAAAGCGACCGGCCGCGCTGTGCACGTTACCCTGGGAGAGGCCACGCGGGCCGGGAGGTGTGTGCGGGAACACTGCGGCCCGGACGAGGTAGCACACCTGCGACTACAGGTCATATACAGCCTGATGATACGCCTATGACCCCCATTGTAGCGGAACGAGTTCCAGCATGCCACCTCAAGGGATTGTTCGTTGCTTCCGGAGGGAACTGGCCGACACGTCACCGAAAATTATCCGTGCTGAGCGCCATGATTTCATCATCCCCCAGGGCACGATCGTAGATCCGCACATCGTCAATTACTCCTCGCCAGCCTAAGGTGACATACGAACCTCGGCCAATGCGCAGGAGACTCGGCTCTCCAATCACCCCGAGATATGTGGCAGAGCCTGTGAGCGCTCCATCCACGTACAAGCTCACTTGGGCCCCTACGCGGCGTAACACAAGATGATGCCACGTGCCATCCGTTAGCGCGCCTATGGGAATGGTGGCTGGCCATATCCCGAGCGCACCGTTGCCGTTCCAGTACACGCCCAGTCCATAGGTCGCATCATTAAAGTCAAAATCAACATTGCTACCAACACTGTCGCCCAAGCTCAAAGCATGCATACGGGAGGTCGCCGACGTGTGTACCCAATACGCCATACTAAAATCCGCATCGAAAACGACTGGCAGTTCTTCGACCGCAATAAAATCGAGTCCGGCAAAGCTGTAGGCGCTTTGTGCGGCGCCAAAACGGTCCACCGTTAACACAGCACCATGCACAACCCCGTGGTTAGCGTTGCCACTCGTATCTTGCGCATTGCCATCGAACGGATAATACGCTACGAGCCCATCCGTCGCGTGCAGCACCGAGAAGACCTCTGCCGATACCATGAAAACCCTACTATCGGCTGCGTCACTGAGTTTGATACGACACAATCTTGAGGAGATATCCGGGACAGTCCATGTATAGCGTCCGACGCTCGCCGGTGTTGCCGCGGCGATCTCGTGCCAGGTTATACCATCGTCCATGCTGTATGCTAACTTAACAGCGGTAATATGACGTTCAGCTCTCCAAGTGATGTCGTAGACACTGCCTACGAGGAGGCTTTCATGGCCATTGGGGGTTAAAAGTCTTAAGTTTAGAATTATATGATCCTCATATATCTCTGACCATATCCCATGTGTATCTCTAAATCGCACATAGACGGTCTTGTATCCGTCACCCTGCGCCAAGGTCCATGTCCGCGTAGTGGTATACGCTTCGGGGGCAGACCACACCACGCCATCGTTTGATAGCTGTATAGACTCCACATCATTACGAGGCGCAGTGATAGTCAACGTGACGGAGTTGTCTTGTGTGTAGATATCGTCGTTATTAATAGCCAAGTTCCCAGGGAGGCGCAGCTTCCAGACATCATTCACCAAGTATCCAGCCACAAACCACAGTGTCTCATCATACACAAAAGCATGAGCGGCATGTCTCTCACTCCAAGGAGTTCCTGGCAATTCATACCAATCTTCTCCATTTGACGATATCCATACATCATTCTTCAGTCCAGTATTAAATATTCCATAATCATGACCAGCCATCACCCAGATCTTGTCAGCGTACACCGTGACATTGTGATGGAGACGCGGGAGCCATGGCGCCGCGCTGGTGACCAGATGCCAGTCGATCCCATTGGTGGAGTTCCAGACATCGTGATACGATATTTCCTGCCGCCTATCATTCGCAGGTAGCGGCGGGTACACCCCCCCACCGAGAATCCACATTTTTCCCTGAAACACCACTGTGCCATGGATGGCACCACGCGGTGCCCAGGCGGCATGATCGATTACCTTGCGCCAATGCACGCCATCAGTGGAGTTCCAAACATCATTGTAAGGGACGGAGTTCCCATCATAAATGTTGAGACCTCCCATTAGCCAGATCTTATTATCATACACCAGCACGTAGGGTTTATAGCGTTGACCCCAAGGAGCATTCTCTAACACACGGGTCCATGTGATGCCATCGGCAGACCACCAGACCCCCGTCTCTTCGCTGCTATTGATGATCCACATTTTGTCATCATAGACCACAAAACCGGCCCGGTGTGCCCCAGACCATGGCGTGTGAGCGACTACCAGTTGCCAATTGCGTCCATCGCTAGAAGACCAGACCGAATTCGCTACGCTCGTATCGTCAGGATTCCATCCTCCGATCAACCACATTTTGTTCTGAAAGACTAGAGGTCCGGCTCCATCACGTGGAGCAAAACTGGCATGCTCCGTAACGAGTTCCCAGAGCTGTCTCCCCTGTACGACGAGAAAAGGCTTGCCGACAAAGGCGTCATGATCGTCTAGGGCATTCCTGATCCGGCTCCTCGCCATACGTGTAGCGATAGCGGGGACGGTCCAAGCATACCGTCCTAAGGCCGCCGGTGTCGCAGCGCTGATCTCCTGCCAGGTGATGCCATCATCAATACTATAGTCCAGCCGCACGCTTATCACGCCGGGCTCCGCTACCCATGTAATGTCATAGACAGCCCCGGTATGCAGCGCCTTGCCGCGGTTGAGTGCTCCTAATCGTAAGACTGGATGATCCGTACTCAACGCCGCTATCTCGGTAGCACTCAAGGCCCGGCCGTACACCAGGACCTCGTCGAGAGCGCCGTTCCACCAGCGGGTGACATGCGAGCCCTGCCCCAGCAGCAAGGGCCCAGGGACTCCAATCACCCCTTGATACTCCGTGGCGCCGTGCAGGCGGCCATCGATGTACAGTTCTACGCGGGAGCCGGCCCGCCGTAAGCCAATGTGATGCCATTGCCCATCCGTCAGACTCCCTGACGGCAAGCCCGTCGTGCGGATGCCATGCTCCCCACTGCTGTTCCAGTACACCCACAACCCATAAGAGGTGTCATTAAAATCGAAGTCCAAATTAGCCCCAGATCTATTGCCGAGACTCAGGGCATGCATCCGCGTTGTCACAGAAGATTGCATCCAATAGGTGAGACTAAAATCGCCACTGAAGGCCTCGGGCAGCGTCGCGACGGTAATGAAGCTATCAAGGCCAACAAACCGGTACGCCCGTTCTTTTTCCTCAAAACGGTCCGGTGCGAGAAGGGCTTTGTTCACGACCCCGTGCTGCCCCCGTCCACTCGCGTCCTCCGCCGTACCATCCAACGGATAGTAGGCAAGAAGCTTTGTGTGGCCCAACGTATCCTGGCTGAGCGCCGCAATCTCGCGGACGCTCAAGGCCCGGCGGTACACCCGGACCTCGTCGAGCGCCCCGTGCCACCACAGGGTGTTGTAGGAGCCGCGCCCTAACCGTAGGGGGCCGACGGTGCCGATGACGCCCGCATAGGTCGTGCTGCCCTCTAGACGCCCATCGACATACAGCTCGACGCGGGTCCCCGTCCGTTGCAACACAATATGATGCCACTGCCCATCCGTCAGGCTCCCCGCCGGCAAGCCTGGCGTCGGAATGCTGTGCGTGCCCAGCCCATTCCAGGACACCCATAGGCCATAGGGGCTATCATTAAAATTAAAATCCAGATTGGTGCCCACACTCTCACCCAGACTGACCGCGTGCATCCGGCGGGAGTCGGTGGACTGCATCCAATAGGTAAAACTGAAATCCCCACTCAGCGCTTCCGGCAGGGTCGCCACCGTGATCTGGCTGTCGAGACCGTTAAATCCATAGGCTTTCTCCCGCGCCCCAAAGCGATCTGCCGTGGGCACTGCCCCTTGCACTACGCCGTCGTGGCCCTGCCCACTGGCGTCCTCCGCTGTCCCGTCCAACGGATAGTCGACCAAGTGCTCAAGCAGCCTTCGTACCAAACCGACATCGAGTGAGTTGACTGCTCCATCACCATTCAGATCCGCTTTGGGATTTTGCGTGCCGACAGCCTGCTGAAGTAGCGCGACATCTCGGGGATCAACGGCCCCATCGCCATTCAGATCAAACCAGAGCAACGAACGTATCCACCTATCTACCATCGCCGTCCCCTCTGGATCGACAAGGCGCGAGGCAACTGGTGGCATGCGTACGTCAGACACCGCGTGCATCCGCAAGGAAATAATCGATTTTTCTGGGGCGCCTGGCGCGATCAACCGCGCCTCAGGCACACCCAGATTGCCGAGGGTCGGGATGACATCGAGGGCATGAATTTGTGGTCCTGGCAGGTGGAAGCGGAAATCTTCTGGTCCCCGCCCGTCCCCATCTGGGCGGTGACAAAACGCACAGTTGGCATGCAGATAGCTACGGGCCCGCTGATCGACCGACTTACTGGCATCGTGGAGTGCTGCTAACGCCGGCAGCCGACGCGGATCCGCCGGCACACCGGCGGTACTTGCGGGGTCGAAGACGCCGATATGCGCCAGCGTGGTCATTTGGTTGGCCGTGCGTCCCGTCGTCGGATAGACCATGGCGCGATTCATTTGTGCGGTCTCGAGCCCCAGCGTCCGACCGGCGGCAGTCGTGTGGCATAACAGACAGGCGGCGCGGCTGGGATACGTCCAGGTCTGACCGTTGACCTCTTGCACCTTGCCGCCAGACGGAACCAGCGTGGCATCGGTCTGTTGCGCATTCCATTCGTAGCTATAGCCCGCCCATTCCCCATCGCTATGCCGCATGAACAGGCGTGTTTCGACCAACTGCTCTCCCAGGTGAAAACTCTTGACCAACACCGTGCCAAGAGGATAGTCCCAATCGCCATCCGGGTTAATGTGCACTTGTCCACCTTCTGGCAAGGCCATCCAGCGTTGTTTCGCGGCTCCGTCGGACCACAGTGGTGTATTGACGTCATACGGAATCAGGCCGGATGCCGGCTCTGAGGTATCCGCAGGATCCACACAACCCGTTTGTGACAAGACGGTAGGGAAGGTGGACGGCGTGCCGGGGCCTGCCGGGGTGATCTGGTCAATCGTCCGGAGGTTCACCACATAGATCTCGCCAGCGGCGTCTTGGGCCAGCGAATAAATGACACGGCCGGTCTCGAGGAGGACTTTCGGCAGCGGATGCCCCTGCTGATCATACACAAGAGCATAAAGCGTGCCTGACCAACCCTCGGCAAAAATATACGTCCCGACTAACGCAGGGACTGCGGTGCCGCGATACACATAGCCGCCGACCACCCAGAAGGGGCTCAACCCGCGCCGGTCGAGTTCTACGACAGGGAGTTCGAGGCCTTCCATCGTACAAGTGGTGCCCAAGGGCCAACAAGATTTGCCTTCCATGATGGGCCATACATAGTTCTTTCCATTCCGGATAAGGTTGATCTCCTCGAAGCCGCCCTCGCCGACATCGCCTAGCCAGAGTTGCCCTGTCGTAGGATCGAAGTTGCCCCGGAACGGATTACGCAACCCCCAGGCGTAGATTTCCGGCAAGCCCCCCCCCTGGGCGAAGGGATTATCTGGCGGAGTGGCATATGGCGTAGCGCCATCCACATCAAGACGCAAAACCTTCCCCTGTAAACTGAATAAGTCTTGCGCATAGCGCGGCTGACAATTATCCCCATCCCCGGTACTGATATACAGATACCCATCATGGCCAAAAGCCAGCATCCCACCATTATGGCATTGGTGGAGCGGTTTGCGGATCTCTAAGATCACGCGCTCGGAGGCAGAATCGAGTGTCTGTCCGCTATCCCGGCTCAGAAAGCTGGACACCCGTGCGACGTAAGGGAGAAGACCGGGGACAGTCGCGGTATAGAGCACAAACACTCGATTATCCGCTGGAAAATTCGGATGGAACGCGAAATTGAGAAAAGCCCCGTCGGCGATGCCGGTGACTCTCGACTGGATGTCGAGAAAGAGACGCCAGTCACGGACGTCAGGCGTATTCTGAAAACTGATGAGTAGTCCTAGTCTCGTCGCGGCAAACTGGCGCGTCGTATCATGCGGCGCTTGTCCCAGGGCGATAAGATTCCCCTGAGGCAACACCAAGTTAGGAAAGGCACGGGTCAGTTGAATCGGCGTGTCGGTGGAGGGGCGCTCCGGGGCGACACATGTCGTATTGCGGGGACGCTGATCGAGGCCAGATGGACTCTCCAGGCGAGTGACGGTCTGCCCGTAGGCGGGGAAACCGAGGCACATCACGATGAGACCAGCACGGAGGATGACCGCAGCCAACCACGGGGCACCAAGCGATAGCATGCTGTGTGACCCAGTGCTGGACTGTGTGATACGAGCGCTGCAATACCTAAAAATCATCCAGATATCGTTACGTAACATATGATAGACCATGCCCTCACATGTTGCTATCCATGCTAGCCCACAAGTTGTTACGACATGACAATCCCTGGGGAAGGCGACATCGTACCACCACGCAGTCCTGTGGTGCACAGTTGAACAGCCAACAAGAGTGTTATCATGTCACGCCAGCGTGTCCCTCCGACAGCAGCATGACGTCGGATGCACATTATAACCTACGATAGCCGTATCGCGTCAATCGTAAAGAGCACCCGCAAGCCCTGAGGGCTGCACAGCGCTCATATAGGTGCGAAGTCGCAGCACAGGTGGAGGTCGTCGGGGTGGCCCGGCAGGCGCTTGAGACGGGCCTGCGAGAAGCGTATAGTCCCCGGCATCCAGGTCATTCCGCGTACGCATCCACCCGTCTTGGGAGGCGACCATGGCAGCCCGTGTGCTCATGATTCAGGGGACGAGTTCCTCAGTCGGGAAGAGTCTACTGGTGACGGCGCTGTGCCACATCTTGGCGCGGCGCGGCTTGCGGGTAGCGCCGTTCAAAGCCCAGAATATGTCCAATAATGCGGCGGTGTGCGCTGATGGGGCTGAGATTGGGCGTTCCCAGGCTGTACAGGCGGCCGCGGCGGGTATCGCACCATGTGCCGACATGAATCCGATCCTGCTCAAACCTGAGGGTAAGGGCCGTACGCAGATTATTGCCATGGGGCGGCACCTACGCACGGTCTCCGCCCGGGACTATGCCAGCTATAAAGACGAACTGTGGCCGCTGGTCACCGCGGCGCTCGACCGCCTCCGGGCCGCATATGATGTCGTGATCATCGAGGGCGCCGGCAGCCCCGTGGAACTGAACCTGCTCCCGCGCGATCTGGTCAACATGGCGGTGGCACGCTATGCCCAGGCGCCGGTGCTTTTGGTCGGGGACATTGCGCGCGGGGGGATTTTTGCCCAACTGCTCGGGACGCTGTGGCTCTTTCCCCCCGAAGAACAGGCGCTGGTGCGTGGGTTGGTGATCAATAAATTCTACGGGGATGTGAGCTTTTTTGCCGAAGGCGTCCGCCTGATGGAAGAGCGCAGTGCCCGGCCCGTTTTGGGGGTGATGCCGTTTCTGCCTGATCTGCGCTTGCCCGAAGAAGATGGGGCAGATCTCGATACGGTCGTGTCCAGCGGGCCGTCGGAGCCGGGCGCGGTAGACCTGGCGGTCATCCGCCTGCCGCATATCGCCAACTTTGATGATTTCGGTGCGCTGGCCGCAGAGCCGGGTGTGACGGTACGCTACGTGACCTCACCCGCACAGTTGGGACAGCCACAGGCGGTGATTCTCCCCGGCACCAAGAGCACCATCGAGGATTTGCTGTGGCTGCGAGACCAAGGGTTTGCACCGGCCATCAAGCAGCGCATCGTAGCAGGTACGGTGATTGTCGGCATTTGTGGGGGCTATCAGATGCTCGGAGAGCACATTGCCGATCCCCTGGGGATTGAATCGCCACTCCCGGCCATGACGGGTTTAGGGCTCTTGCCGATCACGACCGTGTTCGGGACCACGAAAGCCACCTACCAAGTGCAAGCGCGTGTAGAAGGTGGCCCTGGCTGGATGGCCACCCTGGCGGGGGAGACGATGCACGGCTATGAGATTCATATGGGGCAGACGGCCAGCCCACAGCCGTGGTTGACGATTACCCAGCGCAACGGCGTTCCCAGCGCGCTAGCGGAAGGTGTGGTCACGACAGACGGGCACATCTGGGGGTGCTACCTCCACGGTCTGTTTGACAATACCGCGCTGCGTCATGCCTGGCTCACGTCGCTGGGCTGGCAGCCCAGCGCAGCAGCCAGTGCCGCGCCGCCGTCCCTCCAAAGCATGTTGTATCGTCTGGCCGTGCATGTCGAGACGCATCTCGATATGGCGCGTGTCGAAGCCCTGCTGTCTTGAGGCGCCTCGTCGGCCAGTCCTGTGGCATGGCACATGGCCGTCCTCGAACCAGTGTACACCCTGCGTCGACCTCAACCCTGCGTCATGAAGGCTTCGTAACGCCGCATGGCGCGCTGCACCACGGCGTCCACATCGGCAGCCAGGAGATAGCCTTGCGCACTGAGCGCTGCGGCGGCTTGCTGTACTAAGGCCCTATACTGCTCTGGCGACGCGTAACGCTCTGCAATCGCCAGGCGTGGATCACCCGACTGCTCTCGTGCACTTGCTGTGGGCGCAAAGCAGATCGTACTCCCTTGCATGCGCAGGGATTGATCGGGCGCCCCGTGCGCCGGATGGCGCAGATTCCAGCCGGTATAGGTCGCCAGCGGCACGCTGAGTTCCGGCAGGCGAATACCAGCAATCTCGTTACCATCGGCATCGACGGCAGGCACGAGCATGGCATAGGGTTCCCCAACGTGTGGCGGCAGTACCGCCGCGATGCCCTGGTCCCAGGTGGCGCCGAAGTCGAGCCGATGCGGCTGCGGGAAGAGGCTGGGGAATTTGCCACCCGGCAGGGCCTGAAACACCGGAGCCAGCTGTTCCGGCGGTACCGCGGTGCCATCCGCCAGGCGTGGATAACAGCTCGGCGGCGGTGGGGTGTTGTGGCTCACCCAGCGGTCGAGGTTGACCAGCGCGGCACGCAGCAGTGGACTGTAGTCAAGGCTGTTCATGGGCTGCTGCCCACGCGTCCCGTCACCGGCCCGGTCCGTCAGCGGCAGCTTGCCTGGGGTATGCTGCGTGCTGGCAAAGAGATACAGCCGCACTGTATCGGGGAGGGCCACATCGGTACGGCCATCGACGCTGATATGCCCCAAAGCGGCATCCCCGCGCCAGTATTCTGCCGAGCTATTGGTGTAGAGGATTTTCGGGCAGTGGCCAGAGCTGTTCAGGCGGCGCAGTAGACCATCGCGCTGATCGGTAACTGGATCGACTTGTTCAGCGTCGGTAAACGGAAAGACCGTGTTGGGGCCTTGCAGAGCGGTGGAAGAGGGTTGGGCAAAGCGTCGATTGAATTCGCCGCGTTGCGCCCCGGCCACATGCGGCATGAGGCCATCAAAGACTTGCCGATCGGCTTCATCACGGTTGAGGCCGAGATAGAGGAAATGCCGCAGAAAACGTCCACTCTGCGAGGCCCCAAAGCCATAGGCATATTCCAAGCCCCCGGCGCAGGGATTGCGTTGCGCATCGGTTTCATATTTCAGATATGACACCACATCACGTACCGCTAAGAGCCCGAGGCCCGCCACCGGGGCGTTGCGGGTACGGTAGACGCACTCGTAGATTTTGCCGGCGCGGAAAGCGCCTTCGAGCAATACGGAGGTCGTCGCCGGCACTGCCTCGCCACGCGTCACCCGCGCAAAGCTCCACTGCTCGCGTGGGATGACTTGGCGCGGGGCATTTTCGGCATCGCGCACGGTCAGCACCGCCTGCGGGTCGTCAACGTCAATGGTAGGGTAGGGTTGATGCATCCGGTCGGCGAGCACCAGCGATGGCGTGGTCGTTTGCGGCCACCACTGGCATAGCACCGGCCCGCTGGCCTGGGTGCCATTCTCCAGCGTCTGCGGCATGCCCGCGCCATACAAACCATCCATGCGCATGACATCCCATTGCCAGCCGCACCACGCCATGGTGTAGCCCTGTTGCAGGACAAACGCCTCGCCGAGATAGTTGGGATCGCTGAGATTCGGCGTGTCGGCGACATGGTCAAAACGAGCAAAGGTGCGCACACGGCCGCGATTGATGACTTCAAAGAACAGGCGCCGATTGCTACGGGAAGGAGTCACCGGCTGAAGAAGGGTGAAATCCGCCCACCATTCGACCTGTCCAGCACGATTGCGGGCGGCGTTGGCGATATCGGTGATGCCTTGCTGACAGGGGTGGGTGGGATCGGCAGCAAAGGTGACGCTGCCGTGCAGTACTTCATAGGCCCCTGTCGCGCCAAAGGCTTTGCCGCCGAGGAGCGGTTCACGCGAGGTAATGTCAAGACGAGTTACTGCCATGCGGGCTCTCCTTGTGAAACCTTAGGAACGCACCGGCTGCGGTGTCGGTGACACCCGCACCGGCGGCGTACGATCGGTAATGGATGGCATCAATACCATGATCACGGCGAGGAGTACAATCCCCAACAGGGCATGCATACGCAGCGCAAACACCGGGTGGATGGCACTGGCCATGGCGCCCATGAGCAGCGAACCGAACGGGCCGGTCCCGATGGTGATACTCAGGACACCCAATGCCCGTCCACGCATCTCCTCCGGCGAGGCCAGCATCACCAGCGCTGACTGCATGGCGCCGAACCCGGCAGTCCCCAGACCGAGGCAGAGTAGCGCTGGCAGCGCAATGATATACCAACGCGACATGGAAAATGCACATAGCCCAATAAACCCCAGCAGCGAGCCGGCCAGGAAGATCCTGCCGTGGTAGTGCAGACGGGTGGACGAGGCAATGAGCACCGCCCCTGTGAGCGCCCCCAGGCCCTCCGAGGCTTGCAAGGCCCCCATCAGGGCCGCATCGACGTGCAGCACGTCGCGGGCGATAATTGGCACCATCTGGACATACGGAAATAGCAGCACGTTCATCACCACTGTAATGTACAGCGTGGCCATAATGGTGCGATTCCCACGCACGTAGTGCAAGCCTTCGAGGAGATTGCGTCCCAGGCTCTGCGTACGCCGTGGCACCTGGCGTGAGCTCTGCGGTACCGGCAACGTCCACAGCAGCACAAAGGCCACGGCGCAAAACATGGTGATGACGCCATAGCCGCCCGCTACGCCTGCCACCGTAATGAGCAGTCCGGCGAGCGCCGGACCGCACATGCGGCTGGCATTCATCCCGACCGCATCCAGAGCCAGGGCATTGGTCACGCCCTCAGAGCCGAGCAGGTCGTAGAGCAGTGCACGCCGCGACGGGGTATCCAGGGCCCAACAGGCTCCGGTGGTCAGGATGCCCAGATACACATGCCACACCTCGACGAGCCCCGTACTGAGCACGCCCAGCAGGAGGGCCCTAGAGCATTTTCATAATTTACGCACTGCATATCCGGCTTTATAGAAGAAGTTGTTGCAATGGGATGGGGTGACCGCATCATAGATCTTACCAATGGCGCTCCAGAGGGCTTCGACGGTGCGTTCGGCGAGAGTGCGC